>JASFKW010000081.1:0-17272 GCA_050118435.1 Gammaproteobacteria bacterium | reverse complement strand
GATCTAAGTGAACGGGAACCTGAAGGTCCAATTCCTAGTGTCGACCTAGGATTATCCGCGATTCCAACAGATCGATTGCAAGGATTTTATCAAGTTAAGGTAGTCTCGCCTTATAACACTGAGTCAGACATTGCTAGTTTCAACCTTGAACCTTGCAACACTAGGCCAGACACAATTAATGCAATCGTCAATAATGACGATCAATGCAATAGTCAATAATCAGGTACAGAGTTCTGATAGTAGAATTACTGTCATCTCGTTTGATCATTGAAGCTAATAGCGTTTTGGGCGACACATCTAATTAACTATCTCACTGTCATATGCGTCGTTTTTGGTGGCTCCTACGGGGGCCACCAAACCTCTGATGTATCCTCCTGGTGGTTAATCGGAGGTAGGTCTACATTTCGGAACGACAACTTCTGCTGCAACTGGTCCTTCGCTGGCCATGTGTGCAGGGCTGGAATTAACCGGTTTTCACCGTTGCCGACCCATCGACCCTCGCGGTTTCTTGGCGAAGTTGAACTGCAGGTGCCTGTCCCAGACCGGTCCTTCAGGAAAGCTTAAAGTTTGCTCTGTGTAGACGGGCTAAACCCTTTTGAGATCTTCGTCAGGTTGGCATCGGGAAACCAAGACTACAGTAGAGTTTTGCAGCGACCGGTATGGCGCATCATTGGGACCATCACAGAACTGTCATGGAAAGCGTGCGCTCGATGGTCTATACAGGTGAGGACATGCCGACGTCTCCTGGCGTGGGACGCTCCGGGATCCGAGTCAAATATATTTAGGAAGGAGGAGTCACTGATGATCGAAACGACAACGAAATCTACAAGTCCTGCCTGCGTGTCCCTGTTTGCTGCGGTTGCGTTAACCTGCTTTTCTCTACCCGGTCATGCCACCAAGATCACGGCCGTAGCTGATATCAAGGGCTGCACTGATCCGTCTATTGCAGGAAGTGCCACGCTCACTGAAGAGAAGACGGATGAAGGTATTAAAGAAGTTACGATTGCGCTTCGGGTCGAAGGCTTGTCGGACGGCAAGCATGCAGTACACATTCACGAAACGGGCGCCTGTGAACCCTGTGGTGCCGCCCAAGGCCACCATGATCCGGGGCCTTTCGGGGAGACGCGCCCGGACAGCGCTACTGACGAAGTTCCGGCATCGGACATTAATCACCCGTATCATATGGGCGACCTCGTAAATGTCGAGGTAAAAAACGGTAAGGGAACGATGATGCACACGACCAACCGCATTACGCTGTCGGACGGCCGGTTGAGTATCATGGACGAGGACGGGAGCGCCTTCATCATTCATACCAATGAGGATACCTATTGCGACGAAGAGAGCGACCTCAAGAAAGGCTGCGCAGGTGGCGCTCGTGATGCCTGCGGTATCATTAAGAGAATAAAATAGTTGACTATCATCAGTTCAGGAAGGAGGGAGGCACTTGCCTCCCTCCGCTGTTTTCAGTTTTCGATGTTTTTCTTAGGCACCGCTCTGATCCGTCACCGTCTTTGGGTGTTTACTCGATTGTTGCATAAATTTGTGGGTCTGGACGTCATGCGCCGGGGGCGTATGGTGCAAATATTCGAACGAGCCGTATGATATTGGTATCGAACGCCATCTCGGATAATCTGTTCGGGCAATGACCAACGTCATACAACCTTTTCATCTGCTGGTAATCGCCCTAGCCGGCTGGCTTAACCGCCAGCAACAGGCGATCATCGGCTATCTTGTGGAAGAGAACCGTGTCCTCAAGGATAAGCTCGAGGGGCAGCGGCTTCGGTTCACCGATGCTCAGCGGCGGCGACTTGCCGTGAAAGCCAAGGTGCTTGGCCGCCAGTTACTTAATGAAATTGAGACGCTGGTGACACCCGATACGCTGCTTGCCTGGCACCGTAAGCTCATTGCCCAGAAGTGGACCTATGCCAGAAAGGGGCCAGGACGACCGCGCGTCACACAAGAGATCGCGGATTTGGTCATCTGCATTGCGCGGGAAAACGACACGTGGGGATACGATCGGATCCAAGGCGCACTCGACAATCTCGGTCACCGCATTGCACCAAACACAGTCAAAAACATACTGAAAAGGCATGGCATCGAACCGGCGCCGGAGCGCGGGAAACGCACCTCGTGGGCGAGTTTTTTGAAAACGCATTGGGACGTCATGGCCGCCACAGATTTCTTTAGGGTCGAGGTCTGGACAGCCCGCGGACTGGCGACCTATTACATGTTGTTTATCATTCATCTTTCAACGCGTTCCGTGCACCTTGCCGGCGTGACGATGGCGCCCAACGGTGCCTTCATGAAGCAGGTGGCGCGCAACCTAACAGATGTAGAAGATGGTTTTCTTCCAGAGAAACTCTATCTCATCATGGATCGCGACAGGAAATACACTGAAGAATTCAGAGGAGATCTGGATCGAGAGGGCGTGAAACCCGTTCGGTGTCCAGTGCGAGCACCTAACTGTAATGCATACGCAGAACGGTTTGTGCGTTCCATAAAAGAGGAGTGCCTCGATCGCATAATTCTTTTCGACGAGGCGTCGCTTCGCCGGGCACTCAGAGAATATTTTGCCCATTATCACACCGAACGTAATCATCAAGGCGTGGGTAACCTGCTGCTTCAGCCAGCCGAGATACGCCATGGAGCCGATGAGCCAATTTATCGCCTTGAACGGCTCGGCGGTATGCTTAACTACTACTATCGGGAAGCAGCATGAAAATGGACGTTTCGTGTATTTGCACCATACGGCCAGATCGCCGGTTGCCAGGCGACCCGGATGGCCGCGGGCTGCGCGTGTGATCGGAGGAAAAGCGCGTTTATGCAGCCTATACCCATGCTCGATATCATCCGCAATCGCGGCATGCAACTCGGCCTGTCGAACATCACGCCGGTCCTGGCAATGCCCGATGATCCGCGCTTGCCTGAGTCTGGCCTGGATGCGATGCTGCTGGCAGACGCCTATCGCGAGTTCTCCCATCCCTTCGAAATGATGAGCGCTTTGAAGGATGCCCTGCGACCTGGAGGGAAACTGCACCTCGTGGAGTACCGCGGGAAAGATCGGCGCCTGGCCATCAAGCCGCTGCACAAGATGACGCAGGCACAAGCGGCAAAGGAAATGCATGCGGTCGGTCTGCGATGGCGGCAGACGCTCGACCTCCTGCCGACGCAGCATCTCATGATTTTCGAGAAACCGGTGGCGGATTAACCGCATCACGGCGACGTTGACGGTAGTTCCTGCCGTGGAGACGGGCTTTCATTCTGAACCGGGCAAGGAGACCCTGATGTCCGAATCCCACGTCGATCCACGCAGGCGTAAGATCTTGAAAATTGCGGTGACCGGTGTTGCTGCCGTACCGTTGAGCAGTATCGTTCTGCGCAGCCACGCGCGCGGCGACGAGTTGCCGCGATTGAGCGCGGACGAGCCAACGGCAAGGGCGTTGCAGTGCCTGCATGATGCCGAGTCCTACCCCGGCGATAAACGCAAGCCAGGAACTTTGTGCAGCAACCGTAATCTGATCCAGGCCGCCGAGGGCGAATGAGGTCCCTGTGCACTGTTCCCGGGCGGGGCAGTCAATGAAAAACGGCTGGTACCTCGGGTGGGTTGCCAGACCTTGACCGGCCCCATGGCCCGACAGGCGGGAGCGGTTGCTTGCCGGGTTTCGCGGGGCCTGCACCCGCACCCGTCTGTCGTCCGGGACGCGGCTGTCCGGTGTATGACGGTCGCAGGTCCCGCCGGCGGAAAGGCGGGACTGCCGAGGGGGCGTCCCCGCCCGCGGGGCTACTCAGGCAGTTGTGCGGTCAACAGGCGGAGGTCGCGATAATGAACGTATGGTTCGCTTCCACGGGCAGTTTCGTTGCGGGGCTGGCGTTAGGGGCTCTCGCCCTCGCTGCTGTCGAGATCGAAACGCAGAGAGCCGAAACGCCACCGTCACAAGTGGCCGGCTTAGCGAAGGCTCCGCACCCCGGTATCTCGCCCGGAGACGTGGAGCGCGGCGAGTCCGCGAACGCGGGAGGGGCGCAGCCTGTTTCCCTTGACGCCGAGGAGCGCTGGGCGCGGGTGACCGAAGTGCTGGCCGCCTTGTCGGAGCGGGTGAGTGCCTTGGAGGGGCGGCTGGCTGCGCTGGAGCCCGGAAGTCCAGTGGAGACGACCGATGGCTCACGGGGTTCCGATACTGGAGGCATGGATCAGCAGACCCTGGTGGCCGCGGGAGTCGACCCGGGACGGGCGGCGGAGATCATGCGCAGCCAGAGCCGACTCGAGATGCAGCGTCTGGAGTTACGTGATCAGGCAAGTCGGGAAGGCTGGCTCGGCAGCGACCGATTCTTCGAGGAAATGCGCAAACTGGGTGGCGACATCGGTGCGCTGCGAGAGCAGATAGGCGACGATGCCTACGACCGGTTTCTGTACCTCACCGGGCAGCCGAACCGGGTAGTGGTCGCGTCGGTAATTGATGGATCACCGGCGCAGCTGGCGGGCATCGAAGCCGGCGACGTCGTGCTCGACTACGCCGAAAGTCGTGTCTTCGGCTACCTGGATCTGCGCGATGCCACACGAGCCGGTCAGCTCGGCGAGTATGTGCTGGTACGCGTACAGCGTGGCCAGGACACACTCGCATTGTCGGTACTCCGCGGCCCCCTCGGGGTCCGGCTGGATGCCGATCAGGTCGATCCCGACCCTGAAAGGTCCACGCTCATTCAGGAGTAGAGCCCGGCAGGCGCAGGGTGCGAGACTGTGCGACAACCGGATGTACCAGAAAGTGCTTTTTTCAATTTTGCGGCCGGTGAATCAGCTTGCTCGATGGGCGGGGATCCTGCGTTCCCTGATAGTCTATTACGGTATTCCATTGCGTGCGCGGCGCCTGGCGCGGTTCTACGCGCCTTTTGTGGCCCCCGGTTCGCTGTGTTTCGACATCGGAGCACATGCGGGTAACCGCATTCGCAGTTGGCGTCGGCTGGGCGCCCGTGTCATCGCGGTGGAGCCGCAGTCCGACTTCGCGCATGTTCTGCGATTGCTTTACGGTCGGGACAGCGATGTGACCCTGATTCAGGTGGCGGTCGGAAGCGCAGTGGGCACCGCCCGGCTGCTGGTCAGCCGACGCAAACCGACCCTCACCACATTGTCGCGCGAATGGGCCCAACAGGTTGGCTGCAGTCCGGGATTTCATGGTGTGCGCTGGTGCGAGGGGGAGACGGTGCAAGTTACCACCCTGCAGGCACTCATCGATCGCTTCGGGATGCCGGGGTTCGTGAAGCTGGACATAGAAGGCTTTGAGGCCGAAGCCCTCGCCGGACTGTCGTGCGCTGTGCCGGCGCTCTCCTTCGAGTATCTGCCCGCTGCACGGGAGACGGCATTAGCCTGCATCGAACGCCTGTCGTCCCTGGGTGCTTACCGTTACAACTGGTCTCCGGGTGAGAGTCATCGTCTCGGTGCCACCACCTGGCTCGATGCCGCCGCAATCCGCGAGTTTCTCGTTGATCTTCCGGCATCGGCCGGATCAGGGGACATCTACGCCAGGTTGGAGCTCGGCGGAAGCCGATCGGCTTGAGGCGCGTGGGGAGGGTGTCAGCGGGCTCGGGCTGTCGAAGGCGTCCAGCAGCAGTGCCGTGAGCTCGTGCATGCGGCCGAGGGCGGGGCGCCCGGGCGTCAGTCCGGGCTGCAGCCCGACGGCCTTCAAGGGCCCGAGTATTGCTGGGCGGTGGGTGATGACATGTACCGGCACCGCCCAGGGTGCATCGATGCCGCTGACACCGGCCGGCGGCTGGTGGTCACCGATAACGATCATGACCAGGTCTCCGGCAGCGTGGTTTTCCAGGTAGCCGGCGAGCCACGTAAAGGTGTAGGCCAGCACGTCGGTGTAGGCCGGCCCCAGGTTGATCCAGTCAGGGCTGCGCGTCAGGCTGGCCTCGATAATTTCGGATTCAAAAGGGTTCTGCGTCAGCAGCCGCTCCCAGTTGCTCTGGTACGGCGGTGTGGGCCGGAACGGCATATGGCTGCTTATGGTGGGATAGAAGACAAACAGTGGCCGGCGCGGTCCAGGCGTCATTTCCAGCTGATCCAGCCGGGCGATTGCGTACTGGTCAGGTATACGCCACCAGCCGAAGTCCGGGCCCTGGTAATCCAGGCTGCGCTCGTCGTAAATGCGCTCAAAGCCATAGAACGAGCCTTCCGGCCAGGCGTGTCGCAAGCCCGGCATTAATGCGAGGCTGCGGTAGCCATGGCGGGCGAAGCGGTCTGGCAGGGTGTCGCAGTCGCGGGTCAGAAGCAGCTGGTAGGTCTGCGGGTCGCGTACCTCGACGCCCGCGAGCAGACTGCTGTGTGCCAGCCAGGACGAGCCTCCGAAGGTCGGCGACTCGACGAATGCCGAGACCGCCTCGCGCCCCGTGCGCTGTATGGCGCTGGCGAGGCGTTCCCGGCTCGCCTCGAGGGCGTCGTTGAAACCGGGCTGGTCATAGCTGACCGCACCATAGGATTCGACGAAAACCAGCAGGACGTCCGCACCCGCCACGTGTCCCAGGTCGGAGGCGGGGAGGGCCTGGCAGTTTGGAAGTTGCGTGTGTCCGTCTTTGCTCAGGGCCGCCCACAGAAAGTTCGCCTGCCGGACAAACACCGTCGTCACCGGGCGCGAAAACCAGCGTTCGGTGTGCAGGTGTAGAGCTGGGGCGGCCAGATAGAGCAGCGTCACGGCTGCCGTCAGGGCGCCGACGGTGCGCCGCGCAGTCGTGTGCGCAAGACCCGTCCATATCGAGCCCAGCGCCCAGCGCTGCGCGAGGTACAGGGCGCCGATCAGCAACGCCAGGCCGGCTGCGCCGAGTATCACCAGCCATGCCGGAGTCACCTGCGCCAGCATGGCCAGCACCCCCGGCAGGTGCTGGGCATCCCAGTACAGGTTGACGGGGCGGCCATACAGCGCCGGCGCGGTAACCTGCGCGTAGCGCCCGAGGGCGAGCAGTGTCAGCCCGGCAGCGAGCCAGCCGACCAGGCGCAGCGAGGGAGGGCGCCTGAGCTCCGCATACAGCGTGAGCGCGAGCAGCAGCAGCGCGATTTCGATCGAGACTTTGTGATGCGTGGTGACCCATGGCGTTGGCCACAGGTTCTGGAAGGTGAGCCCCAGGTTGAGCAGCAGCAGGGCGAAGCCGAGTCTCAGCCAGGTTATGCGGCGCCCGGCTTCCTGCATGTTACTTCCTGCGTGCTTCGAATTCGATGATGAGCTCCACCTCGTTTCCCACCCAGCCGTTATCCACCGCATAGTTCATGCCGTACGCGCTGCGCGTGATCCGGCCGCGCGCCGACACCCCCATGACATACGGGTTCGCGCCCAGCAGGCCACCGCCAAATGGATACTCGGCGCTCTTGTTCCAGGTGGCCTCGAGCACCAGGGGTCGGGTCTGACCCAGCAGTTCGAGCTGGCCGGCAACCTCGAAGGTCCTGTCGCCCGTGCGGCGGGCGCTCTGCGCCGTGAAGACCATCTCGGGAAATTCCTTGCTGTTGAGGAAATCGGCGCTGCGCAGGTGTTCGTCGCGCTTCTTGTGGTTGGTGAACACGCTGGCGGTGTCCACCCTGACCTCCAACTCCGTGAGCTCCCCGCTCTGCTCGTCAAAGGTAAAGGAGCCTTCGGCCTTGCGAAACAGCCCCAGCGTGCGCGCGTAACCGATGTGGTCCACCAGAAAGCCGATGCTCAGATGCTCGGGGTCGATGGTGTAGCGCGCCGGTTCGGCCTGCACGGCGCGTGGTGCGAGCACCAGGAGGCTGTAGCAGGCCACCAGGGCCATGGCCGGTATCCACCCATTGGGCCTGCACTGCAGCAAATGCGCTGTACGTTTCATCATCTTGCCTCCTCAGTTTGTGGTCTCGCCCGCCGGGCGAGCCAGACGACATCGACGGCGAAAGACCAGATAAGCAGCAGCAGGCCCAGCGCCGCCAGGGTCTCGCTCCAGGTTGGGGCGACCGGCGGCAGCAGACATACAATCAGAATCAGAACCTGCAGCACGCACACTGTCTGGCGCCGTTTGCTCGGCGGCAGCGGCTGCCGTAGCCAGGCGAGCAGACCGCCTGCGGCGACGAAGAGGTAGCGCAGCACGCCAACCAGCAGCACCCAGTAGCCGGCCTTGTCGAACTGCCAGACCAGCAGCGCGAGGGCCAGGATCAACAGGGCATCGGTTTCCATGTCAAAGCGCGCCCCGAATGTGCTGGCCAGGCCCAGGCGGCGCGCGAGCCAGCCGTCTACCCCATCGAGTGCGATCGCCAGCAGGGCGACCCCGGCCGCCAGCCAGGCGCTGGATACTGTGGGCGTTTCGCCCACCAGGCCGAACAGCAGGGCGACCAGAGCGGCGCGCACCAGAGTGACCTGGTTGGCCGCACCGAAACGCCGCAAGGCCGGCCCGCGTGCAACGCTGGCGAGCAGTATGGTCATCCCGAGCAGATAGGCTGCCAGCGCGCCCAGGACAAAGGTCGTACTCGTGCCGAGCAGTCGCTGCACACTGCAGGCGAGCACGAGCAGGGCGAGCAGGCCGAGCAGGCAGCCGGCCAGCGGGCTCGAACAACGGTCTGAGCTGCTGAAGAGTTGCCTGGGACTGCTCATCACGCGGGTACCCGGCGCTTTGTTTCCACCGCCGAAATGCTACACTAAGAGCGCCGCCGGTACGATCCGGTGCTGCGGTCGGCTACCACGGTGCCGCGCGCCACGCGCAGACAAGGACCTATGACTACCGATCAGGGCCGCGCATACTGGGTTACAGCACCCGGTCAAGGTGCCCTCAGAGAGGAGCCCTTGCCGCAGCCGGGGCCCGACGAGGTGCTGGTTCGCAGCCTCTACAGCGGCGTCAGCCGGGGCAGCGAGGCGCTGGTATTCCGCGGAGAGGTCCCGGTCAGCGAGTACCAGCGCATGCGCGCGCCGTTTCAGGCGGGCGATTTCCCCGCGCCAGTCAAGTACGGCTATATCAATGTCGGTGTCGTCGAGCAGGGTCCGGCACCGCTGCTGGGCCGGACCGTTTTCTGCCTGTATCCACACCAGACCCGCTATGTGGTTCCGGCTCATGCCGTGCATCCTCTACCCAAAACCGTGCCACCCGGGCGGGCCGTACTGGCCGCCAACCTGGAGACGGCTGTCAACGGGGTCTGGGACAGTGAGGCATGCATCGGCGATCGCATCACGGTTATCGGCGCCGGCACCCTGGGTTGCCTGATAGCCTGGCTGGCAGGCCGAATACCGGGCTGCAGCGTCGAATTGGTGGATGTTAACCCGGAGCGGGCTCAGATCGCCGCGGCCCTCGGCGTCGGTTTTGCCAGCCCGGAACAGGCGACTGCGCAGGCCGACCGTGTGATTCACACCAGCGGCAGTTCGGAAGGCCTGCAACTGGCTCTGGAGCTCGCCGCCTTCGAAGCTTCGGTTACCGAGCTGAGCTGGTTCGGCCGCGGACTGGTGCAGCTTCCGCTGGGCGAGGGATTTCACGCCCGGCGCCTGACGCTGCGTTCATCCCAGGTCAGCGCCGTTGCCACAGTGCAGCGCCCGCGCTGGGACTCGCGCCGGCGCATGCAGCTGGTGCTGCAGCTGCTCGCCGAGGATACCTTCGATGCGTTGATTACCGGGGAGAGCGCATTCGCCGACTTGCCTGAGATCATGGCGGAGCTGGCCGCACAGCCCCGCCAGACGATTTGTCACCGCATCGTCTACGAGTAACGAAAACAGCAAAAGGAGAGGTCATGTACAGCTTAACCGTGCGCGACCATTTCATGATTGCCCACAGTTTTCGTGGAGAGGTATTTGGTCCCGCGCAGCAGCTGCACGGTGCCACCTACGTGGTGGACCTGGAAATGCGCCGTCCGGAGCTGGATGCCGACGGTGTGGTGGTCGATATCGGCCTGGCTGCCGCCGCCCTGCACGAGATACTCGCCGAGTTCAACTTCCGCAATCTGGACGCTGAGGCGAGCCTGGCGGGGATGAACACCACCACCGAGGTTCTCGCAGCCGAGATCTTCGCGCGCATGGCACGCCGCATCCAGGCCGGTGCCCTGGGCAGCTCCGCGCAGGGACTGGTGTCGATGCGTGTCACCCTGCATGAGTCTCACATCGCCTGGGCGGCCTTCGAGGGTGCGTTGCCCACCCCGTCTGGCTCCTAGTGCCGGCGCTGGATCTGGTCCAGCCCGGCGACCCGTCTAGCTTGACGGGTGGCTACATTTACAACCGGCGTCTGCTGGAGACGCTGGCTGCCCTCGGCTGGTCTACGCGCCTGCACCGATTGCCGTCGAGCTTTCCCCAGCCCACGCCGTTTGCCCTGGAGGAGGCGCGCAGGGTTCTTGCCTGCATCCCCGCCGGGCGCCTGGTGCTGGTGGATGGCCTGGCGCTCGGTGGCATGGCCGGCCTGCTCGAAGGCGAGGCGCAGCGCCTGTGCCTGATCGCTCTGGTGCATCACCCCCTGGCTATGGAGACCGGGCTGCCGGCGGCGACCGCGGCAGCCCTCCAGGAGGCGGAGCACTGCGCCCTGGAGGCGGTGCGCGGTGTCATTGTCACCAGTCGCGCGACGGCCCGGGCGCTGGCGGCCTATGCGGTACCGGCGAGTCGCATCGGCGTGGTGGAGCCGGGAACGGATCGCGCCCCGGCCGCCCGCGGCTCGGGCGGTGGGGCGCTCGAGCTGCTTTGCGTAGCGACGGTAACGCCTCGCAAGGGCCACGCACTGCTGGTCGAGGCGCTGAGCAGTCTCATTCAGCATGACTGGCGCCTGACCTGTGTCGGTAGCCTCGGGCGTTGTCCCACCACGGTGGCGGCGCTGCGCCGGCAGATTAGCACGCAGGGCCTCCGTGAACGGGTCAGGCTGTTGGGAGAGGTGGATCCGGCAACGCTCGCGAGGTGCTACGACCGGGCCGATCTTTTTGTCCTTCCCTCTTACCATGAGGGCTATGGCATGGCTCTGGCGGAGGCATTGGCGCACGCCCTGCCGTTGGTCAGCAGCGAGGCCGGCGCCATTCCCGAGACGGTGCCGGCTGGCGCGGCCCTGCTGGTGCCCCCGGGTGACAGCCGCACCCTTGCCGCTGTGCTCGCCCGTCTGCTGCAGGAGCCGGGACTGAGAGAGCGGCTGCGGGAGGGCGCTGCCTCGGCACGCAGTCTGCTGCCCGACTGGGAGCAGGCCGGCAGGCGGTTCGTCGAGCAGGTCCACCGCATCATGACGCCATGAGTGTGTTCTCTCCGACATGGCTCGATCTGCGGGAAGCCGTCGATGCGGCTTCCCGATCGAAGCCGCCTGCAGCGCTGCTGGCCGCGAGCCGGGGCGGCAGTGAGGCTCTGCGCATCGTGGATCTGGGCTGCGGCACCGGGGCGAACCTGCGCTACCTTGCACCGCGCCTGGGCGTCGATCAGGACTGGACGCTGATCGACAGCGACGCGCGCCTGATCGACGCGATCCCGGCGCGGCTGGCGCCATGGGCACACGCCCTGGGAGGGCGGTTTGCCCCGGACGGGGCAGGGGCGATGCTGATCAGGGCGCCCGGTCTCGACTGTCGCGTGCGGACCCGGCTGCGGGATCTGGCAGGCGGCCTGGATGAACGCGACACGGGCGATGTGCAGCTGGTGACGGCATCGGCGCTGCTCGACCTGGTGTCGAGGCGCTGGCTCGAGGCGCTCGCCGGCTATTGCCGCCGCCTCCGGGCCGGGGTGCTGTTCGCCTTGACCTATGACGGACGCATGGGCTTTGATCCCGCGGCTTCGGGCGATGAGCGCATGCGCGAACTGATCAACCGCCATCAGCTCACCGACAAGGGCTTCGGGCCGGCGCTGGGACCTGCGGCCACGAGCACAGCCCTGGAGCTGTTCGGCGGGCTGGGTTATGTAACCCAGGCGGAGCCGAGTGACTGGCACCTGGGATCGCACGAGTGCCCCCTTCAGACTGCGCTCATCGAGGGCTGGCTGGGCGCCGCCGTCGAAGTGGCGCCCGGTGAGGCAGCGCAGCTGCAGGCTTGGAGCAGGTGCCGCCGTGCGCAGATCGAGCGTTACGAATTGCGTATGGCGGTGGGGCACACGGACATTGCGGGCTGGCTGCCATGAACTGGTGGCCGCGCACGCAAGGCTGCCTGGCCGCCCCTTGCACGGCGCTTTGTCCAGGGAAAGCGATCGGCGTCAGAGAATGCGCGACAGGCCCGGGTGAGTGGCATCAACGGCCGTTTCGTGTCTGCGCTCAGCGCGCAAGTTGAAATCGTACAGCACATCGCCGCCCATGCGATAGATCCTGTGCTCGGGCCTGAGGCAGTCGCGCAGACGAGGCGAGGCCGAGAGCTGCACGCCCGGACGACCTGCGCCGATGAGCAGGGGGGCAACGGCGATCTGCAGCCGGTCGAGCAGCTTCGCCTGCAGAAATGCGGATACCGTGGTGCCCCCGCCTTCGATGAACACCGCGTAACAGCCGCGCTCATGCAGCAGCGCGAGCAGCTCATCGAGCGCCAGCTGTCCACCGGGTGCCGGGATTTCCGCGACCTGGGCCTGGCCGACACGGGCTGGTCGCGCGGTGTTGGTGGAGGCGCTGGAGATCAGCAGCGTCGGCGCCTGTCCGTCGGTGAATACCCCGTGGTCGGACTTCAGGCGGCGCTTTGGATCCAGGACCACGCGCAGTGGATTGCTGCCCGGTACCAGGCGTGTCGTCAGCCGGGGATTGTCGGCTGCCACGGTTTCGGCGCCGACAATCACCGCATCGCACAAGGCCCGCAGCCGGTGCAGGTGGGCGATATTTTCCGGCCCGGTAACGTAACAGGAATCGCCCATGCTGGTGGCGATGTAGCCGTCGAGGCTCTGGCCCAGATGGCCCAGCGTGACGGGCTGATCGGCGCACGCCCGACAGAGCGGCAGGTAAAGCGTTAACAGCTCGTGCATCGCCGCCGGCAGTTGCCGGGCCGGCAGCCAGCCTTCCCGAGGCCGCCAGCTGAGCAGGGCTTCCGGTTCATCGGCCGCCACCGGCAGCAGTGCGCCGGTCGGGTCGAGGCCGAAGGTCGCGGTTTCATCGCCCGTCTCTCCCCCACGCGACATGCGCGAGGCCGCACGCAGGGCCGCCCAGGCGACGTCGAGGAGGTCACCGGAATCCATCTGTTGCGCTCTATCGCTGGAAGGTATGTGCATGGCGAGCCGAATTTGTGTGGTCGGTGCCCTGGCGAAGGGCCTTATACTAACACCGTCTCAGCGGCGCGGGTTGATCTGCCGCCCGTTTTGCTCAGCTCCGGTCTGGCCGGATGCGATGCCGCCGCTGGCTGTTCCTCACCGTTACCCGCTTACTGGTAGTACAGGCTGTCCGGCTGACGCGTGAGCCAGGCCAGCGCCATGGCCAGGGCGCCGGGGACCGATCCTAAAAGCACCAGATACACCGGCTGCAGGGTCTGGCGCAGCAGACCCGTGCCGGCGGGCAGGTGTCGGCTGACCGCATCGGCGCCGAAGATCAATACCAGCGGCGTCAGGCTCCAGGGTGACACGTCGGTGAGCAGCAGAGTGAGCAGGGCAAGGGCGAGCACAGGCACACCTGCCCCGAGCAGGCCGGCAGCACCGAAACGGTATCTGGGTCGCGGCCAGTTCCACAGCAGAAAGCCCGCCAGTGCCGCAGCAAGAGCGAAGCCAAGTTCGGCAATCGAAAGCGAACCCGCGATGGCGGCGATGCCGCCAAGGCTCGCGGCGGCTACCAGGAACATGAGCGGTGCAGTCCGGTCATCGGCGGGGCGGCGCGCGAGCCGCAGGGCCATGATCAGTGCGACCAACCAGATGGCGGCCAGCAGCCAGCGGGTGTACTGGCTATCCAGCTGCGGCCAGGCCAGCCAGACAAAAGCCGCCGTCATCCCGATCAAGCCGGTGGACAGAAGCAGGCGCGGGGGCGCGCGCTGCAGGTCCAGAACTGTCCCGAGCAACAGGCTGCCCGCCGCCAAGTAGAAGAATTTCTGCATGCCCGTGTGCGCCGGCCAGGCCGGTGGGCCGAGGACAAGCAGGGTACTCGCGAGTAGCGCAATGCCGACGGCGCCGCTGGCTGTGCGCGAGCCCCATCCGCTCCCGCCAGCGACGCGCAGCACGGCGGTCAGCACCAAGGCAAAGGTGAGCGGCAGAATGCCGCTCTGGATGGCGGGGTGTCCCAAGTCCATAAGACAGCTGCCTGCGCTGATGGAAGGTGGATTCTGGTCCGTACCGGCTGTGAGCAGTATAGCCCATCCGGGCAGGGTGCCAGAACTCAACAGGCAGCAGGTGCGCCAGGCTTTGCCGCATTCCCTGCACCGACTGTTTGCGGGGGACCGGTAGCGCACGCTGCTCCGGGCATTGCCCACCCTGCGGTGCGCCGGTCAGGGCATTGCCCGCGGGCGGGGCAGGGGGTCTACGCGGGCGCGGCATCGCACGCAGGCACCGTCGGCAGGGAGGGCGGCTGCCGCGGGGGGGGCAGGAAGGAGCTCAGGTCACTGGGCAAGGCGGCAATCAGGACGGGACGCAGGGCCGTGACGACATCGGGCAGCATAGCAACACGACACTCTGAACCGCGACCTGTTCCGGAGGAGGCTGTCAAGGCGACGGTCCGGTTCGGGTGTGGTGAGCCGCCATGTCAGTCCAAGCCGAGAAGGGTGAGCAGTTCCGTCATGTCACGGATCTCGGCGTGGTGGGCGACGCCGGGGTGGGCCGCCTGACTCCGGCGATTCATCCAGACAACCGTCACACCCGCGGTCTGCGCGCCGGCGAGGTCCGTGCCCGGGTCGTCACCGACGTGGGCCAGCTCGGCGGGGGCCACACGTGTGAGCCGGCAGGCTTCATCGAACATGTGCGGATCGGGTTTGGCCCTGCCGGTGGAGCCCGCTAAAAGCATGAAATCAAACAGGTATCCGAGTCCCACACGCCGGACGTCCGCATTGCCGTTGGTCAGCGTGCCGAGGCGGTAGCCGGCCCGCCGCAATCTCTGCAATGCGGGCACCACATCGCTGTAGACTGTGACCCGGTGGCGCGCCTCGAGGAAGACCTCAAAGGCCGCTTCCACGAGACTGTCATCGTACCCGGTGGACTGCGCCACGACGCGCAGCGACATCTTGCGCAGCCGGGTGACATCGTGGCGCAGCTCGGGAGCAGTCTGCAGCAGATCCTGACGCAGAGTCCGCATGCTTGCGAGGCTGTAGCGCGCCGTGACTCGCGGATAGTGCTCACCCAGCCAGTCGTAGAGGGACTGTTCGGCGGCCTTGAGCACGGGGCTGTTGTCCCAGAGCGTGTCGTCCAGGTCGAATGTCAGGGTTCGGACGTTGCGAAGCATGTTGAAAGCGTGTGACACCTGACTTCCTTCACGCCGGGTGCAGTTCTGAGTGGTCGGCGTGTTTCACGGCGGTGAGCATGTAATTGACACCGGTAAAGCGGCTGAACCGCATGCGGCGGGACAGGGGATTTACCAGAACCCCCGTGCTGTCAGTCACACGCAGCCCGCCCCGGCCGAGCAGCGCCGTGAGTTCGTCGGGTTTGCGCAACTTGCGCCAGTGGTGGGTCCCGCGGGGCAGCCAGCGTAAAACGTATTCCGCGCCGATGATCGCCGTCAGCCAGGCCAGCGGCGTGCGGTTGATGGTGGCGATGAACATCATGCCGCCGGGTCTGACCAGCGTGCTGCAGGCGGCCATGAAGGCTTCCAGATCGGCCACGTGCTCCACGACTTCCATGTTGAGCACAACGTCGAACCGATCGTCGGCGGCGGCCAGCTGCTCCGCGGTCGCCCTGCGATACTCGATCTCAAGGCCCGAGCGACTGGCGTGCAGACGGGCGACACGAAGGTTGCGATCCGCCACATCGATCCCAACCACCTCGGCACCCAAGCGAGCGACGGATTCGCTGAGTACACCGCCCCCGCAGCCAATATCCACGACCCGCAGACCGTTCAGCCCGTGACGGCCCGCCCGGGTTTCCCGGAAATGCGCGGCAATCTGAGCGGCCACGTAGCTGACACGCAGCGCATTGAGCGTGTGGATGGGCCAGAAGGGCCCCGCAGTGTCCCACCAGGTGTGCGCCAGGCGCTCGTAGAACGCCACCTCCTGGGGGTCGATGCTCGTAGCCGGTTTCATTTCGGTTTTGCGCTCGAAGTCAGTACTGATCCCGTCTGCGTCGCCAGGTGCTACGAGCTGCGGTCCGGGACCCGGCCGATACGTCTGAACGGGCACATCCCCTGCCGGTGGACAAGGGATGGCCCTCTGGCATAGCAGCGCTCGAACAAATGGAACAACCTCAACGCGACGGCACCAGCACGCTGTCGATGGCGTGGATGATGCCGTTGGAGGCGTCGATATCTGCGGTCGCGACCTCGAGCTGCTCGATGGACAGGGTTTCACCCTGCACCGTCTTAAAGTCGCGCTGAGTGAGCAGATCCGCGGCCGTGAGGCGTCCCGGCACGAGGTGATAGCTCAGCAACGCGACGAGCCGCTCCTTGTCGGCGAGTAACTCCTCAAGGGTACCCTCGGGCAGCTTGGCGAAGGCAGCATCGCTGGGCGCGAACACCGTGAGAGGTCCTGCTCCACGCAGGGTCGCTTCGAGCCCGGCCGCTTCGGCGGCCCGGATCAGGGTCTGAAAGGTCTGGGCAGCGGCGGCGGTGTCCAGAATGTCGGCGCCGGTCGCGGATGCCTCAGCGCCTCCAGCGGCCGAAGCCGGCTCTGATGCCTGCGCGTGGCCGGGACCCTGCTCACAGCGGCCATAGACGCCTCGAGCTCTCTTGTCGCAGCCGTAGCTATAGACGTGGTGGTGATGCATCGGGGGGTAGTACGGTACCGGCCCGTGGTACTGCATGGGCCCGGCATGGCCGTACGGCTTCATCATCATGCAGTGCTTGGCCAGCGCCGTTGCCGGCAGTGAGGCGAGTCCGATGCCGATAACGGCTGCAGTATTAACCAAGATGTGTCTGACGTGGCGCGTTGCTGTGATCATGCTACCTCTCCTGTGTTGATTTCCATTAGCCGCCGCAAGGTGTCTGGCTGTCGACGCTTCGACACTATCGCAATTCCTGTGGCACTTCTTTACAGGTCTGTGATTGTCGACCAGCGGGAAAGTTCTCTGCCGGGCTGATCTTTCGGGGATGGAGTTTAGATGGGCATTGGCTGATAGACGAAGAACCACCCGTAGTGGTCGTTTAGCAGCAGCCAGTAGACGTCATTGCCTGATGCTGAAAACTGACACCAAGCGGGCATACGTATTGACCTGCGTCAGCGTTCCGCCCGGACAACATCGGTTTACACAGACAGGCCACTGCATGACGTCGAAAACATCATTGATGCCCGTTTCCACGATTGCGGCATGCGCACTCGTGGTTA
>JASFKW010000080.1:0-17296 GCA_050118435.1 Gammaproteobacteria bacterium | reverse complement strand
CCCAGCATCACCCACGCCGCAGGGGAAGCCACCGATGGCGCTTTGTAGCGCCGTTTGCGTGCGCGGAGCTCCGCAGCCCAAGTCGTTGTCGTCCTGCGTCATCCACTCCTGCTTGGTGTTGCTGTCGATGATGGTCAGGCGCGAGTCGCTATCGTACAGCCCGGCGCCAACCTACACGTCACCTTGTTGCCCCTGTTTCTTCGCAGGGAACTGAAAGTCTTGACTACCTCACGCGTCTCGCAGATTGCTAAGTCTGCTTCGCGGTGCCCCACCCAGCTGTCTGCCGGCACGCCGGGTTCTTTGATCTCTTTGTCAGATCTCTTGTAGCCCGTAGCAAGCCAAGTGTCTATCAGGGATTCCCTGTATTCTCATGCCGAACTGCGGCGGTCGCCAGCTCAAACTGAAGGACCGAGTTCAGAAGATTGTTGCCGTCCACATTGCTCGGCTGAACGGCAACAATGGGACATTAGCTCACATCCAGACTATTCCCTAATGCGGCTTGTCAAAGACGGCTCTGAATGGAGTCCCCTTACATAAAAAACCGCCACCCCGAGGGGCAGCGGCTCTGGTGTCGCTGGGTTTCTTTGGCAAGTGTGGTCAGAAATGTGGCACCTTTTTGCCTATCATTATACCTCCCTCGTGCGAAGGGCTTTGCATCAGGGCCTGATTGAGAAATCGCCGGTTTCCGGTCTGTTCCCGCGCTATTTGGCGGCGATTTCCTCCAGTTGCTTGGCACGGATGATATGGCCATCCAGCGCCGCCTCTTTGGCCGATTTGCCGTAGGCCACGCTCAGCAGGGTGCTGTAGTACACCACCGGCATCTTGAACTTGGTGCCGTATTTCGCATTGATCTGGTCCTGGTACACCTCGGTGTTCATCTGGCACACCGGACAGGGTGTGACAATCATGTCCGCGCCGTTGTCATAGGCCGACTCGATGATGTCCTTGATCAGTGCCTGACTCTTTTCCGGCTCCGAGAAGGCCAGCGCGCCGCCGCAGCAGGACACCTTTTTCTCATAGTTGTCACAGGCTTCCGCCCCGACGGTTTCGATCATCTTGTCGAGGTATTTGGGGTTTTCGAAGGATTCGCCGTCAATGCCGAAGGGCCGGTTGGTCTGGCAGCCCACGTAGCCGGCGATCTTCAGGCCCTCTAGCGGTTTCTTGACAGGCTTGCCGAGCTCGCCGTAGCCGATGTCCTCGATCAGGACTTCCACCATGTGACGGATCTTCTTGTCGTTCTTCAGCTTCAGACCGGCTTCCGCCAGCGCCTCACTGGCTTCCGCGAGCAGGTCGCTGTCATCGTGCAACCGTTCCTGGGTTTCCTTGGTGGCGAGCCAGCAGGCGGCACAGGTGGCGACGATATCCTGATCGGGGTGGGCCTGCTCGGAGAGCGCCATGTTTCGCGCCGATAGGGCCAGGCGCGGCAGCTCGCCGCCACCGGCATAGCCGATGGAAGCCGAGCAGCAGTTCCAGTCCGGAATTTCGTTGAGCTCGATGTCGAGCTCTGCGCACATCGAATCGACCGAGACCTGATAGTTTGAAGAGGAGGCCGCCTTCTGCGAGGAACAGCCGGGGTAAAACGAATAGGATTTCTTAGCCATCAAAGTTCTCCTCAGCTTCCGGCCTTCCCGATGCGCGCTTCTTCAAGCTCCTGGGCCTTCTTGAGCATGGCGTGCAGCCCCTTGGTGTCCTTGCACTTGTGCCCACCAAAGTATTCCAGTGGAGTCATGCGCTTGGCTTTCAGCATCCCCAGGCCGATGTCCTTCATCTTGAGCGAGGTCTTGACGCCCTCGGCGAAGCCGTTCATGAAATACAGCGAGAGCCCGAGCTTCAGCTCGTTGACGCGACCCGTCTTGCTCAAATTGTCCCAGAACAGCTGCGCGAACTTGGCGGTCGGCTGCTGCTTGGGTGCCAGGCCGAGCCGCTTCGAATAGGTGGCCAGCCCGTGCATGATATGGGTGATGGGCAGGCCCCGTGGACAGCGGGCGATGCAGTTGTAGCAGGAGGTGCACATCCACATCGACGTGGACTCTAGCACCTGCTCGCGCTTGTTGGCCCGGATCATCATGAAGATTTCCTGCGGCGGATGATCCCAGTGCGGACCCAGCGGGCAGGACCCCGAGCAGACGCCGCACTGCATGCACATCTTGACCCAGTCGCCCTCTTCCACGTTGGCTTCCACTTCCTTGAGGAAGCTGCCGCGGTACTTCTCGATCATCTCTTGGTTGTAATTGCTCATGACTCGCTCCTAGAACTTGAAGGGGCTCATGCCGATCTGCTCGATCGTCGCCGCCATGTCATTGATGAGCTGCGGCGCCCGGCTGATGTCGGTGATGGCGACCTCGTAGGTGGCCACGCGCTCCTTTTCCAGGTTGAGCGACTCCAGGGTGTCGTCGACCTTGCTCATGCGGTACTGCGCCATCTCCGAGCCCTTGACGAAGTGGCACTGATAGTTCTCGCCTTTCTGGCAACCCATCAGGACGACGCCGTCGTAGCCCGAGTTCAGCGCGTCGGTGATCCAGATGGTGTTGACCGAGCCGAGACAGCGAATCGGAATGATGCGCGCCCACTGGCTGTAGTGATTGCCCTGCTGGGCGGCCATGTCCAGCGCCGGATAGGCGTCGTTTTCGCATGCCAGCACCAGGATGCGGGGCTTCTCGTCGAACTCATCCGGCATGTCGACGTTCTTTAGCTGCTGCCCGACGGAATCCACCGAGTAATTCTCGAAGGAGATCACCCGCACCGGGCAGGCGCCCATGCAGGTGCCGCAGCGACGGCAACGGCTTTCGTTGAACATCGGATAGCGCTTCTCGTCTTCGTCGATGGCGCCGAAAGGGCACTCCACGGTGCAGCGCTTGCATTGGGTGCAGCCGTCCAGGCGCACGATCGGGTACGACAGGTCGCCCGAGCGGGGATGCGCCGCCCGCCCCAGTTTCGCGTTCTCCACCGCCTGGATGGCTTTCAGTGCGGCCCCGGTGGCGTCCTCGATGGCCTGCTGGGTATCCATCGGCCGCCGCACCGGGCCGCAGCTGTAGATGCCCGAGCGCCGCGTTTCATAGGGAAAGCAGATGAAGTGTGAGTCGTTGAATCCGTACTTCAGGTGTGGAATGTCCTTGCCCTGGCGGTAGCTCAGGTTGAGAATCGAGTCGGCGTTGACCGTCCACTCACCCGGCTCGTTCTGGGGTACCTGCTCGATGTCCACGCCTGAGTTGGGCACCATGCCGGTAGCCAGGACCACCAGGTCTGCCTCCTCCTCGACATCCTCGTCGAGGATCAGGTCCTTGAACTTGACCAGCGGGCCGCCGCTGCCCGGCGTCACCTCGCTGACCACACCCTTCTGGAAGGTGATCAGCTTCTCCTGCCCGCTGCGGTAGAAGTCCTCGCCCGGTGCGCCGGGGGTTCGCAGGTCAGTGAACAGAACCTTGGTCTCGATGTCGGGGTTCTGGTCCTTGAAGTACATGGCCTGCTTGATGGAGGTCATGCAGCAGTCACCGGAACAATATTCGAGGTGTCCCTCTTTCTTGCTGCGCTGTCCGGCACACTGCACGAAGGTGACCTTGCGGACCTCCTTGCCGTCCGAAGGGCGTTTGATGGGCCCACCGTTGGCTTCGCTCGCCAGCCTCTCCATCTGCACCCGGTCGACGACGTCCGGACTCTTGCCGTAACCCAGCTCGGGCAGCTGGCCGGCGTCGTAGGGTGTTGCGCCGGAAGCCATGACGATCGCGCCGAAGTTTTCGGTGGTGGTGCTCCCCGACTCGGTGCTGATGTCGGCCGAGAAGCGACCCGGTGCGCCCGAGGTCTTGGTGATGCTGCTGTTCATGTGCACCGTGATCTTGTCGTTGCTCTCGACCTCGGCGATCAGGTCCGCAACTTCCGAGTCGACCGGATCTGTGTAGGGCGGCGTCCAGGGCACGTCCTTCCACAGCTGGGCTGCCGCGCCGCCGAGCTGTCCGCTTTTCTCTACCAGGGTGACGGCGTAGCCGGCCTTGACGCTTTCCAGCGCGGCCGTCAGGCCGCTGATGCCGCCGCCGACCACCAGGATCGCGCTGTTGGTTCCCTTCTCCTGCGCCGAAGCCGGCGGCGTCTGGTATTTCACCTCGGCGCAACCCATGCGGATGTAGTCGGCCGCCATTTCCTGCGTGGTCTCGCGGAGCTCGTCTTCATCGGGCCGGATCCAGATGACCCCTTCACGCAGATTGGCGCGCGACACGCAGACGTTCTCGAAGTTGAAGGCGTCCGTCTTGGCGCGGCGGGAACAGGCCGCGATGACGACGCGGTTCACGCCTTCGCCGTCGATATCGCCCTGGATCATTTTCACGCCGTCTTCCGAGCACAGAAAGTCGTGCTGCTGGACGATCTGAGCCTTGCCGTCGCGCTTGGCGATGGTAGCCAGGTCATCGCAGTCCAGACGCTCGCCGAGGCCGCAGCCTTTACAAATGTAAGCACCAATTTTCTTTTCAGACACGGCTTAGCCCTCCGCTCCTGCAACTCGATTGACTACCTGAATGGCGCGCAGCGCGCTGGCGGTCGCGCTTTGGACAGCCCGGTTGACGTCCAGCGCATCGGCGGAACAGCCGGCCGCGAAAAATGCACCATTGGCTTCATCCGGTACGACGAAGCCCTCTTCATTGATCCGCAACTCCAGCGGAAAGCCGTCAGACGGCACACTGGGTTCCATGCCGATGGCCAGCACCACCAGATCGTGCGGGTTGCTGTAGCGGTGGTAGCCCTCGGTGTCCACCCCGTGCAGCACCGGGTTGCCGGTGGCTTTGTCCTCGGTGATGGAGGCCACCTTCGATTTGGTGAAAGTGATATTCGGGTCATCCTGGACTTTCTGATAGAAGTCCTCAATGCGATCGATGGCACGGATGTCGATGTAGTAAACGGTCCCCTTGGCGTCATCACCGTATTTCTCGCGCAGGTAGGTCGTTTGCTTCAGGGTAGCCATACAGCAGATGCGCGAGCAGTGCTTGAGATGATTCAGGTCGCGCGATCCGGCGCACTGGATGAAGGCTACGTCCTTGGCCTCATTCCCGTCGCTCGGGCGCAGAATCTTGCCTCCGGTGGGGCCCAGAGGATCCAGCATCCGCTCGAGCTCCACGCTCGTGATCACGTTGGCGAAACGGTCATAGCCGTAGGGCTGAATCTTGTTGGCGTCGTAGGGTTTCCAGCCGGTCGCCCAGACGATCGCCCCGACCGTCACTGTGGTTTCCTGCTCCTGCATGTCCAGGTCGACCGCACCGTAGTTGCAGGCTTCCCGGGCTTTGTCTGCATCCGGCGTCCCGATGATGCGCGGATCCAGCACGTAGCGCTCAGGGTAGGCTTGATTGAAGGCCAGATAGGCACCCTTGCGCTTGCTCAGGCCGTAGTTGTACTCGTCGTCGAACTCGGATTCCACGGCGGCACCGCAGGCGCCACAGGAGGTACAGTTTTCATTGACGTAACGCGGGGTGGTCTTGAGCCTCACGCTGTAGTTGCCGGCCTGCCCGTCGACCTGGGTCACCTCGGTCATGGTGAGCACCCGGAGGTTGCGATTCGCCTTCATGCGGCGCAGGTTGATCTCCAGGCCGCACTTGGGGTGGCAGAGCTTGGGAAAATACTTGTAAAGCTGGCTGACGCGGCCGCCCACGGATGGATTTTTTTCCACCAGCAGCACTTGCTTGCCGCATTCCGCGGCTTCCAGCGCCGCCGTCATACCGCTGATGCCGCCACCCACCACCAGAATCGTCTGGTTGGTTGCGATAACCTCTGACATGGATACTCCTCCACTCGGAGTTACTGAGACTGTACAGAATAATCCGGAGCCGATCCGGGTGTTACGGACCGGGGCCTGAAACCGGGCACAACGATACTCCCTCCCCCTGCACTGCGCCAGAGTATGTATATATAAAGAGCATTGAAATTTCCGATAAACTAATAGAACGCATGTATAACACCCTGTATTTGTGGGTTTTGTTGCCGGCGTCGCCCAGACAGGGTACCGTGTTGCGTCTGCTTTCAACGATTCGAACGGGAATTGGCCGTGGCTGCGCAAGTCTCGAAACCGGAAGAATATTTCATCAACGAAAAACCCTATTACGAGCCGGTGGGCAACGAAATCGAGGTTTTCGAGGCGGCATACCGGAACCAGTTGCCGGTGTTGCTCAAGGGCCCGACCGGCTGCGGCAAGACGCGCTTTATGGAGCACATGGCGTGGCGTCTGGGGCGCCCGCTGATTACGGTGTCCTGCCACGACGATCTGACGGCATCGGATCTGGTCGGCCGCTTCCTGATCCACGGCGGCGAGACGGTCTGGGTGGATGGACCGCTGGCACGCGCGGTCCGCGCCGGGGGCATCTGTTATCTGGACGAAATCGTCGAAGCCCGCAAGGACACCACCGTGGTGATTCACCCGCTGGCCGATGACCGGCGCGTGCTGCCGATGGAAAAACTCGGGGAGCTGCTGGAAGCCACCCCCGAATTCTGCATGGCGATCTCCTACAATCCGGGTTACCAGAGCGTGCTCAAGGACCTGAAACAGAGCACTCGGCAGCGCTTCGTCGCGCTGGAGTTCGACTATCCGGCGGTGGAGCTGGAGTCGAAAATCATCATCACGGAAACCGGGATCGACGCGGCTACCGCGGCGCAGCTGGTCAAGTTTGCCCAGATGACCCGCAATCTGAAGGGCAGCGGCCTGGAAGAGGGCGCCAGCACGCGTCTGCTGGTACACGCCGCCAAGCTCATGAAAAGTGGCGTCTCTCCCGTGGCGGCCTGCCGCTCCAGCATCGCCCAGGCACTGACCGATGATGCCGAAATGCTGATGGCGGTCAACGAGCTGAGCGCTTCTGTTTTTTGACCGCTAAGGCGCGCAAAGTCGCGCGAAGGGAAAACCGATGAAGAAGATACTTGTACCAACAGTTACTAGGGCCTGATCTTAAGCGCTAACCGGAAAGGCTTGGAAACTGGATTCCAGTCAGAAACCAAGACATTGTCGAACGGTGGATACATTGTAACATCCAACTCATGTCCAAAATTTGGAGACAGCTCACCCAATCGGGACAGACGCAAGGCTTTCGATGTTAGGTTGAAGAACAAAGGCGCGCGTGCGAAGCACGCAGCGGGACACCTATGCTTGCAGGACACGCTGTTTGAAACAGGATCTTCGCGCGCCTTTGCGCGCCTTCGCGGTCGAATCTCAGGAAAGCTCGCTTCTATGGTGCAACTGCCCACAGTCTCTGAAGCCGACACCCGTGACGCGCTGGTGGAGACCCCGCTGGGCGGGTATGAGCTGATTGATTTCGGGCGCGGGCGCAAGCTGGAGCGCTGGGGTGCCCACCTGGTCGACCGCCCGGACCGGCTCGCGGCGGGCGAGCCACGCGATCCGCACTGGCGGCCCGACTGGGTGTATGTGAGCGAAGTCGGCCATCGCGGCCATTGGGAGCCCACTGCGGGCGGGCTGCCGCAGGAATGGTCGGTCGATCTCGACGGAGAGGCGATACGCTGCCGGCTCGGCACACGGGGTCGGGTGGGGTTGCACGGCCGAGACATTGTCTGTGCACGCTGGGTTCGTGAGCGCCTCGAGGGCTGCTACGATCTCGAGGATCTGAGGGTGCTCAATCTGTTCGGTGGCAACGGCTATGTGACGGCACAGGCGCTGGCCGCCGGGGCGGCGGTGGTCCATGTGGACGCCGACCCGCAAGTCATGGAGCTGGCACGCGTCAACGCTGGCGAGCGCCATGTTGAGTACGTGCGCGAAAACGTAATGGACTACGTCGAGGAGCTGCTGCGCCGACAGCAGCGCTTCGACATGGTGATCCTGCCTGCCCCCGCACTGGGCCATGGCCCCCGCGGACAGCTGTGGGACCGCGAGGTCGATCTTCCCAGACTGGTTCGCTATCTGCCCAAGCTGATTACCGATCACTGCCTGGGCATCTGGTTGTCCACCGACAGCGGCGCAATCGCCTGGAAGGCGGAGAGCCTCGGACAGCTGCTGCGCGAGGTGCTGCCGGGCTGCACCATCGAGCCGCTGCGGTTGGGCGTGAAAACGGCCGACGGGCGCGTGTTGGCCGCCGGCGTGGCGGCACGCTGGTATGACGAGACCGAATATTTGCAAAGCGGCGGGCAGCCGCTAACCGCTTCTCAGCTCGAGGAACGCCTGGACGCGCACATGGTCTCGCTCGGGGCGGCCGAGGAGCCCGCGCGCGCGCTCGCCGACTTCCCGCGCGAAACGCAGGACTTCGTGCTGCGCTGGTGCAGTATTGTGGCGAGGACCAGCTCCGGCATGGCCTTCAACTTCGTGAGTCATGTGTGCGGCGCGCTGCGGCTCATGGACGAAGCGGGTGTTGAAGCCTGGCTGCTTCACTGCATGGACGTCTACGACACGCGGGGGCTGCACCCGGCCGTGGCAGCGTTCAAGGACGTCGATCACTTCGCCCGCGAGCACAAGGCGCGCAGCACGGGTCTGGTGCTCGACGATGTGGTCAATGTGCTGGAGGCGTTCGTTCACGGTTTGCACGGTCGGCGCCTCAAGGTGGAGGCCGGGGAGGAAACCTACACCGATACCGAGACCCTGTTCCTGCCGCCGACAGTCGGCCGTTTCGAGGAGCGCGAGCGTAACTTCCAGCTCTACAAGGCCATGGTGGTCCATCAATGGGCCCAGAACTGGTATGGCACTTGGCGCCTGGATCTGGGGCGCGCGCTCGGGCGCTTTGCGGATTACGAGCGGGCGCTGGCGTGCTTCCACGCGCTGGAAACGCTGCGTCTGGAGGCCCGGGTCAGGCGTGCCCTACCCGGCGTGTACCGGCAGCTGCGGGCATTGCAGGCGTCGCCGGAAGCGGGCGTGCCGCAGGATTGGGCGCGAGCGGCGCAAGAGCTGGCCAGGCCGGGTTGCACGGCCCGGGACAGTCTCGATCTGGTGCCTCGGGTCATGGACGCGCCCTTGCCGGCGCCGAAGCCCTACCAGGGTGTGTTGCGGCCGGCGGAGGTCGAGCGCGTGCGCAGCGCGCGCATCCGGTCGGACAAGCAGGCCTTCCGCCTGGGTCTCCTGAAATTGCAGCGGGAGCTTGGACAGGCAGAGACAGCGCATCAAGACCCTGATGCCGAATCGGAAGCCGATAGCGCCGAGCGCGCCGAAGCGCTTACACCCTTCAAGCTCCGTCAGGTCGAGTCAGAGGAAACGCCGGAGGGTTATGCCTTCGAGGTGGAGCTGGACGGCCGCCCGCTTCCCGTGCCGGACAACGTCAAGGGTACGATGGCGTCTATCCTGCAGGATCTCGGTAAAATTCCGGAGGAATACCTGTATGCGGCGGGCGATGGCGCGTACTTTGCCGGCGATACCGGAGAACGCAGCGCCGAGGACGTCTGGAAGGGTACCTATCACGAGGAGGGCGCCTTCCTTTACAACGAGTGGGACTACGAGCGCCAGAACTACCGCAAGAACTGGGCGGTGTTGAGGGAGCTGGAGGTGCATCCCAGCCATGATCATTTCGTCGACCGGACCTTGCTCAAGTACCGCGGGCTGGCGATGGAGCTGCGTCGCACCTTCGAGGCCCTGCGCGGCGAGGACAAGCTGCTGAAAAAGCAGCCCTATGGGGATGACGTCGATATCGATGCGCTCGTCGAGGCACTGGCCGACAGCCGCCACGGTGAGGAAATGACCCAGCGCCTGTTCACCCGGATGAACAAGCTGGAACGCAACATCGCCGTGATGTTCATGGTGGATATGAGCGGGTCCACCAAGGGCTGGATCAATGACGCCGAGCGCGAGGCGCTGGCCCTGTTGTGTGAAGCGCTCGAGACGCTGGGTGACCGCTACGCGATATACGGCTTCTCGGGCATGACGCGGAAACGCTGCGAGCTCTACCGGGTCAAGTCCTTCGACGATGCCTATGACGAGGCGGTCAAGGCGCGCATCAGCGGCATCAGACCGAAGGACTATACCCGCATGGGCGTCACCATCCGGCACCTGACGCGACTGCTCAACGAGGTGGAGGCGCGCAACAAGCTGCTCATCACGCTGTCCGACGGCAAGCCGGACGACTATGACACCTATCGCGGCGCCTACGGAATCGAGGACACGCGTATGGCATTGATCGAGGCCAAGCGCAGCGGCATACATCCCTTCTGCATCACGATCGATACGGAGGCGCGCGACTATCTCCCGCACATGTACGGGGCGGTCAACTATGCGGTCATCGACGAGGTGCGCAAGCTGCCGCTGAAGGTCTCCGACATTTACCGGCGCCTGACGACCTGATCGACCCGGCGCAGGGGTTGGCGCGTGGTCGGGCCGGCGGTGCCAGGGGCATCCGGCTCACTGCCGTACTCGCGGGCATATTGTGGTGCCGGAAGTATTAGAAACACAATATATAGTGTTTTGCTGTTTCAGGGCGCAGAGTAAAAAAATGCCCAGTGACCGGTTGACGGAAGCCCGGCAAATTTGATTAACTAATTGTTATTAAAAATAAAAAATGGTCTCGGTTTTTTGCGCGCCGACGCTTGACAGGTCAGGCCAATCGGCCTAGGCTTGTCCACCGTTTACACAATATCTTGTGGTTGCGTTGCAGTTCGGCCCCACATCTCGGAATCCCAGGGAGTGGCGTTGACGCAGCTCACAATAAAAATCAGCTACAAGGAGTCAGGAGCCGCATGAATTCAGTCCAGTTGAAATCCGTGTCCACCGGTGTTGCAGCCATTCCCATGCAGGATGCATCTCAGGATATCTGGGACAAGAAATACCGGTTGAAGCGCAAGGACGGAGTCGCCGTCGATCAGTCCATCGACGACACTTATCAGCGTGTGGCGCGGGCGCTGGCCGAAGTCGAATCGACGCCAGAGAAGCAGGCGCACTGGTACGAGCAGTTTCTCTGGGCCTTGCGCCACGGTGCCATTCCGGCGGGGCGCATAACCTCCAATGCCGGGGCGCACGACCACAAGCCGGCGACCTCTACCATCAACTGCACGGTGTCGGGCACCATTGAGGATTCCATGGACAATATCCTCGAGCGGGTCCACGAAGCCGGGCTGACACTCAAGGCCGGCTGTGGCATCGGCTATGAGTTTTCCACCCTGCGTCCCCGCGGCGCGTACGTGTCCGGTGCGGGCGCCTACACCTCGGGACCGCTGTCGTTCATGGACATCTACGACAAGATGTGTTTCACCGTGTCCTCGGCGGGCGGTCGGCGCGGAGCACAAATGGCCACTTTCGACGTCGGTCATCCGGATGTGATGAATTTCATCCGTGCCAAGCGTGAAGACGGGCGTCTGCGGCAGTTCAACCTCTCGCTTTTGATCACCCAGGAGTTCATGGATGCGGTGAACCGGGATGCCGAGTGGAAACTCGCCTTCCCCCTGCAGGAACAGGAACTGGATGACGAAGGGGTGGACCTGCATGATCCCGATCAGGTCATCTGGCGGGACTGGCCCAGCAGGAAAGGCTATGTGACCAACGAGAGTGGGCTGGTGGCCTGCAAGGTCTATCGCACCATTCGCGCACGGCGACTGTGGGACATGATCATGACCTCCACCTACGATTTTGCCGAGCCGGGTTTCATTCTCATCGACAAAGTCAATGAGATGAACAATAACTGGTTTGCCGAGACGATCCGCGCGACCAACCCGTGTGGCGAGCAGCCGCTGCCGCCGTACGGCTCCTGCCTGCTCGGGTCGGTCAACCTGACCTGCTTCGTGCGCCACGCATTTTCAGACAAGGCGGCATTTGACTGGGACGAATTTCGCAGGGTGGTCGCCGTATTCACGCGGATGCTGGACAACGTGGTCGAGATCAACGGTCTGCCCCTCGAGCAGCAGCGACACGAAATCATGAGCAAGCGCCGTCATGGCATGGGATTCCTCGGGCTGGGCTCCACCCTGACCATGCTGGGAATGAAATACGGCTCCGGCGCATCGATCGAGTTCACCGAGAGTGTCAGTCGGGAGCTCGCGCTCGCGGGCTGGCGCGTTGCGCTGGAGCTCGCCAGAGAAAAGGGGCCGGCACCGCTTCTTCAGCAGGATTTCGAGGTGACCGCCGAGATGCTGCGCAAACGGCCGGAAATGAAGCGCGACGGCTATCGGCTCGGTGACAGGGTCAAAGGCAGCGTGCTGCACGCGAAATACAGCCGCTACATGCAACAGGTTGCCGGAGCTGATCCGGAGCTGGTCGAGCAGCTTGCCGAAACGGGCGCCCGCTTCACCCATCATTCCTCGATCGCACCAACGGGCACCATTTCTCTTTCGCTGGCCAATAACGCCAGCAACGGGATCGAGCCGAGCTTTGCCCATCACTATTTCCGCAACGTAATCCGCGAAGGCCGCAAGACCAAGGAAAAGGTCGATGTCTATTCCTTCGAGCTGCTGGCCTACAGGACCATCGTCAACCCCGAGGCCATGCCGCACAGCGAGGACAGTGACAAGAAGCTGCCGGACTACTTTATCTCGGCCGACGACGTGAGCCCGAAGCAGCACGTGGACATTCAGGCCGCGGCCCAGCGGTGGGTCGATTCCTCCATTTCCAAGACGGCGAACGTGCCCACGGATTATCCCTTCGACAGCTTCAAAGGGATCTATCAGTACGCCTATGAGCAGGGTCTGAAAGGCTGTACCACCTTCCGATTCAATCCGGAAGCCTTCCAGGGCGTGCTGGTCAAGGAGCGGGACCTGGAACAGACCACCTACCAGTTCAAGCTGGACGACGGCAGTGTGGTGCGGGTCAAGGGCAATGAAGAGATCGAGTACGACGGAGAGATTCATACTGCTGCCAACCTGTATGACGCACTGAAAGAAGGCTACTACGGAAAATTCTGACGAGGCCTGGCAGCAGGCCGGAGGAACGAGACATGGTTCGGAAAATTGAACAGAAGATTGTGGGTTACAAGGTACTGAAAGACGAGGCGCCCCAGCTCGAGGCGTCGGCCGATGCATCCGAGTCGGAGGATGCCAAGGTTGTGCACCTGCACGAGAAGCTCGAGCGGCCGGAGATGCTGGTGGGATCCACCTACAAGATAAAGACCCCGCTTTCGGAGCACGCACTGTATGTGACCATCAATGATATAATTCTCAATCAGGGAACCCAGCACGAGTCGCGTCGGCCCTTCGAAATCTTTATCAATTCGAAGAACATGGACCACTTCCAGTGGATTGTGGCCCTGACGCGGATTATCTCGGCCGTGTTCCGCAAGGGGGGGGACGTGACTTTTCTGGTGGAAGAGCTGCGTTCGGTGTTCGATCCACGTGGTGGCTATTTCAAGAGAGGCGGCAAGTATATGCCATCGCTGGTGGCGGAGATCGGAGACGCGATTGAGTGTCACCTGCGTATGATCGGCTTGCTCCAGAGCGAAGAGCTCGACGAGCACCAGAAGAAGCTGGTAGCCGAAAAGCGCGCGCAGTACGAGAATGCCGTGCAGGGCAACGCCGCACAATCTTCGAGCGACTTCCCCGAGGGGGCGCAGCTGTGCATGAAATGCCACACCAAGGCGGCGATACAGATGGACGGATGCCTGACCTGCCTCAATTGCGGCGAGTCAAAATGCGGATAGGGCTTGCAACCAAGCCCGTCACAGTGGGGGATTGCGATGAATTTTCTCGATGAGCAGACAAAAAGAAGAAAAATGCTGGTGCATCAGCCTATCCCGGGATACTGGTATACCAACGTCGTCGGGCAGCTGCAGCAGGTTCGGGTGGTCCTGCACGAAGGGCGGCGACAGACGCGTGTGGTGCTGGAGAATATCAACGGCCGGCGCCACAGCGTCGACCTGGAAGGCTGGTACCGGCTGGATCTGACTCTGCATTCGCCGGGTGTGGAGCGGCGACGCCGCCGCTCACGTACCGATCCCAACGAGTACTCCTCCTGAGTCCCCCGATGTGGAGCCGTTCGCCTGTTCTTGATGCCGATTCAGCGCGCGGCACACTCTCTTCCGGGGCCGGCGGGCGCCCTCGAGGTGATTGAGGAGCGCCGCACCGGTGAGATCAGCGCCACTGCGGTTATCTGTCATCCCCATTCCGTGTACGGCGGCAGCCTGGACAACAAGGTTGTCTACCGGCTGGCGCGCTCCTTTCTCGAGCTCGGCGCCGTGAGCATCCGCTTCAATTTTCGCGGCGTGGGTGACAGTCAGGGGGGGTTCGATCACGGAGAGGGCGAGCTCGAAGATCTGGCTGCGGTGGTCCACTGGGCACGGGGACGGTGGCCGGAACGCCCTCTCTGGCTGGCCGGTTTCTCTTTTGGCGGCGCTGTCGTGCTGAAGGGGGCAAGACGGCTGAGCCCGGATTGGCTGGTGACCGTTGCGCCGGCCATCAGGTACCTGGCGTCAGACGCGACTCCTGCGCCAGGCGTTCGCTGGCTGGTGATCCAGGGGACCGAAGACGATGTGGTTCCGACCGTTCGGCTGCGGGCCTGGCTTCAGGGTCTCCAGGTCAGCCCCCGCCTGGTCCTCATCGAAGGCGCCGGACATTTTTTTCACGGTCACCTCAATGACTTGAGGCAGGCCGTACTGGGAGCAGCACAATCTAGAGGCGCTTGATGCGCTTCGCAAATCGGAACACTTCGGCGGCAGACTTGAACGTCTGCTCGAGAACACGTTCGTTGATGATGCCTTCCCAGTAAGCCGGCAGAAGGCCTCCCTTGAATACCGGTGTGGCGCTGACCGACAGACCGTTAATCTTTTTTTCGACCTTAGGATTCATGCAGCGTCAGATTTCTTCTCGTGTATTTATCGGCTGGCAGGCGAAGGCCATGCGTTCCAGCGGCTTGAATCCTCACGGGCTTTGCTGGCTAGGCTAGAGCGACATGGCGAATCGCGATCGACATGTAAAATATCCCGTCAGTAGTTTCTTCTCGTGCAGCTTTCTCTGATTATTATAGCCTGCCCGGATCCGACGGGCAGTCTTTCTGCGCCGCTCTGCGTCAAAATCGTAAAATGTTCCGTCAGTTGAGAGCCGCTGCTCCCGCATCAGGCCATCGCGGCGAGGGGCGGGCAAGGATTCCTGACAAGGCGCACCCCGGATGGCTGGGGCTCGAAGACCGGGCGTGGCTAACATGCATCAGCCGTGGCTACGGGCCGGCTTCGGATCATGCGTAGAAGCTCGGGATGCAAGTGGTTCCGGCTACTGCGTCGAGTGCGGTTTTCCATTCCACCGCGGCTGGCATCCCCAGGCCCAACGTCGTTGCACATTGCAGGTTGGGGTGCTCTGAGACCGCGACCCGCGCACTCAAATCGCCCGTTGGCGCGCTTTCTAAGTGTCGTCGCGGCCATTTTCCGGTTTTTTGTACCCTGGCCCCGGGGACGTCGGCCCGCAGAACGGGCATAATACGGGCTGAGCCGGTTGGGCGGCAAACCATCACATGTACGAAAAACACTTCGGACTCACAGAACGGCCCTTCTCGATCGCGCCGGACCCGCGTTTCCTGTACATGAGTCAGCAGCACCGTGAGGCGCTGGCGCATCTACTTTACGGTGTGGGCGAGGGGGGCGGATTCGTTCAGTTGACGGGTGAGGTGGGTACCGGCAAGACGACGGTTTGTCGGTGCCTGCTCGAACAGCTTCCGGAGCACGTGGACGTCGCGCTGATTCTCAATCCGAGCGTCACTGCGCTCGAGCTGCTCGCCAGCGTCTGCGATGAGCTGCGAATTCCCTATGCCGCTGGTACCAAGAGCATCAAGGCCCTTACCGACCTGTTGAATGCGCATCTGCTGCAAGCGCACGCACAGGGACGGCGCACGGTCCTTATCATCGACGAGGCGCAGAATCTGAGCGCGGATGCGCTCGAAGAGGTGCGTCTGCTGACGAATCTCGAAACCACGCGGGAAAAGTTGTTGCAGATTATTCTGATCGGCCAGCCGGAGCTGCGGGACCTTCTGGACCGCGAGGATTTGCGGCAGCTGGCTCAGCGTATCACGGCGCGCTATCACCTGCAGCCCATTCATCGCGCCGAAACGGCGGCCTATATCCGTCATCGACTGCAGGTATGTGGTGCTGCAGAGGCCGTGTTCAGCGAAGCTGCGATCGACGTGGTGCAGAGATTTTCGCAAGGTGTGCCACGACTGATCAACGTCATCTGCGATCGCGCTCTGCTCGGTGGCTTCGTGGAAGGCAAGCGCAGAGTCGATGCATCGATCGCACAAAAGGCCGCCAGAGAGGTGCTGCCGTTAGAGGGAGTCGATAAATCGGGACGACGTCTGTGGCGGTGGCTGGTCCGGGGATCCCTCGCGGCTGCTGTTGCGGTAATGACGTACGCGCTCGTGCCACTGGTAGGTCGGCACCTGCCCGCACTGCAGCTCTCGCCACGGATGAATGCTGTTACCGTGGCCGTGAGCCCCGATGCGGCCGCCGACCGGTCGCAGCCCGAAGTGCAGCAACAGCCGGAGCCCGAAACGCCCGCGGTGGTTGATGAGGCCGGTGTTGAGCCTGCCGAGGAAGTCTCCGCGCCCGCACCGGCGGCAGTTGCCGAAGCAACGCCCCAGGAGGACTCCGCTCCCGCGCTCGCAGCGGTCCTGGCCCAGGCGGGCTCCAGCGCCGCCGCCAGGGCCTGGTCGGGTCTGTACCGCTTGTGGGGTGTAGACAGCGCTGCGGCGGATGATGAAAAGGCCTGTGCGCAGGCAGCGGATGCCGGATTGCGATGTTTGCAGGGCGGCGGAAGCTGGGCGATGCTGGTCCACTATGACCGGCCTGCGGTGCTGTTGCTGGTGGCGCCGGAGGGACGGCGGGTGCCTGTCCTACTGCAGGAAATCAGTGGACGGCAGGTGAAGCTGCAGGTCGACGGGCGTACGCTGGAGGTCGACTTGCAGACGCTGGAAAGACACTGGTTCGGTGAGTACCGGCTGCTGTGGAAGTTGCCGCCGGCGGGCAGCGTGGTCCTGCGTTCCGGCAACCGCAGCGCGGATGTGCGGTGGCTGCGCGAGCAGCTGGAGGCCGTTACCGGATATGCTGCGAGCGGACCGGACCCGCTCCGTTTTGACGCCGAGCTGCGAGAGTTGCTGGAGTCGTTTCAGCGTGAGCAGGGACTCCGCGTCGACGGTGTGGCCGGCCCCAGAACCATTATTCATGTCAACAGTCTTTCCCGTGAACGGGGTGTCCCGCGCCTGGAGCCAACGGCTTCGAGCGGCTAAGGGCGATATCTTTCGATGTCCTATATTCTCGAAGCCTTGAAGAAGGCAGAGCAGCAGAGAGAGCTGGGGCGCGTTCCGGGCATCGAAACGGAACATGAGCAGGCACGCACCAGGGCCGCGAGCCGCTGGCCGTGGCTGATCACGGCGGTTGTGGCGATCAATGCTCTGGTTCTGCTGCTATCGCTGCCGCCTGAGAGATTCCGCGAAATGCCCGCCGAG
>JASFKW010000079.1:0-17340 GCA_050118435.1 Gammaproteobacteria bacterium | reverse complement strand
GATGGTGGAGCCGCTGAAGGAGCTGCTGCTGGGCAGGCCCGGCCCCGACCAGCCCCTGCTCTCCGAGCTGATCGACAAGGTACGCTTCTTCTGCACCATCTACGACCCGTCGCGGGACGCCTACCACTTCGACTATTCCCTGTTCATCGGCATCGGCATCGGCGCTTTCATTATCGTTTCCGGCATCGTTTACCTGGTGCGGGAAATCAGGCACAGTCGGCGTTCCGCAGGCACTTGAGCTGCATCAAGGACCGGCTGCATTTCAGCGCCTATCGTTCCGAGTGCCGGTTTCAACCCTGCCCCGGCGATCCGCGAGAGCCATAGCGTGAGCAAATCCGTCAACCTCATCAAGCGGACTTACCTTCTCCTCGAGAGCTGGTTCAACCTGTCTTTCGGACCGGCCTGGAATCCCCTCTACCACCTGGGAACGCTGACCTTCTTCTTTTTCTGGGTGGTGCTGGTGAGCGGCATCTACCTGTTCATCTTTTTCGACACGAGCATCAGCGGCGCCTATGCGTCGGTAGAGTACATGACCCACGAGCAGTGGTATGCGGGCGGCATTATGCGGAGCCTGCACCGCTATGCGTCCGATGCGGCGGTGGTCACGATCCTGCTGCATATGTTCCGCGAGTTCGCCCTCGACCGCTACCACGGTGTTCGCTGGTTCTCCTGGGTCACCGGGGTCCCGACGCTGTGGTTCGTCATCACGCTGGGAATTACCGGCTACTGGCTGGTGTGGGACGAGCTGGGCCTGTATGTGGCCGTGTTCTCCGCCCGGCTCATGGATGCGCTGCCGATCGTCTCCGGCTCAATGGCGCGCGACTTTCTCGCCGGGCAGCTCACTGACCGGCTCTTCACCCTGATGGGCTTCCTGCACCTTCTGGGACAGCCCATTCTGCTGATCTTCGCACTGTGGATCCACGTCAAGCGGCTGTCTCATGTCGAGATCAGTGCACCGCGCGGCCTGGCCATCGGGAGTTTCCTGGCGCTGCTTACGTTGTCACTGCTGATGCCCGCCACCAGCCACGGACCGGCCAACCTCAGCAAGGTCCCGGCGGTGCTGCACCTCGACTGGTTCTACCTCAACGTGTATCCGCTGCTCGACCGCTGGCCGGCGGAGCAGGTGTGGCTTCTGACAACCGGCATCACCATGCTCCTGATGATCATGCCGTGGCTGCCGCCGAAAAAAACCGGCGCCCGTGCGCAGGTGCACCTCGACCAGTGCAACGGCTGCGGCCAGTGCGCCGAGGACTGCCCGTTCGACGCCATCTCGATGACGGCCCGCAGCGACGGGGCACGGTGGGCGACCGAGCCCGTGGTCAACCCCAGCCTGTGCGCGGCCTGTGGCATCTGTGTCGGATCCTGCCACGCGTCCAATCCCTTCCGGCACGCCCAACGTAGGCTTGAAACCGCCATCGACATGCCTCAGCTCCCGATTCACGAGGTACGCGCGCGCACTGAAGCGGCCCTGGCGCGACTCACGGATGACACCCGGATTATGGTGTTCGGCTGTGACAACGCGGTCGATGTGGCCCAGCTCCAGGCAGCCGGAACCGCCGTGCTGAGCCTGTTCTGTGCCGGAATGATGCCGCCGACGCTGGTGGAATATGCGCTGAAACACGGGGCGGACGGCGTCTTCATCACCGGTTGTCGCAGCGGTGACTGCTACTACCGTCTGGGAAATATCTGGATGGATCAGCGTTTCGCCGGCAGCCGCAAACCGGTGCTGCGCCGACGCGCGCAACGCGATCGCATCACCGTGGTCAGGGGTGCGGCAACCGACGCAGCCCGGCTGCACCGCGAGCTCGCCCGGTTCCGTGATCGCATCGCCGCCCTCAACCGGCAGCGGGATGCTGCCGGTGCGGCACCGGGCGGGGAGGCGGGCGATGCCTGAGCTGCTGCGCTACCCGCTGCAGGCGCTGAACTACGCCCTCTTCATGCTGCTGGTGTGGTATTTCTCGGCCGCGCCGCCCTACCGGCACCTGACCGCGGAGCAGGCGGTGGTGACGGTGGCCTTCGCCCACGCCGGGCAGCGGCGTGAGGCCTGCCGTGAGCTGTCTCAGGAAGAGCTCGCCAGACTGCCGCCCAACATGCGCGCCCCGGTGGACTGTCCCCGCGAGCGCTCCCCGGTGACGTTGGAGCTGCTGCTGGACGGTGAGCTGCTGCTCAGGGAAGTGGTCAATGCGCCGGGCCTGTACAGCGACCTGGGGGTCGACATCTACCGCAGCGCCAAAGTTCCGGCCGGGACCCACGAGCTGGCGGTGCGCATGAACGACGACGTCCGCGTGCCGGGGCCCACCCACAACCGGACACAAACGGTCAGTCTGGCGCCGGCACAGCGCCTGGTCGTCGACTTCGACTCGGACACCGGGAAGTTCTTATTCGAGTGAGGCCGGCAGTGCCGGCTTGCGCCATTTCAGGGGCGGGAATCCCCTTCGTCTGTCTGTATGTTCTGTTCCGACGCCGTGGGGTCCTGGCTCGGCGACAGTTTCTGAATCAGGTTGAAAGCAGCCACGGCGAGCACCAGGATAATGACGAAAAATACCAGCGAACGGTTTTCGAAACGCTCACCACGCCTGATTTCAATCTGATTGAGAATCCAGTCAGACAGCAGGTAGAGCACCACAGCCGCCAGCGTAAAGTAGATCATCTCCATTATTGTCAGCATCCGATATTGTCAGCATCCGACGCCGATCGCGCAGCTCGTGACATCGATCGGCGGATGGGCATAGAATCCCGCCCTGTGTCGCGTGACGGACGCGCACGGGCCTTTTGCGCGCGCCCCGCCGGTCCGCCTGCGCTACGGGCTTCACGCTGCCCGAAGCCCATAACGCCGGACCGAGCACCGAGCACCGAGCACCGAGCACCGAGCACCGAGCACCGAGCACCGAGCACCGCAAAATGATAGCAAAAGACATTCACGTTGCCTCCGTAGTCATCACCTTCGCCCTGTTTTTCGTGCGCGGCCTGTGGATGATCACCGACGCCGCTACGCTGCAGCGTCCCTGGGTCCGGCGAGTGCCACATGTCATTGACACCATCCTGCTGATCAGTGGCATCGTGCTGACCATCCAGATCCAGCAATACCCCCTGGTACACGGCTGGCTGACAGCCAAGATCGTCGGTCTGCTGGTCTACATCGGTCTCGGCATGCTGGCGCTCACCTACGGCAGAACGAAACGGATCCGCATTACCACCTGGATCGCGGCCCAGCTGTGTTTCTTCTACATATTCGCGGTAGCGGTGACAAAGAATCCGCTGCTCCTGTCGTGAGAGCCTCAGTCCCGCGGCTGCGCGCCCAGGCCACGGGAGTGAAGGCGCGCAGGAATGGCGGCGCCGCTTGGCGTGTGGCTATCCTCCGGCGACGTGAGCCACCGTCTGGACGGGCGCTGACAGGCAGACCGGATAGCGCAGGTGCGACGGTCGGCCCGCTGCCCCCGGCAGGGGCTCAGACGTTCCAGCAATCCCTGCCGCTCTAGGAAACGCCCGATGCGGTGCGCGAGAGTGTGGGTCACGTGGGTCGCCTCAGCACTCGTCGGTGCCCTCACCCAGCGCAAGCGGAGCGAGCCGTCCGGACGCGCGACATACACCCCGTCGAGGAAGGAGTATAGGAAAAATAAGAGCCCTTTTGATCACTCGTCAATGGATCATGTACCGGTAACGAAGGGAGCTGCGCCCTTCGAACACTCCAAAACCCTGCGTTATTCCGCACTCACTATCCCAACACTTGCCCTGGCCCGTACCACTTGTACGGCTACCCCAGGCATCAGGCCAACAGGCAGTCTGGCTGCCCCTTGGGTAACTGCCATTGGAATGAGGTGAAGGGTTTTATGGGCTCAGCCAAACGGGTCGGCCGGCGGCGCTCGGCTTTCCGGCGCAGACTCGTTGAAACCGAGGTTTCCTTTCCCTGTAGATGGACCCTTCAAGGAACCTTGGGTTTGGCGGTGTTGTGCTCATCCGGCCATTGACTGCTGGCAACTCTGGTCACGGTCAGGGAAGCAGACAGCCACCGATCCAGGCGGGCGGTGCGAAAGAGCGAATTGAGACTCTCGCTGAAGATGAACAGATAGCTGAAAACTGTCAGGCATGTTCGATAAAGTCACGATGCACGACCACCAAGGAACGACTTTTGACCCGCTGGGAGCACGAGACGGTGCTTGAGGCGTTAGAAGCACGGTTGGATAGAGAGCCAGAGCGCATGCGGGGGCGTCGGCAGACGGCGGAGCATCCCCTCGGCACGCTGAACGCCTGGATGGGGCACACCCGCTTTCAGATGAAAACGCTGAAACAGGCCAGCACGGAGATGAGCTTGCACGTGCTGGCTTACAATCTGAAACGCGCGATGAACATCCTGAGTGCCAAGCCGTTAATTCGGGTCATTCAGGCATCGTGCTGGTGTTTGCCGCTTTGAGAATGCCTGCCAAGAGGTTTACAGCCGTTTTTCTGGTGACATCGGTGCCACTAAGAATCACTGGTCCGATTGGGCGAATGCTCAGAAAATGCCGCGAGACCGCATCCAGATGCCTGTGCACGTCTCTTCGGGCGGCGCCGCACAGAATTTCCAGTTTTCAAACGATCTGGAACCAGAGCGGACATTCACAAATAGAGCCTGGATGACCGGAATGGACTGCGAAACGGCCATTCCGGCCTGTGTCCGCCCCACGGACGACGCAGGACTAGCCAGAGCTGCAATGGTTTGAATCAAGTGACTGCATACGCGTGTTCGATATCCACATTGAGACACGCCGTGCCGCAACCATGCTATACAACCGGCAGGCGTCTGGTTCTGGCCGATAGCTTGACAGGCTTTCACCGGGGTTCAACAATTGCTACATGATCAAGCAACAAGATGTATTCCTACGCGTGCCGTTGGTGCGCAGATGCGCTGTCGCCCGATGGCAGACCGGGACCGGTAAATGCCGGGTACTGTGATTGCAACCTCTGTTCGTCTTCTGTGGAGGATACTGGAGCGCCGGGGCATCGACCCGGCACCGCTGCTCGAGGAGGCTGGCCTTGATCCCGCAGAGCTGAGTAATCCACGGGCCCGTTACCCGGTGAATCTGGTGCGTCTTGCCTGTGCACGTGCGTCGGAGATGCTCGACGACCCCGGCGCCGGCCTTGTTGCCGCAGAAGTATGGCAGCCGACAGATTTTCATGCGCTTGGATGCGGCATACTGGCCAGCTCCACACTGCGCAGTGCGCTGGATCGTCTGGTGCGTTATCACGCGATGGTGAACGAGGTAGTCAGCTTCTCGCTCGTCGAGCGCGGCGACCAGGCGATACTTTACTGTAACGCACTATTCGGCGATACCGGAGAGACGCCGGCTCTCGAAGACGGCCGCTGGGCCGTCGTTCTGGATATATGCCGGCGCGCGTACGGCGCGGATCTCGATCCCCTCGAGGTTACCTTGCTGCATCCCGACCCCGCTTCTGCGACCGCTAAATTCTATGGTTTTTTTCGCTGCCCCGTGCGATTCGGCGAGCCGGTATCAAGCATGACCTTCTCCGCAGAGGTTCTTGACCGGCCGCTACCTGCATCCAACCGGGACCTGGCCCTTGCCAACGACCGGGTGCTCAGCGTATTCGTCGCAAAGCTGCAGCAAGATGATATCGTCTCGCGCACCAAGACGGTCCTTAGCGATTGTCTTCCATCGGGTAATTGCACCAGCGAGCGGGTAGCCGGCGCACTGCACATGAGCGCCCGCACCTTGCAGCGCAAGCTGGCCGCCGAGAGCACCACGTTTCGCAAACTTGTCGAAGCGGTGCGTCAGGAACTCGCGGAGTCATACCTAGCCGATGGCAGCTTTAACATAACGCAAATCAGCTATCTGCTTGGTTTCTCCTCACAGGCTTCTTTTTCCCGCTCATTTAAGCGCTGGACGGGTTTCACGCCCCAAAAGTTCCGCGACACTGGCTGATCATCCTGATCCAACGCCATTTTTCCTTTCTCTGAAACCGTTACAGCGTATGCAATCGTATGCTGCGATTGCGATTCCTCTTGGGCATATTCTTGGTTATCTGTTGTCGCTTACGATCAACAGGTTGGCGTTTGCGGGTAGGGCATCGCGGGTCGTTTGTGCTTATGATTTGCGCGTGAGAGTGTAGCTGCATGATCAGGAGCGAGCGGTCGCATATGAAGTCAGCTCAGGATAAGTCAATGTTCTGTGCCCTGCTTGTGGACGCAAATCTGGATTTCCGACAGGCGCTCGCAGACATGTTGTGTTTGCACTTTCCCTTCATGAATGTTGAGGAAGCGGGCGAGGAGTTGGAAGCACTGAGTAAAGTGGAATACCTGCGTCCGAATATCATCTTCACAGACATCGATTCGCAAGCAGAAAGCGGACTGGAGCTGGCCAGAGAGATAAAGCGGGTATACGGCAATCTGGTGACTGGCATTCTCACCAGTGACAATCTGCCGGAGCTCCGGCCGCAGTCCCTTCAAACAGGCGTCGACTGCTGCATTTCAAAGAATGATGGCGCCTGCATTAAGGAGATAGCGACACAGATCGAGGTGGCTATAAACCGCACCAATCACGCCGCAACAAAAGCTGATTACGGTCAGACTTGGCTAAGAACTTTATAGTCCGAACTCGACCACAGTCGGATTTTGCCGGCACGCTTTAGAGGACTCAGATCTTGTTAACCGGTCCGGGGCCGATGCCTTGAAGAAGGCCGTCTGTGTTGAGGCGAACCATCGGCAAAACCCTTTGACGTCCGGGTCTACAAACTCCTGTTATTCCAGAAAGGGTGGCGGCTTTGGCTACGCTGGCCCCTAACGAAGCGGAGGTTGCTCTCATGGACTATGCAACACTCATCCTATTGTTGCCTCTGGTTGTATTCATGGTATTCGAGGACTGGAAAGACGCACGAGTTGCGAACGCTAAAACGGACCTCGTGAATGAACTTCACTAATGGACGACGCCCCAAGGAGGTGAAGCGATTCCATGCGGAATTTTCGTCCTTGTTGGAAGGCTTCGCGCTGGAAACTCTAGAAACCGATCCCAACCCCATGTGCGCCTTGTCCTCTGACCTACGCCTTATCTATCTGAATCCGGTGTGGTTAAAATTCGGCGAAGAAAGTGGCGGTGAACCCGCTCTTTCGAAACACATAGAGGAGTTCGAGAGGAAGACCTACAGGCGTGCGTTGGAGGCAGGCGAAGTCTGTCACCATGACCATGAGTGTTCCAGCGCAAACGTGTACCGGGGCTATCATGAGATCGTTTACCCATTTCACAACCGGAGCGGGCTCCTGGTCGTCAGGAGCCTCGTGCACTCGCGTTCACCACCGTACGAGCGCTGGTATACCGGGCCAGAGGGACTCATCACTCAATGTTGTCAATGCAGGCGTGTCCAGCGAATCGGCGAGCCTGAGTTATGGGATTGGGTGCCGGACTGGGTTTCGCGGATGCCCTTTAACACCACGGGCGGCTTATGTTCTATTTGCTACGAGTACCATTGGAAACACCGGGCCCGAGCCAGCTAAGCGCGCGTGCTGCGCGCGACGGGCATTCTGTCGGGAACAGGATCTGATCTACGAACAGTTCGTCTACTGGCGGCGCAAGTTCGAACAGCACGCCAATGGCACAACACGGCGGTCGTCCTCGGCGCTGGTGCCGGTCATCTACCAGCCCGAGGTGGTCTGTATACGTTCACCAATCGCCGGCACAACAAGATCAAGCTGCTGTTCTGGGAAGACAACGGCTTCGTGCTGTCTTACAAGAGTCTGGCCGAAGAAAAGTTCCGCTGGCCGCGCCCGCAGGACGAGACGATGGCCTTGACCGGCGAGCAGATCAACTGGCTGCTCGACGGCTACGACATCAGTCTGCTGAAAGGGCACAAAAAGCTGTATTACGAGGGGTCATTCTGAGCGCAGACTGGTATACTGCGCGCAATGCGCACAGCGGCAAAAAAACAAGCACAAGCGTCCCCTCTTGCTGCGCCGACGGTGCCGGAATTACTCCAGGTCATCGAGCAAAAAGACCACCTCATCGAAGAACTTCAGAGGCTGCTCGCGCTCAAGGAAGAGCAACTGCGTCTGGCCAAGCAAAGGCGCTTTGGTGCGAGCAGCGAGAAGCTGCCGTTCCAGGGCGACTTCTTCGACGAAGCGGAACTGGAACAGGCCCTCAGTGATGTTGAAAAACAGCTGGCGGAGGCCGGCGAACCGGCTCCGATCAAACCGCCATGCAAGAAGCGCTAAGGCTTCTCTGACAAGCTGCCGCGTATCCGGGTTGATCTGTCGCTGAGCGAGGAAGACAAGGCCGGTGCCAGCCGCACGTTCTTCACCAAGGTCAAGGAAGAGCTGGACATCGTTCCGGCCCAGGCACGGGTGATCGAGTACTGGCAGGAAAAGGCCGTGTTTGACGAGGCGGACGACAACGGCCAGCCATCGATCAAGGCAGCATCCCGTCCGACCCACCCGCTGGGCAAGTGCGTCGCCAGCGTGCAACTGCTGGCCTATATCCTGGTCGCCAAGTATGCCGATGCCTTGCCGCTGTACCGCCTCGAACAGATTCTGAAGCGTTATGGTGGTTCGATCAGCCGCACGACGATGGCGAACTGGATCATCCGACTCGATGACGTATTCAAGCCGCTGATCAACCTGTTGCACGAGCACCAGTTATCCGGTGACTACCTGCAGGCCGACGAGACACGGATCCAGGTACTCAAGGAAGACGGCAAGGTGGCGACCTCGGACAAATGGATGTGGTTAGTTCGGGGCGGGCCACCGGATCAGCCGGTCGTCATATTCCATTGCGCTGCCTCCCGCGGCGAGGAGGTACCTTCTCGGCTGCTCGACGGCTTCGAGGGGGTGCTGCAGACTGACGGCTATGCCGGTTACAACCAGGTCTGCCGGAACAATCCGATTACCCGCATCGGCTGCTGGGATCATTATGCCCGGCGCAAGTTCGTCGGAGCGAGCAAGGCCGCACCGGCGAAAAAGAAGGGTCAGAAGATCAGCAAGGCGGATGTAGCCATCGGCAAGATCCGCAAGCTGCTCAGCCCAGCCCCTTTTTCAGGAAGAAATCCCGGTAGCGGTAGTCGACCTCGTTGATGTGCTTGTAAAGCCAGTCCCAGAGCAGGCTGTTCATCTTCTTCTTGAACCTGATATTCCGGCCATTGATCTGCGCCTGCATTTCGATCATCTGCGCGGTGAATTTGTCGTGCAGCTTCTTGTGGCTCGCATAATCAGGGTAGCCGTGCTCGCGCATCAGGGCTTCCTCCTCTGCAAAATGCGTGGCCACGAATCGCATGATCCGGCTCAGCAGGGCATCGATGCGGCGCCAGTCCTGGTTGGTCGGCTCCCTGGTCGACAACTCCTCCACGATCATGCTGAATTCGACCGCATAACTTGCGAGGCGCAGGTGCTGCTTGTTGAGCTCTGCAACACCCACCTCCTTCAGCAGGCAATGGGAAGCATCCTTGGCAGCGGAGCTCTTGAAAGCAAACATGACTTATCCTCCAACGCCTAACCTGAGCCGGCGCCGCACGGCCGCGGCGGCGAGCGTTCTGGCCGTACCGGTGTCCGGCATATCACCGAAACCTGCATTGACAAAGCCTCATGTCTGTCGGCGGGTGTCGGCCGCAGGGATGCGGACGCCAAGCCACAGGGATGTATTCACGGCGTTCCGCCGAGAGACGTGAGGCTTTGTCAGTTTTACAGATAATAACATAGCGCCTGCGATGCTCGGGTTGGTGGCCCACCTCAGAACAGGCCGCGGATCTGCCGGAACTGCTCTACGATCGTACCGGCGCTGTGGGGCGGGGAAAACGTGGCGCGCAGTTGCATCCGAGGATCGACCAGAAAAATGGAGCTGGCATGGCTGACCAGGTACTCGCCGGGCGCGGTTTCGGACTCTCTCACATAGCCTGCACCGAACTGTCTGGTGAGATCGTCGATCTGCGCGGGACGGCCTGTGACACCGAGGAACGCCTCGTTGAAGTACTCCATGTAATCGGCGAGCACTTCGGGCGTGTCCCGCTGCGGGTCCACCGATACAAAAACGATCTGCACGTTCCGGTCTCCCGCCGCCTGCTCGTGCAGCCTCCCGGCCACCGTGGTAAGCATGGCCAGCGTCGTCGGGCAGATATCAGGGCAGTAGGTGTATCCGAAAAACACGAAGCTCCACTTCCCTTCCAGACGTTCGAGGGTAAAGGGCTGCCTGTGCTGATCGACGAGCTCGAATGCCTTCAGCTTCTTCGGCTCGGGACGCAGCACGCCCTGTAATTCCGGTGCAACCGGCTTGCCCGGCAGCATCCATAGCAGCACCGCTGCAAGCAAGGCACCCCAGAAAAGAAACAGCAGGATCGTCCCGGCGGGCAGCGGTGATCTTTCGGGCATCGATGGCCTAATCCGCATTTCCCTGTTTCCCGGTCTTCCGCCACTGTCCGATGGCCCAGACAGCGAACAGGGTGATCAGCAGCAGATTGAGCGCGATGCCTATGGCAAAGAAGACGGTCAGATTCCGGCGCGCCCGGACGGGCCCCGCCTTGCCGGACGCGGGCGGCAGCGGCAGGCTCGAAGCCGAACCCCTGATTGCAGGCTCCGGGGTGCCGGCGCCGGATTCGGGCGCGACGGTGTGCACGCGCGTGGCGCCGTCCAGGACACTGCCCGCTGCCGGGGGACCCGCTTGACCGGGCTGCACGCCAGCGAGCGCAGACAGGAGCAGCAGCCGCGACAGACACTTTGCACAGACACGGTCCCTCAAACTCTTGCCGCCGCCGGGGACGCGCTCACACTGGAACGGGCCGCGCCGGCTGGCTTGCCCGTCGTGCATGATCAGAGCGCGCTGGGTGCTGTGACCGATCACGCGGTCGTTCTCATCCACCGCGATGAGGGCCCCGTCGGGAAAAGACACCTGTTGCCCATCCACGCTCCGGCACCTCCCGTCAGGCGCTCTGCGGACGGCGTGGCAGCGACTTACGCGCGCACCGTCCTGCAGCCATGGCCGTGAATACAATCACCAGAAACATCAGCCCGCCGATGATGGCCACCAGGCCGCCGAGGCCCATAAGCCCCATGGCGGCGACCTTTTCCAGGCCATCGAGCGCCTGCTCAGTGCCGGCCACCTTGCGTTGCACGCCATAGCCTCCCGACCACACCAGGCCGAGCACATGGAGCAGCTGGCCGCCTCCATACACATAGGGCTGCAGCCGGGCCACCCCGACGCCCGCATGGGCGTAGCCCAGGCGCGGAAGCAGATCATAGGTCATGCCCATGAAGGCCAGGGTGATGCCCACGATGGAGCCATGATAGTGGGCCGGAATGGTAACGTTGCTGCCCTGGATCAGGAATCCGATGACGCCCCCGAGGCCGAACAGCAGCATGGACATCACCAGCGCGGCGCGTAATGGCGTCTGCGGCCTGGCGGGCGGCGCGCTGCGCAGCAGGCCGGAAAGGATTGCGAGGCCCAGCGGCAGGGTTGCCAGGCTGCCACCGTAAGCCATCAGCCAGGTAAAGAGCTTGATGTGCTCGCTCGAGGTGACGGGATAGGAATAATAGACCAGGGGCGCCATGAACACGGCCAGCAATCCGAACAGGAACAGGATCAACACGACCCGCGGCGTCAGCGGCAGGCGCACACCCGAGGCGGAAGCCAGCCACAGCCAGGCCACCAGCATGAGCAGGGTGTAAGTGAACTGCAGCATATGGCCGCCGCCCCAGAACAACAGCTCGTAGTAGGGCTTGCCCGTCAGGACTTCCGGTATCGCCAGGTACGACCAGACAAATGCGAGCATGGCCATGAATGCCGACACGGCAGCCGTATTCATGCCGAAGCGGACCGCGCCCTCGCCGCGCATACGCTGGCCGACCAGAGAGTTGGCGGTCATGCCGCGCACGATGAGTAAGGCTATCCCGGCGGCAAAGCCGAGCAGCCCCGCGGTAAACACCGGTGTCTGCAGCACCGGAATGTAGTTGCTCATCAGCGGATTGCCCTGACCGGTGAACGGCGCCACAGCCATCAGCACGGTGCCGAGCCAGCCGAGCCCCAGGGCCGCCCAGCCCAGCGGCATGAACCGCGGCGTGGAACTGAGACTCCACAGCATGCCGCCGAAGGCCAGGAACCAGACCAGAACGGACAGGTCCACGTGCACCACCAGCGCGGTGTGGAAAAAATCAATCCACGGAAACACGTCCTGGAAATAGGGCGTGCGGGAGAACACCAGCAACAGGGAGAAGACCCCTGAAGCCAGCAGCGCAGCGATTCCCAGCCACAGCCAGCCGATGCCCAGCCGGCGACGGCTGTCCTGCGGCACCGGCAGCACGTACTCGTCATGCATCCTGCTGGCTACACTGGTCATGGCATTTTTGACTTTTGCATGGAGCATGTGTATTAAACGGGAGCTGCGGGCCCCGGGGTCCTCTCTCCTACAGGAGCACACCCGTGTCAGACAGGGACACCTCAGACAGTCTCTTCGTACTCCTGGTTTTCCTCGGGCTCATACTGACTTTCGCCGCCGTCGTGCTCAGCGCCTACCTGCGCCTGCAAAGCATCGGGCTGGGCTGCGAGGACTGGCCGGCCTGCTTCGGACGGCTGCCTGAGGCCCATGCCGCGGGCGGGGTGCCGCGCGGCACGGCCGGCGCAATACACCGGTTTGCAGCGAGCCTGCTCGGCCTGATCGTGCTCGCCATCACCATCATGTCACTTCGCGGACGGCGCCCCGCGGGCGTGGGCATGGCAGCCCCCCTGTGCGTGTTCGGGCTGACCGTATTCCTCTCTGTGCTCGGATACAGCACGCCGTCATACGCCCTGCCCGCAGTCACCCTCGGGAATCTTGGCGGGGGCATGGCGATGCTGGCGCTGCTGTGGTGGATGGGGCAGCGCTCCGTGGAGCACGTCGACGCGGCGGGCACAACCGACAACCGCCTGCGGCCCTGGGCACTGCTGGGTCTGCTGCTGGTGGCCGTGCAGATCGCCCTGGGGGCCTGGACCAGCGCCAGTTTCGCCGGGCCGGCCTGCACCTCGCTGCCCGGTTGCGAGGGCGACTGGGCTTCCACCGGCAATCTGGCACGAGGCCTGGATCTCTCTGGCCGGCTCGCTGTGGATGAGCGGGGCCGCGTCGTGACCGGCGGTGTGCAGCAGACGCTGCACATGGCGCACCGCCTCGGCGCCCTGGTGACGGTTCCGTACCTGAGCGTACTGGCCGTGAGCGCCCTGCGCGGAGCAAAACGCCTGCGCACAACCGGTATCGCCATACTGGCGCTCGTGCTGCTGCAGGCGGCCCTGGGAGTTTCAGGCGTCATCGCCGGGCTCCCCCTGCCGTTGGTAACGGCGCACAATGCGACGGCCGCGCTGTTGCTGCTGGCGGTGGTCAATCTCAATCATCTGCTGACCCCCGGCGGGGCGCCCCGCCGATCCTGACGCCGCACGGCGCGGCTTCGCCGCTCTCGCCCTCAATGGCTGGTACCCGCCGAATAATGGGTCTTGTTGTACACGTTGTATTTCCCGACCGGTTTGTTCATCGGGATGCGTTTGACCTCCTCCAGGGTGTTGCCGTCGTAGACGATCACAAAGCCGTCCGGCTCCATGATGCTCAGCAGGGCGTACCTGCCGTCGCGTGTGAACTCCACGTGCGCCGAGGTCTTCCCGGGCACGGGACGCAGTGTCCTGACGATTTGCAGCGTCTGCTTGTCGATGATGTGTACCGCATCCTTGTGCGGGCCAAAGAACACGTCCACCCAGGCATAGGGCGAGCGCTCGTGACCGCGCATGAAAAAGCCCGGCCCCAGGGTCTCCAGCCGGCGGAGAGTCTTCCAGTCCTGCATGTCGATGATGCTGACTACCCCTTCCTCCAGGTTGGGCGTGGCCAGCACCCGGGTATCGCGGTAGGGCCAGGTAATACCCGAGCCGAGGTGTGGCATGCCCGGCAGATCGATCTCGGCGATTTTGCGGCCCACGATCAGGCTCACCACCTGACCGTTTTTCCCGTTGCGGGCGGTGCCGATCAGATGCCGGTACGCCTGATCGAAGAAGAAATCATCGAGATAGTCGTCCAGTTGAATGCGCCGCACCGGGAAACGGCCGCTCTCGGCGAGTCCCTCGGCCATCCTGTGGTCGTGCACCAGGCCGCCGTAGACCGGCTCGGGGGTCTCGGCGTAGCTGATCTCCCAGACCTGCTCGAGATCCTTGAGCGCCACCACGAAGCTCTCCCGCGGCGGCGCGGTGTACACCGCGCTGACCCGGGAGCTGCGGCCGAAATCGTCTGTCACCGGAAACACCCTGATGAGGCTCAGATCACGGGCGTCCAGCAGCACCAGCGAATGCGGCAGGTAGTTGCCCACCATCACGTAACGGTCGTCGGCGGAAACGGCCGCGTTGCGGGTGTTGATGCCGGCGCGCACCTCAGCCACGATCTGCAGGCGGTACACGTCGAACTTGCTGATCCAGCCGTCCCGCGAGGCCAGGTAGACGAATCGCCCGTCGGAGGAGAACTTGGGGCCGCCGTGCAGCGCGTAGCGCGTCTTGAAGCGGTGGATGGGCTCGAACCCGTCGCCGTCGAGCACCGTCACATGGTGGTCGCCCGCCTCCACCACCAGGAACAGATTGAGGGGATCGGCCCCGTAGACCGGCTTTACGCTGCCCGCGTCGCCTTCCACCAGATCCGCCCGGTGGATGACGTGGCTGGCGCGAATTTCCTCTTCACCCCATACCGGCGGCGCCTCGCGAGGACTGAAGATGAGCTCGACCAGCGCCTGGATCTGCGCGGCGTCGAGCTCGGCGGCAAAGCCGGGCATCTGCGAAGCGGGCAGACCGTCGGCGATCACCTTTTTCGCCCTGTCCCGGCGCAGGCGTCCCAGATTTTCCGGAAGCAGCGCCGGACCCATGCCACCGAGGCGGTCGGCACCGTGACACCGGGCGCAGTGATTCTGAAACACCGCGTGTGCCTCGGGCCTGTCCGCGCCCGCGGCCGGTGCCCACAGGAGGCTGAGCAGAAGGGGAGCCAGTGACGCCCCCAAAGCCCGTGATGTGTCGCGCTTCTCCAAAGGATTGCCTACATGGCCCGGCGAATGGTGCGGGTGTTCAGCGCCAGGGGCTCCGGCCGGTCGTGCGCGTAGTCGGCGCTGCGAATGCCCAGCTCTTCGTCGGCGAGGTAGCAGGCCGGGTCCTCCCACCAGGGGTCTCCCGTGAGCTGGAAGGCGCGCACCCGGGTGTTTCCACCGCACAGATCCCGCTGCGGGCACACCCGGCAGCGGCCCTTGAGCGGCCGCACAGACGCCTTCAGGCCGGCCATCAGCGGATCGCTGGTATCGGTCCAGATTTCCGCGAAGGGCCGCTCCTTCACGTTGCCGAGATTGTAGCTCCACCAGAAGGTATCCGGGTGCACATTGCCGAGGTTGTCGATATTGGCGATGTTCACGCCGGAGGCGTTGCCGCCCCACTGCGCGAGCCGGCCGCGGAGATACCCGTATCGCTCCGGCAGCCTGCGTTTCACCCACTGCAGCAGGTACGCCCCGTCCGCGTCGTTGTTACCCGTGACGAACTCCCGGCGGCGTCCCGCCTGCACGTCGGACCAGCAGGTCTCGAACAGCAGGTCCATGATCCGGCGGGTGGTCTGGTGCACCACGTCCGAGCGGCGATTGCGGTTACCGCGGCCGGCGTAGTTGAGGTGCGAAAGGTAGAATTTGTCCACCCGCTCCTGCTCCATGAGGTCCAAGAGCAGCGGCAGCTCGCCGGCGTTGTCCCGCGTCGGCGTGAAACGCATCCCGACCTTGATCCCGGCATCGCGGCACAGGCGGATCGCCCGCATCGAGGCATCGAAGGCGCCGTCCTTGCGCCTGAAACGGTCGTGGGTGGCGCGGATACCGTCGATACTGATGCCCACATAGTCATAGCCCACGGCGGCGATCCGCTCGATGTTATGCGCATCGATCAGCGTTCCATTGGTGGACAGGCCGAGGTAGAACCCCATGGCCTTGGCGCGCTCGGAGACGGTGAAGATGTCCGGTCGCAGCAACGGCTCGCCGCCGGAGAGGATCAGCACCGGAACGCCGAATGCACGCAGGTCCTCCATGACCCTGAACACCTCATCCGTGCTCAGCTCCCCGGGGAAATCGACGTCGGCGGAAATCGAGTAACAGTGCTTGCAGGTCAGGTTGCAGCGCCTGACCAGATTCCAGATAACCACAGGACCGGCCGGCTTGCGCGCGCGGGCATCGGCGAGCGGCGTCACCAGCTCCTGCATGTACTGCGAAATTCGAAACATCTCAGCCTCCTGACAGCCGCAGGCCGGTTTTCTTCAATATCCGGGTGCTGAACAGCACGTCGTAGCCGCGCACTCTGTCGCCGAGCAGCGTGGCAATCTGGGCGACTTTGCCGCGCACCTCTTCCCGGCTGCGCCCGTGAACCATGGCAAAGAGGTTGTATGGCCACTCGGGCAGGCACCGCGGCCGATGGTAACAGTGGCTGACGATGTCCAACGCCCCGACCTGCCTGCCCACCTCGCGGATCTCTTCATCGGGTACATCCCAGACCGTCATGCCATTGGCGGTGTAACCGAGGCGATAGTGATTCGGGACCACGCCGATGCGCCGCACGCGTCCGTCGTTTTCCATCTCCCGCAGGCGCTCCATCAAGAGGTCCGCGTCGACACCGAGCGCGTCGGCCAGCCAGTGATAGGGCTGCGGCTGCAGCGGCAGCCCGCCCTGGGTCGCCAACACGATACGACGGTCCAGCGCAATCTTATCCTGCTCTGTCAGCTCTGTGTCCCGTGGCACGGCCTCAGACCTGGAAGTGCAGGCTGACAAAGAATTCTTCCTGCTTCGGCAGGTTGAACACCTTCAGCCCCGTCTCGCGCTCGATGGCATGGATCGCTGCCTCTAGCTCGGCGGCCGAGCCCGTGGCAAGCACAAACCACATATTCATCTCGTGGTCGCGCTGGTAGTTGTGCGCGACCTGCGCAAAGGCGTTGACCTTTTCGGCCACGGCGTCGAAGCGCTCGCGGGGCACCTTCATGGCGCACAGGCTGAGTGCCCCGCCCAGCTGTTCGGCGTTGAACAGCGGCCCGAACCGGCTCAGCAGCCCGTCGTCGAGCATACAGCGCAGGCGCGTGATCAGCTCACTCTCGCTGGTCCCGAGCCGTTGCGCCGCCTCCCGGAACGGCCGTTCGCAGACCGGGAAGCCGCCCTGCAACTCGTTGATGATTCGCCGGTCGAGGTTATCCATCAGTGCCCTGGCCGATAATGCGCACCGCGCTGCTTGAACCGACGGACGCTGAACAACACCTCGTGGGCGAGCGTCTCCAGCCCCAGCCCGGTGATCATGCGCCGGACACAGGCCAACACATCATCGCGGTCGCGTCCGTGCACCATGCAGAACAGGTTGTGGCGCCATTCCGGCAGGC
>JASFKW010000078.1:0-17374 GCA_050118435.1 Gammaproteobacteria bacterium | reverse complement strand
TTCCGATTGCGGAAACGGTTTTCGGCCGCGTCTCTCCAATCTTCGTAAAGGATATAGACAATGAGCGGCAGGATCACGAGAAAGGCTGCATAGTCCATTGTGGGCTCTCCAAGGTGAAGACTGAAGGAACAACCGACAAACAACCATCCTAAGACTACCAGGATCCCGGAGACACGCAATTGAGCTGGGTCAAGTCAATCGGCTGGTCACCGGTGACCGGAAGACGCATCATTGAGACTCAGCCATCCTGATCCTATTCGGAACCTGCCAGCGTGACCAGCCGACACAGCATTCCGGCACACACACCCAGCACCCGCGCTGCGACCCGGCTCGCGGCCGTGACCCTGCTGACGCTGGCTGCCGGCCCGGCCCTGGCCCATACCCTGCCGTCGATCCATCACGACCCGATCGCGCCCGTCATCCTCGGCGTGACCGGCATCCTGTTTTTCGCCGTTATCGGGCGCTTCACCGCGCGCAAGCTGCGCCTGCCCTCGGTGCTCGGCGAGTTGATCATGGGAGTGATCCTCGGCAACCTCGCCTATTACTTCGGCCTGGACCTCCTTCTGGTGCTGCGCGAGGGCCCCGCCATCTTCGAGCTCGAAAAACACGTCATCGCCGGCGACGCCCTGAACATGGCGGCATTCTCGACTCTCGGCTCGGACGCGGCACCGCGGGTACTGCAGGTGCTGCAGGGGCGCCACGGCAGCGAGATTCTGCAGGTGGCGCACACTGTGGACGTGTTTTCGCGCTACGGCGTCATCTTCATGCTGTTTCTGGTGGGACTGGACACCAGCGTGGACGAGATGCGCAGAGTGGGGGCGGATTCGGCCCGGGTGGCGGTGATCGGTGTGGCGCTGCCATTCGCGTTCGGTTTTCTGGCCGCGCGGGCATTTCTCCCCGAAGCGTCGCTCAACACCGACCTGTTCATTGCCGCCACATTGGGGGCAACCAGCGTCGGCATCACCGCCCGAGTGCTGCAGGACCTGCACCGCGAGCAGTCCAGAGAGGCGCACGTGATCCTCGGCGCCGCCATCATGGACGACGTGCTGGGGCTGCTGATGCTGGCGGTAGTGACCGGCATCATTGTCTCGGGCGGCGTCGATCTCACGAACGTGATCAGCGTCGTCGTGCTGAGCATTGTTTTCCTCGGCGGCGTGCTGTTCCTCGGACCCTATTTCCTGAATCTGGTGATCCGCCTGTTCTGTCAGCTGGATCTGATCGAGGCGAAAATGTTTACCTCGTACCTGTTCGTGATGATCATCGCCTGGCTGGCCAATCTCGTGGGACTGGCCACCATCATCGGTGCTTTCGCCGCCGGGCTGATCCTGAACGACACCTTCTTTGAGCGCTGCGGCGTGTCACGCGACGATTACGGCCTCAGCATCAAGAATCTGATCATGCCGCTGGAAGTCATTCTGGTCCCCATTTTCTTCATCCTCATGGGCATCCAGGTGAAGCTGGAAGCTTTTGCCGACACACACGTGCTGATCCTGGCCGGCGGGCTCCTGCTCGCCGCCGTGGCCGGCAAGCTTGCCTCCGGTCTTGGCGCCAACAGGAATACCAACCGCCTGGCCGTCGGGCTCGGCATGACGCCACGCGGCGAAGTGGGGCTGATCTTCGCCGCCATCGGCAAAAGTCTCGGCGTGATCACCGACGCCCTGTTCTCCGCCATCGTGCTGATGGTGATCGTGACCACGCTCCTGTCTCCGCCGCTGCTCAAACTGGTCCTGGAGCGCAACGCGCCGCGCGGTGAGAATTGATCTGGATCAACACCTTAACTGCAGGCCAAGACTAAAATGATCAAATAGCGGGGTGCATCTTTCCGTTCAAACAGTGACAAGGGGACAGACCACGGTTTACGGTTTGCCCAGTTCGCCACGATAAACCGCGCTGGAAACCGTGGTCTGTCCCCTTTTCAATGAACTGGGTAAACCGTGGTCTGTCCCCGATTTAATGCGTTTCAACGGAAAGCGCACCTCGGGCTGATGGTCGCCTGAAGCGGGAAGTCTATGGGCCGCTCCTCCAAATTCACCACTCCAAAACACCCTTCCAGGCGGCCCTTGCCCGAACACGGGCCCTACCCGGCTCCGGAGCGCCCCCCGCTCGGCATCGCCGGAACCATGGCACGGTTCTTTATCGACTCGCCGCTCACGCCCATGCTCATGATGTTCGCCCTCGCAGTCGGCTTGCTGGGCCTGTTCATCACACCGCGCCAGGAGGACCCCCAGATCTCGGTCCCCATGATCGATGTCTTCTTCGAATATCCGGGCGCCTCGTCGCAACAGGTCGCAAACCTCGCCATCCAGCCCCTGGAGCGCATCATGAGCGAAATCACCGGCGTCAAGCATGTCTATTCCGTGGCGGAACGCGAACGCGGCATGGTGACGGTGCGCTTCGAGGTGGGGAAGCCCATGGGACCATCCATTGTCAAGGTCCACGAAAAACTGCAGAGCAACCTTGACCTGGTTCCACCCGAGGTCTCCATGCCGCTCGTAAAGCCGAGGCGTGTCGACGACGTCCCCATTGTCACGGTGACCCTCTGGTGTCCCCGACTGGCGGTCGATGATGCCAGGCTGAGGAAACTCGCTTTCGATGTCCTGCAGCGACTCGAGGAAGTCAAGGACACCGGGCCAGGTTTCGTGGTGGGTGGCCAGAAATCGCAGATCCGCGTCGAGGTGCAGCCCGAACGCCTCGCCGGCTACGATATGAGCCTCGAGCATGTCGCCAAGACGATACGCCAGGCGAATACCGAGCGAGGCGCAGGCGACCTGGAAATGAACAACCGTGTCTTCCAGGTCAGCAGCGGGGCCTATCTGCGCAACGCCAGGGACGTAGCCGACCTTGTTATTGGCACCCACCATGGTATGTCCGTGTATGTCCGGGATGTCGCCAAGGTGGTTGAAGGTCCCGAAGAAACCGCTCGCCTGGTGAGCTTCTATACCGGTGCTAGATGGCCGGAAGACGCGCCCGCGGCCGACGGCGCCCCCGCGGTGACGCTTGCCATCAGCAAGAAAGAAGGCAGCAACGGGGTAACGGTCGCTAACGACATTCTGGAGCAACTCGAATGGCTTAAAGGTTATGTGATTCCCGAAGGCGTCGAGGTCACCGTCACACGCAACTACGGAAAGACCGCGAACGAAAAGGTCAACGAGCTGCTGCTCGCCCTCCTGATGGCGGCCTTGGCGGTGAGCGTAATTTCCTTCATCACCATAGGCACCCGTCCGGCGCTGGTGGTGATAATCGTTATCCCCATCATCATACTCGTTACCATCTGGGCCGCCTGGGTGCTGGGATTTACCATCGACCGCGTGAGCCTGTTCGCCCTGGTTTTTTCCATCGGGATCCTGGTCGATGATGCAACCGTAGTCGTGGAGAACATCTTCCGCCGCTGGCTTCAGGAAGACAACACCAGCATCGCGACAGCGGTTGACGCTGTGCGCGAGGTCGGCAATCCCACGATTATCGCGACACTCACCGTGCTGGCAGCCTTGCTGCCCATGGGTTTTGTAAGCGGGATGATGGGCCCCTACATGGAGCCCATCCCTGCTCTGGGATCGGTGGCAATCGCGTTTTCTCTCTTCGCCGCCTTCGTATTCACCCCGTGGTGTTCCTACAAGCTGCGGCCGAAAATGAAACACCTGATACAGGCAGAGCGCAGGGAAAGGCGGACCCAGGAAATCATCGGCCGGATCTACCGGCCGATTGTCACCCCTTTTGTGCGCAGCCGACTGCTGGCATGGCTGCTTTTCACGGCTATCGTGACCGCCTTCCTTCTGGCGTGCTCGATGTTCTACACCAAAGCCGTGGTCGTCAAAATGCTGCCTTTCGACAACAAACCCGAATTCAACGTGCTGATCAACATGCCCGAGGGCACCCCACTGGCGGTTACTGCCAACGTGGCGCACCAACTCAGCGAGTCGCTGCGCGCGATCCCGGAAGTCACCGCTCTGCAAAATTATGTTGGCACGGTTTCGCCTTACAACTTCAACGGCATGGTGCGTCACTATTACCTGCGCGGTAAGCCGTGGGAGGCTGATGTCCAGGTGATGCTGCTCGACAAGCACGAGCGCGAACGCAGCAGCCATTCGATCGCGAGCGCGGCGCGCGAACAACTGACCGCGATCGCCGAAGAGCTGGGCGCCCGCATTGCCGTGGTCGAAATGCCGCCGGGCCCGCCGGTACTACAGACAATGGTAGCCGAAGTCTACGGCCCCAATGCCGCCACCAGGCGGCAGGCTACAGCAGATCTTACCGGTTTGTTCGAGCGGGTACCGAATATCGTCGATGTCGATAACTACATGGCGGAGCCGCACGACATCTGGCGATTCGAAGTCGATACCCAGAAGGCCACGCGGCGCGGCATTTCTGTAGAGACCATCAACCGCAACATCGCCATGGCGATGGGCAATTACCAGCTCGGCGATGTGCACTACGGCCACGGGCTGGAACCCACCTACATCGTGATCCAGTTGCCTCTGCGGATCCGGGCAGTGGTCAAGAATGTCTGGGACCTGCCCATCATGACGGCTGGCGGCCAGACGGTACCCCTCGGCGAGCTGGGTAATTTCAGCATGACCCCGGAAGACCCCGTCATTTATCGCAAGGACCTACGCCCCATGGAATACGTGGTCGGCGAGATGGCGGGGCGGCTGGGCGCCCCTATCTACGGTATTTTGGCTGTGGAGGAACTGCTCGAAAGTTACGAGGCGCCGGACGGCGTCTCCATGTCCGGCACATTTACAGGTCCGCCAGAAAGTGACCGCGTTTCAGGTTTCGAATGGAGCGGCGAATGGGTGGTGACTTATGAGACCTTTCGCGACCTGGGCCTGGCCTTCGCTGCCGCCCTGGTGCTCATCTACTTTCTGCTGGTCATCGAGTTCCGCAACTTTATTATTCCGATGACCGTGATGCTGCCGATACCCCTGACCATCATCGGCATTGTCCCGGGCCACTGGCTGCTGAACGCCGAGTTCACGGCCACCTCCATGATCGGCTTCATCGCGCTGGCCGGCATCGAGGTACGCAATTCGATCCTGTTTGCCGATTTTGCCAAGAACAAGGTCCATCAGGGCATAGACATCAGGGAAGCGGTGATCCAGGCGGGTCAGATTCGCATGCGCCCGATCTTTGTAACGGATCTCACCATGATGGCGGGTGCTGCTGCGATACTGTTCGATCCCATCTTCCAGGGCATGGCGATATCGCTGCTGTTCGGCGCCCTCACATCCGTGACGCTGACCATGCTCACCCTACCGTTGCGTTGTGTCGCCGCGAGGCGTGCCTTCGTACCCGAGACGGTCGAGGAAGAGCAGGTGTCGACCTCAGCCTGAGCCCGATGATCACTTCGCCTGACTCTGGCCGGCGGACTCCATCATCTGCTTCATCTCTTCCTGCTTCTCTTTCAGCTGCTCCATGATCTCCTCCGTCTGAGGATCCTGCTCTTTCATCGCCGCCATCGTGGCGTCCATCAGCTCCTTCTGGGCCTTCTGCACCTCCGGGTCCTTGAGGGCCTCGACCTGAGCCGCCCGGAATGCCATGGCTTTCTCCTGATAGGTGGACATCAGCTCCTTGCGCTCGCTTTCGGGCGTGTCCCCGCTGCGCAGCTTCTGCTCGAGACCCTCGATCTCGGCCAAATCTGCTTCGGCCGTTGCGCCGCTGGTGTCCATTTTAGACATCATCAGGTCAAGAAATGCCTGCTCCTGCTCCTTCAGCTCAGGGTGAGCCTTCATGGTCTCTGCCTGGATCTTATTCAGCCGTTTCTGCAGTTGGACGTACTCGCCGTGCATCTGCTTCGCCGCGTGCATCGGGTCGTCTTCACCGGCCGGTGCCTCGGCCTGCAACGGCGCGGCGGCAGTGAGAGCAACGGCGGCGACGGTCGCCAGCAGGGTTGGAATGAGGCCGGAACGGGCAAAAAGGGACCGGGTTCGATCAATGCGCTTCATGGAAAAGTGCTCCTGATGGGTTGGCGTGGAACGACAGCAATACGCGCCGCGATTCTGGTCTTTTTTGTCGAATCCAGCCCAGCATAGCAGCTCAAACCGGGGCGCGGTCAACCTTCGATACAGGGCAGTGAGAGCCCGAGCCTCGCGCAGCTCACGAAGCCGCCGTTCTTGACAGAATATTCTGCATTAAAAACAGAACACGACAGAATCCACCACAAGTATCGCATGAGATGCTACTGCTCCAGGTCACCGACGCTGCCAGGGCCGGAATGCACGGCAGATCCAGCCCGACAGGCGATGAGAGGCCGGACCACTGTAATACGCACATGCGATCGTCCGGCTCGACGTTTTGTCCGGGCAAGATAACACCGGACTTGCGGCTGCCCCGCCGAAACCTTATCAGCCGTTTGCGTCAGGCAAGCCGTAAGCGCGCCAGAGATGCGAGCGCCTCTCCTCCACTGATGTCCGGAACGATACTCAGTTCCAGGAGCGCCACCCCCTCGAGATCCACGGCATAGTCCTCGAGCTCGTGGTCGACGCCCGGCGGGCTGAAATTGTACTGCTGGCGGACAATCTCCCGGCAGGCAATCGACGCATCCGGCGACCAGCAGAGCACGAATTCCTGGGTGCGCTGGCGCTCCGGTTCCTGAAACGCCACCTGTACACGCCTGATGCGCTGCGGACGGTCAAACCGCAGGCGGATCGTCTGTCTGCCGGCTTGCTCTGCGCGCCAGCCCGAGCCGCCACCCGCTGTCAGCGCCGACTCAATCGGGTGCCCCGGATCCTCGGACGTCAGCTCGACCTGGGCCAGATGCACCAGATCGAGCCACTCGTCATCATCCGTGGCTGAGGTTTTTTGGTGGTCCTGCTCGATAATACGCTTACGCATGGTCTAGTATCTCATCCTCCGGTTCCGGGCGACGCACGGGCTGGGATCTGCCGCCTTCCTTTCATACTCGCTGCCGACTCGGCGCCCACTCCATATAGGACGATCCCGCCAACCCTTCAAGCGCGGACTCGACCCATGTGAAACCGATGCGCTCCTGCTCCAGACGCAGGTTCGGACGCAGGCGGTTATACCGCAGATCGTCATACAGTGCACGCTCCTCCCCGCTCAGCCGCGGCAGATCGCGCACGGTCTGTTTCTCTTCACTGCCCCACTGGCTCTCAAAGGCCAGCAGCGTGGCACGATCCATGAGCACTGAGCGCGCCTGGGGAAGGCAGCCGCGCAGCTGATCCAGAATGGCAAAGCCGTGGGTATCGATGTCACCCCAGTAAAACACCTGGCAGTGCTCGAGCCAGGCGGCCTGCGCCAACACTTCGAACCCATAGCCGGCGCCGAAGATCAGCAGGCTGTCCGACAGCGGTGGGAAGGCGAGAAAATTGATTTCGTTTTCGGTGATAAAGACCCGTGAGACACCCGGCTCCAGGCTCACGAAGCTCTTGGCGTCCAGGGTGATGTCGGCCTCTCCCAGCCCGGGTACCAGGGCGTACGCCGGATCCAGCGAGCGGAGCCGGATGCGCGCGGCTTTGTCCCGGAATCCGTAGCGCCTGGCAAAGCCGGATACGCCGGTGGCAAGAGCATCGACGGCGCCCGCGGGCAGGACAAGGTCGAGCCACTGGCTCAGCACGTCCCTGTGCGCCTCGATGAATTTGCTGTGCACGCCTGGGATGTCGACCTGGCGCAGATACACGCCCGGCCGGGGATGCCGCTCCATCCAGTCGACGACATCCAGCAGCTGATCCCAGGCACCGGCGAGCTCCAGGGCCTTCAGGGGCTTTCGGGCCATCCAGCCGAGCAGCGAGGGCTGACGCTGTCGGGTGCGCTCGATGAGCGTGGCAAAGCACCTGGCCTCGCGGTGCCTGCCCAGGACGGCGAGCGCATCGTCCAGAGTATCGACCCACACCGCCCCGGGCACGGCATTGGCGCCGAGCACCCGGTGGCGCAGCTCCCGCATCTCGATCCGGTAGTGCGGCAGGCCGCGCAGGCGGCTGATCCAGGCGCGCACGCGGTCGAACTGCTCGGTCATCTGAACCGACGTCGGTCCTTTCAGCCTCAAACGCCGGGGAAAGCCGGGTGCGCCGCTGAGCATGCCCGCCAACAGCTCGCCGCGATCCCAGCAGCGCTGCAGCTGGGCACGAAGCTCGCGGGGACCGGTCCAGCTCACGGGGCGGCCCTCGCCTTCTCCGCGCGGTACTCTTCGATGGAGAGGTTGCGCAGCATGGAGGCGCGGCCGTCCTCGTTGTGCACGAAGCCGACGCTGTTGACGAAGGGTTCGATGATGTGGATCTTCTGCAGCGGCGTGACGATCAACAGCTGCAGATTGAGCTTCGAGAACAGCTGCAGGCCATATTGCGCAGACTCGTCCGAGCCGCGCCCGAACGCTTCGTCGATGACCACGAAGCGGAAAGACCGCGAGCGCACCGCCCCCCATTCCAGCCCGAACTGATAGGCCAGACTGGCGGCCAGGATGGTGTAGGCGAGCTTCTCCTTCTGCCCGCCCGATTTACCGCCCGAGTCGGAATAGTGCTCGTGCTCGCTGTCGTCCTCACGCCAGCGCTCGCTGGCGGCAAAGGTGAAGCCGTTGCGCACGTCGGTCACCTTGGCCGTCCAGCGGCGATCGAGCTCGCTCTGACCTTCGCGCCCGCGAAAACGCTCGATCATGTGCTTGACCTGCAGAAACTTGGTCTCGGAGTACTGCGCGTCTTCGGAACCCGTGAGCGCGCCCTCGGTGCAGGCGCGCAGCTCATTGTTGAAGTCGCGGATTTCGGCGTCCGGGCTCGGTCGCGCCTCCAGCCGGATATAGCGCCCCGGGTTGTAGTCGATCAGCGCCAGCGAGGCGTTGATATGCGCGATGCGCTCACGGATCTGCTCGCGCTCGCGGGCCAGCTGCGACTGGAAGTTAGCGACTTCGCGGATGGTGTTCTCGTTGAGCAGCTCCTTGAAGCGCGCCTCGAAACGCGGCAGGTCATCGGCCTGCAGCGCCTCGAGCATGGCGCGGTATTCAGAGGCCGCTTCCAGGCTGGCGTCCACCTCCGCTGTCTCCAGCCGATAGGCCTCCCTGTATTCGGTCATCGCGCGGATGATCTTCTCACCCAGCCGCCGCAGGCGCGCGTCCTCGGCGTCGATGCGCGCCTGCAGCCAATCACGCATCTCACGCTCGCGATTGTCACAGGACTCGACGCTCAGATGATGCTCCCCCAGGGCCTCGCCGCGCAGTCGCTCCAGGACGGGATAGCGCGCCGCGTGCGCCCCGGCAGCGGGATCCTCGACCAGGGTGCGGGTCTCGGCGTGCATGGCTTCGGCATCCTCGCGTTTCTGCTCGGTTCTGGCGCGCCGGGCCAGCTGCTCCTCCAGCACGTGCTCGGTTTCCGCCAGTGCCCCTTCCAGCGCGTTCAGCTGGCCGGCCAGCTCCTGGAGCAGGTCTGAGGCGCACTCCAGCTGCCGCTTCTCCTCCTCAAGTCGGGCCACCTCGGCGGCCGGTGAGCGCCAGTCCAGCTCCCGGAAATCGCGGTACTCATCGAGCTTCAGCAGCAGGTCGCGCTGCTTGCTCACCGCGCCCCGCTCGGCCTGCAGCTTCGCGATGCGACCGCCGAGCTCGCCCAGGCGGTTTTCCAGCTGCCGCCGCTCGGCCTCCAGCGCGGCGATCTTGCCGGTATTGGTCCAGCCCAGCACGTAGTGGCGCCGGTCGTCGATGCGGTGCCGGTCATCCTTCTCGTGACGCTCCCCGGGCGACTTGATCTGACCGGCACGGGTCATGGCCCGGACCTCGCGACGGAACTGATCCCGGGTCTCGCAGCAGGCGACGTCGAAACGGCGCGCAAGCTCGCGCTCCAGCCAGTCGTAGAAGGCAGAATCCGGCTTGATGGCGAGCTTTCTCACCAGGGAGTCCGGGTGCAGCGCCGGCTGCTCGCCGCGCACGGCTGGGCGCACGCGGAAGTAGACCAGCCGGCCGCGCAGGTGGGTGCGATCCACCCAGTCCGAAACCCGTTGGTAGTGGGCATCCGGCACCAGCAGCGACAGGCCGAAGCCGTGCAGCAGCCGTTCGGCGGCGCCCTCCCAGTCGCGCTCGTCCTCGCGCACCTGCAGCAGCTCGCCGGCGAAAGCCAGATCGGTCTCGGGCAGATCCAGGGACTGGCACAGGGCGCTGCGCATCTGGATCTGCGCGGCGGGGATATTGCTCCGGCGGGCCTTCAGGCTCTCGATCTCGCCTTTGAGCTGCTCGTGCTCCTGTCTGCCCTGGTGGAATTCCACATTCTGTTCGGTCAGCGCATTCTGCAGCTCCGCCTCGCGTGTGCGGTTCTGCTCCAGATCGCGCGCAAAAGCCTTGTGTTGCGCACGGAAGGCCGCCTCGTCCTCTCCGAGGTGTCCGCCGGCTGACCGCGCCAGCTCCGCGTAGCGCTCGGCCTTCTTCTTTCTCGCGTCGCGCTCGCTGCCCTTGACACGAATGGCGTTCGCCAGGTGCTCCAACTGGTCGCCGCCATTGGCGGCGATGCTCTGCTTCAGCTCGGCCACCTGGGCGCGTTGGGCGTCGCGGCGTTCGTTGAGACTCTGAATGCGGGCGTTGCGGCGCGTCCACTCCTCTTTGAGCGCAGAAATCCGCCTGTCCAGCAGCTCGAGCTTGAGTCCGGCAAAATAAACGCGCAGAGCCTCCCGGCAGGCCCGGAGCTCCTCCGTGTCGGCGGCCAGAGCCGCGTGCCGGTCACCATCCTCGACCAGCGGCGTGAGCAGCTCGATCTGACGCTTGGCCTTGAGCACGGCGTCGTGAGCGCGGTTGAGATCATCGAAATGCCCGATCAGGGCTGCGATGCGCGGGGCCACATCGAAGGGCTCTAGCATGTGACTGCGCACGAATTCGGTCAGATTGCCGACGGATTTCATCGACACCGTCTGGTGAAACAGGTCCAGCGCCTGCTCGTTGTCGATGCCGAAACGCCGCCGGAACCAGGCTCCGTAGGGCGGGAAGCTGTCGAACAGCTCGGCACCGCGGGCGCGCAGACGCTTGCGCAACGCCGTGATCTCGCGGCCGAAGCCGGCGAAATCATCGGCGATGGCCAGCTCCCGCTCGGCGCCGACATAGAAACGGGCCGGCTGCCCCTGCGCGTCCCGGGTCCAGAAGACCTGCGCCAGCGTCACCGTCTGATCGTAGCCGGCGTTGTAGAATACGCCAAGAATGACGGAATAGGCGTTGTGGTCTCGCAGCGCGACCGGCCTGGCCGTGCCGCTGACTTCATTGCGTTCCGTCTTGTAATAACCCTGCACGTAGGATTTGAGCGTGCGCTCCCGAGCATCCGCCCCGGCGGCCTTGTTGTAGGCAACGCGGTGGGCCGGAACCAGCAGGGTGGTGACTGCGTCGACCAGGGTCGATTTTCCCGAGCCGATGTCGCCGGTCAGCAGCGCATTCCTGCCTTCGGCCTGCAGCGTCCAGACGCGACCATCGAAGGTGCCCCAGTTGAAGACCTCCAGGCGCCGCAGGCGAAAGCCTGCCAGCGTATCGTCGCCCACGAAATCCAGGCCGAGCGGCTGCGGCGCTTCAGGCACCCTCTCCTCCCACGTCGGGCGCCTCGAGCTGTGCGCGGTAGGCCGCGAGCCGCGCATCGAAGTCGGTCAGCCACTGCGCGTCGACGAAGGCCTTCAGGATGCGGCGCACCTCGAAGGACGCCGACTGCCCCGACACCGGCTTCATGCGCCGCAGGAAGCCGAGCTCGACCACCTTGTTGATGTCGGTATCGACTCGATCCATCAGGCGCGCCTCATTACTCGCTTCGGGCAGAAATACGCGCACCAGCTCGACGATATCCTCGCGCGACAACACCAGTCTGACACCTTCTCCATCCTGGCCGCCGCCGGCATCGAACTCGGCCAGTTTCTTGCGCAACAGAGCCAGCAGCAGGCTGACCGGGAACGAGAGCGGCCGACGCGCCACCAGCCGCGGCAAGGGCGCCCCGGCCTCGTCACCCTCGGAACCGCGCGCGCGCAGGAAAGCGTAGCCTTCGGCCTCGTCCAGCACCAGCTCCAGGCCCAGAACGGCGACATAGTCGCGCACCCGCGCCTGGAGATCGAGCAGTCCGCTCCAGAGGGCGGCGTTGCGCGCGCTCGCCTCGTCACGATAGATCACCCCCTTGAGCAGCGGAATCACCACCGACGACAGGTCCGGGCTCGCGGCCGGCGTCTCGTAATCCCGTTCTGTATTCATCGAACAAATATCACGCGCGGAAGGCGTGCCTGTTTTGTCTGTTCCCGTCCTTCGCGGTCGACGCCCCACCAGACGATGGTGTCCTCCACCGTCTCATCGATCGTGCTCCTGAAGCCCTCGCCCGTCAGATTGAGGTAGGCAACCAGCTCGGCCAGCCCGTGTTGCAGTGGCCGGCGCCCGCAGAGCTCGCGCAGGGTGACCTGTGGGGCGCGCTGCAGCACACGGCGGACGTGGCTCGACAGCGCCGCCTTGTCGACGACCACCTGGGAGAACAACGCTGCGGCGTCCAGATCCACCTCGCCGGCTTGCAGCACCAGCTCGGCGATGCGCGGCTTCAGTGCCGGCGCGTACAGGGGCCGCTCCATCGGCAGCTCGATCTCCGCGCCGATGGCGTCGATCTGGCTGAACTCACCCTTCGGGGGCGTCTCACGCACGCCCAGCGCTTTGCTTTCGATACCCCGGAGGATGTCCATGATCCGGCGATTCTCCAGCCAGGCCTGGTCATCGAGAAAGCGCCGCAGCTGTTGCGAAAGCTGGGCCACGGTGCGTTGGGTATGCTCCCCGGCCTCGAGCCAGTCGTAGTGCGCCCGCCGCGTGCGGGCGTCGGGTTTGAGCTCGGCCACGGCGGGCAGCTCCAGTACCCGCTGCAGCAGCTCGGTGAATTCCTCCTGCCGGGCGCCGGACATCAGAAAGTCCCAGAAAGCCCGGAAACTGCGCCCCTGATCGGAATTGGCGATGGCATCGCGCTCGCCCATGATTTCTTCCAGCAGCTCCCCTTTGCCGCCTTCCCAGAGCGCGATCCGCTCACGCACGCCACGATCCAGGCCTCGGAAATTGTGCTCGACCTCACGGAAATCGGACAGCAGCTCGCGCGAGACCGTCATGAACTGCTGGAACCGATCCTTCACGGCGGTGTCGTCCAGGAGAGGCACGTGGCCGTCGCGAACGCGCGCAATCTCGGCATCGATCGCATCGCGGCGCTTCTGCAGCTCCCCAATGCGCGCCCGCGGATCGGCTTCGCTGCCCGCGTTGATCTGTCTGAGCAGCTCAAACAGCGTCAACAGCCGCGATTCCGTGCCGACAAAGTTACGCTCGGTCAGGGTGCCCAGCCAGGCGATGGCCTTTTCGGTCGCCGGCGTCAGATCGAAGTACGGCTCGTCCGAGTCCTGGCGGTAGAACTTGCGCAGCCAGCCCTTGTCGTTGTCCGCCCAGTCGTTGAGGTACTCCTGCGCTCCTTTGGGAAAGGCCTCGCCGCCCCCGCGCTCGCGAAGCGTATACAATTGGTCTTCCAGTGCCTCGACCAGATCCGCCTGCGCGATCACCCTTAGGTTGGGCTCGATGAAAACCCGGTGCAGAAAACTCGCCAGCAGCGGTGCGTGGGGTGAAGCCAGAAGTCGCCACGCCGGATGATTCTGGCGCAGCAGCTCGAGGGTATTGAAATCCAGACTCATCGCATCGTCGCCACGGACCACCCATCCGTGCTTGGTGTAAGGGAGTTTAACATTTCCGGTCTTCCGCCTCGATGCCCGCCGGGCAAGTCCGGCACGGACCTTCCTGAAACTCATGAGCACGCGCCAGCCGGGATCAGCCGCTGACCGGCTGGAAAGTCCGGGCCGCCGCCGTCGGCGGCGGACCCGTCAATTTCCTGGCGCCGCACCGGATCTCTGTCTATACTGAGTCTTACGCAGCGATCCGGGGCACACGAAGTTCCACCCGCAGGCTGCGGCTCGAACAGAAGCTTTCGTCGGCCGTCCCGGTGACGCGTTGAACGAGGCCGCTTCGTCTAATCCGGCGTGACGCATTCTTGTGCGGGGGACACGCCTCACGGAAAAAGGAGGCTTCCAGAACTTTTCACCATCACCGCTTTGTGGAGGACCGGGGATGCAAATAACAAGAATGAACCTGAAAATCCCATTCCTTGCCATGACAGTGCTCTTCGTGAGCGACCTCCTGGCAGCTCAACCGCTGAACCCAGAGTCGTTGCCGGTCCCGACATTTGCCGAGGATCGGGTTCTGGTCAAGTTCAAGCCGGGCACGGCCGCCTCGGCGATCAGCCAGGCGCATCGAGCGGCCCGGGGCCGGACGCTCCGCAGCATACCGGGCATCGGCGTGCAGGTGGTGCAGGTGCCGAGCGGCGGCGTGCCGGCCGCGGTCGACCTATACCAGGCCAATCCCAATGTTCAGTACGCCGAGCCGGACTATTACCGGCTGCTGGTCGTCCCCCATGAGGATCCGGGACCGACGCCGGCGGGTGGGGATCTGTTCGAGGACCAGTGGTACCTGCACAACACCGGGCAGTGGCATACCATCAAGCGGACGACTATATTCGGCACGACATTTGCCAGAGCCAAGGGCAGGAGCGACGCTGATATCGACGCGCCCGAAGGCTGGGATCTTTCCCGCGGTCTGACGACGACCGACCTCAATGCCCCCGCCACGCCCAGGATCGCGGTGCTCGACAGCGGCGCCTCGTGCGAGGAGCTGGATCTGCAGGACAAGTGTCTGGAGCAGGTGAACGTCGTCAAGAACTACACGGGAGAGCAGCTCTGGGACGGCATCGACGGGGATGCCCTGGGGCACGGCACCTTCGTCGCCTCGGAAGCCGCCGCAGACACCGATAACAGCCTGGGAATTGCGGGCGTAGGCTGGAGCACGAGCTTCGGCGCGTTCAAGGTCTGTTATCAGGAGCTGGTGACAGACGGCGTAAACCTGTTTTTTGTGGGCCTCTGTCCGGTCTCGGCGTCCGCCGACGCCATCGTGCGCGCCTCAACCGATCAGTACGACACCGATGGAACGACGCTGGTGCGGAGCCAGTACCACGTGATTACCATGAGCTATGGCAGCGATTCGATCGATCCGGACACGGGTGAGATCGGCTCCACCACGCCGTCCAACGCCGAGTGCGATGCAATCCAAACCGCGTGGGACAATGGCGTGGTGGTGGTTGCAGCGGCCGGCAACAACGGCGATACGGACAGGGTCTACCCCGCCGCCTGCACCCACACCCTCACAGGTGAATCAACGGTCATCGCGGTTGCAGCCTCAGACGACAGGGACGACCGTGCCGAGTTTTCCACGTACAGCCTGGATGGGGATGACTGGGTCTCGATGGCAGCCCCCGGCGAATGGATCGTCGGCCTCCTCCCCTATAACATGTGCGGCCTCACCGCCCCCACCGACAGCTGCGTGGACTGGTGGAGCGGCACCTCCATGGCCGCTCCCCTGGTGGCAGGCGCGGCGGCCCTGGTCTGGACGCGGCTGTATCAGGGCGAGGTGGACGATCCCTCGTCGCCCCCGGCCGCCTGTAGCGTGGGCGGCATTCCCTGCAACCGGGTGGTCCGTGAGCGTCTCGAAGGTGCAGCCGACGCGACCGGAGCGGGTGGACAGGATCTGCTGGCATGGACGCGACACGGTCGGTTGAATCTGGCCGCAGCCCTCACCGGCGCCGTGTCCGTGTGTGGGGACGGACAGGTCTCGGGCAGCGAGGTCTGCGATACGGCCGACCTGGAGACTAACGTCGTGGATTGCGCAACCCTGGGTGACTATGAGGCGGGCCAGGACGCCGTTTGCAGCGCGTGCACAGGATACGATGAAAGTGTCTGCGTCCCGCTGTGTATCAGCTCCGAGGATACCGAAACGTCATGCGAGGATGGTGTCGACAACGATTGCGACGGTGACATCGACGCGGCCGATTCGGACTGTGCCGGCACGATGCTCCTGCCCAAGGGCGCCTCCTGTAGCCTGGACAGCGAGTGCGCCTCGAACAAGTGTAAGGGCCGGTCGGGTGATATGACGTGCAAATGATCGGCTGAAGAGCGGCGTCCCTGCGAAACCCGCGGCGACGAATGATGTAGGCCCGAGTGGACCGATCAAACGCACGGGCTCCCGCTTAGAAGCAAGACGCTGAACGGCAGGTGAATCCGGCGCGGCGGTCATTGCACTACCGGCAAAAGGTCAGGACCTGCGCAGCCGCGGCCACAGGAACCCCGTGCGGTGCATGTAATCCTGATACTCCGGCAGTATCCGCAGGAACTTCCGCTCCTCGATTCGGGCACGCACCGCCTGCAACGCCACAGCGACCACGAAAAGATACAGGCCGACGGGTGTTCCGCTGAGAATCGCGAGCCCGAAGATGTGCACGATCTCACCAACGTACAGGGGATGGCGTATTCTGGCATACGGGCCCCGGGTCACCAGCTTGCGTACGGCTGCGCGCAGGCCAAATGACTTCTTGAGGTAGCTTATCGCCCAGACGCTCAGTGCCGCTCCCGTAAAACCGATCGCGACTCCGAGCATGTTCATATAAAAGCCGTACATCGGCGTTATATCCTTCAACATCCCCAGGGTCTGCGCCGAGTACCCGGGCAGGTGCTCGCGGACTTGGGGAAAGAACAACAGCGTAAAGCCGATGACCGGCACGAATACCGTTACCAGCGGGAAGAGGTTTTCCCATGCACCCTCCGGCCGGCTCTTTGCCTCGCCGCGGACGATGAAGCTATAAAACACGAGCATGTCGAAAACCAGGGCGGTTACGAAATAGAGCAGAAAGGAGAGCTCGTCGGTGAGGTAGTAAGCGGCGCCGCGCCCGTACTGATCGATGTCCTCGGCGTTCCTCAGCATGACCCACAGGTGTGGATTTCCGGTCAGGTAGACCCAGAGCGCATAGGCCTTCGCAGAGAAAATGAATCCGAACACTACGATCGGCGCCCCATCCCGCTTCAACTTCGAGAAAAGGGTCGTCGATCGACTCCAATCGACCATCGTTCGGATCGCCTTAGCCGGGCTCGCCATATCTAACCTCGCTTCAATCTCTACCGTTATCGCGACTTATCAACCGGGAACGGATTACCCGCGTTCGAATGCGCCCGCATGGGGGCAACTTGCAGATCTTGGTTTGTGTAACGCGGCTTCATACAAATATAGCCCGTTTGTTCCCATTATCGCGCGGCATCCAGGGTCTGCCGCCTCAGCGGACAGAGAAATCTAAAGCCCTCGCGACGACCGGCATGGGGATACATTTCAATCAGGGCGGCTCTTGCAACTTCCGGATACAGCACGTACCCGGCAGCGCCGCAAATGCGGCTTATTTCAATTTTCAGGTTAGATACGTTAAGCAGTCGTTCGCAGATTTCTTTTCACTTCTTATAAGCAATGCTTGCCGTTAGTAAACATCTACGTTCTAAGAACGCAGATGTTTACGGTGACAAATCTCACCGTTAATTTCGAACTCTAACT
>JASFKW010000077.1:0-17502 GCA_050118435.1 Gammaproteobacteria bacterium | reverse complement strand
GTACCAGCCGGTGGGCGACACCTGGCTGGGATAAAAATTCACCAGCCCGGGCGTCTGCGACTCCTCCGCGACCCCGCTAACGGCTTCGTCAATGGGCTTGCCCACAGCGTAGAAATTCTGGCTGTTGATCTTTACGACGTCTCCCCCGTATATGGGATTGTAGATGTGCCGCATGATGGTGATCAGATTGCCGTCGCTCAGTGGAATCGGATCCATGTAGTGGATGAATGACGCATCGCTCACCGCTTCGTTGAGGCTGCCGAAATAGCGGTGCATGTTCCCACCGCTGGGCGCGATGCGGTAGAGGCTCAGAACGTCCTGGATGAAGATCCGTTCCTGCTGCGTCTCACCGGCAAGCGAACCACCACACTTGTCGCCCGTGGTCCAATCCTTCGGCTTATCCAGCCCCGGCGGGAAGCCATTGCCGTTGTTCTGCCCGAACCCTCCTCCGTGCGGATGGGTATTGAAATTCGGATCGTCAATGTTTTCCTCGGTACAGTCATACAGGGTTTCATACTCGCGACCCCAGCGTATGAACACGATCTGGCCGTCAAGCATCGAATTCGGCTCGATGTCGTGGTAGGCGCCGAAGGTGATCTGCAACAGGTCGCTTCCGTCCGGCTTCATAATATGGAGCAACGAAGCCGGTTCATTGAAGTCCTCGATGTATTCCCTTGCGTCCGCAACCCGATAGTCGCCCGTCGAAACCTGGCGATCCGAGGAGAAGACGATGCGCCCGTCGTTCGTATAGGCCGGACTGGTATCCTGACCGGCGTTGGCAAGCTCATCATCCTCGATGAACCGCCGGAGCTTCCGCGTGGAAAAGTTGTACTCGTAGACGTTCCACGTGCTGTGGTGCACGTTGCCTTCCGGGCCGTGCGCGGCAAACGCCATACGCTCCCCATCGGGCGACATGGTGAGATCCTTTACGTCGTAGTCGCCGCCGCCGAAATAACCGCTGAGGATGTCCTTCTCATCCGAGCTCAGCGCAATTCTGTCTCGCACGTACAACCTGGCACCCGGGTTGACTTGATAGGGCGCCCGTGGATCCAGGGGTGGCCGGCTGTCGACGGAAGACGTTTCACCCATGGCCGGAAAGTCGCGCACAATGTATGCGAACGGACGGTCGACGGTCACACCTTCGTCTTGCGCCGTTAAATTCCCCGTCAGACCCTCGGGCTCGCACCCGGCGAGCGCGAAAAGCGCACCAATCACGGATAAATGGGCTATACAGTTTTTCATTGCTGCTTTCATTTTCATACCTCCCGTCTACTGCTCCGGGAATTGCTCTGCATCGAGTTCTGATTGCACCATTACATCCGCTGTCTGCCTTTTCCCACCCGCCGTCATGCAGTTGAAGAACACCGCCTGATCAGGCAGGAATAAAATCAAATTTGTAGTTCACCGGCGTTGCCGCCACGTCTTCGGGGCCGAAATTGATCACCCGGATCCGGGTCAGCAGCTTCTGCTCGAGCGCCGGGTTTCCGAGCTCACTGCTCACGAGCCTGATCTTGGAAATCTCGCCACTGGGCTCGATCACGATATGAAAGACGTACTTTCCGCGGATCTCCGGATCTCTGCGCAACGCCCGGTTGTAGATCGCGTAGATCGCTCCCTTGTGCTGCTCGAAGACACGGCGTATGGATTCCATGTCGCGGCCACCGGCCACCGAGGAGCGATGCTTGCCGCCCCCTCCGCCGGTGCCACCGACCCCGTCACCGTCACCGTATCCGTAACCATCACCGCCGCCACCACCACCATAGGGGCCCGCCACCGCCACGCCGGCGCGACCCGAAAGTGCGGTACCGCTTCCATTGGTGCTCATCACCGAGGAGTTGATTCCCCCGCTGGTTTTGGAGGCCGAGTCGCGTCCCAGAACCGAACGCGTGGACCTGGCCGCCGCGCCTGTCTTGACATTCGTGTTTCGCGCCTTCAGCTTCGCCACATCCAGCGAGCTTCTCAGCGACTGCAGCTGACTGGAAAATGCGGCTACACCCATCGATGCCACCTTCTTTCTGGCCTGCTTTGATTTTTTCTGTTTGGTCGGAGTCACTTTCTTCTCCGCTGGCTTCTCCTTCTGTACCGGCTCCGGCTCCGGCTCTGGCGCCGGCGGTGGCGGCGGCAACTTCTGGTGCAATATGACCTTGGCCAGTGTGGGTGGAATCCTCTCTACGATTTCCCGCTCGATCTCCGGCAACGGAAGCCACGGGAAGACGATCGCAAACAGAAGGAAAATCAGAAGCAGGCGTTTCAGAATTTTCCTGAAACGCTCGTCTTCTTTGCGCGTTGCTTCCCAGGGAAGAACGAAGTCATTGAATGTCATCGGTATCGCAGTCATCCCGTCTGTCCCTTATCCACCTGCGTTCGCTACCCGGGACACCGCCATGGAAAGGTCCCGATAGTTCGATTTGGCGCAGGTCATCATGACCCGTTTCAGTATCTCGTAAGGGATGGTGTGGTCCCCAAGGATAGTCACAGCTCTGCCCTTGACTCTTTCCTCGGCAGTCAGCTGCTTGCGTTTCGACGCAAGGTAACTGAGTTCCTTGGCGAGCCCCGCGATGATTCCTTCACCATCAACCACCTCATCCATGGTCGCCACGGGCCGGCCGTCGACGATCACGTCCGATTCCGTCACCATCACGGTGATGGTCGGCTCCGGTCGAGTCTCGGCGACTGAGTCCGGCAGCTTGATGTGCTTGCTGACCTTCAGAATCTCGTTGTTACCGGAGTTAATCAGCAGAAAAAACACAAGTATCGTGAAGATGTCCATCAGCGAAACCAGATTGAGTCTCGCAGGCTTCAGGAAGCGTTTATGATTCTGCTGCATCCGCTCTGCGATGCTGGATTGCTTCATGACTCACCTCTCTTGGGCGGTGCATCACCCAGCGATATTTCCGGAAACAGCTCGACCTCTACGGCGCTGGCAGCAACCACGGTCCTGAACCCGCTGACGGTATCCATGGTAGACACCAGTGACTGATAGCTGACACCCGGTTCGGAGAGCACCAGCACGTCCGACTTGTCCTTGACCTGCTTTTTGATTTCCTGCAACACGAGCGACAGCGTCTCGTAGTCGAGCTTCTCGCCATCGTCTGTCTCCTTGGCATCGATCCGCTTTATCAGAACGCCGCTCGGAAAGTACACCTCGAGGCTGCTCTCACGCAGCACCACCTCGAGCTGCCGGTTCTTCTCGGCGCTCTGTGTCACGGACCCTGTCAGATCCGGAAGATTGAGCTGCAGAATCGTGATGTGGCTGAACACCATACTCATCAGCAGCACGGGAACCAGCACGATCATCAGATTCATGAAGGGCGTGATTTCGAGCTCCGCCTCTTCGAGCTCTCGTCGTTTCGCAAACATGGTCTCGCTCCAAAGACTCGCTTCAGCGTGCTGCCGCCCTGGTATCCACTGCGCCCTGGTGGCCCCTGACCATTGCGTTGAGGAATTTCACCCCGGCCATTTCGATGCTGTCCACAATTTCGACCGTCTTGTTCTGCAGCACAGAATGGAACAGCAGCAAGGGAATAGCGGCCATGAGCCCGAACGCAGTGGTGTTCATCGCCACGGAGATCGACTCCGACAACAGTGTCGCCTTATCGGCGGGATCGGCATGAGCTACCGCGGTAAAGGCGGCGATCAGGCCGATGATCGTACCCAGCAGACCGAGCAGCGTGCAGATGTTCGCCAGGATCGACAGATAATTCGTGCGCTTGGACAGCCGTGGCACTGTCTCGAGGATCCCTTCCTGCATAGCCGACTGGATATCATCCCTGCGGGGCGATGCCTGCATGGTCTCGACTGCAGCCAGCACGACGCGGCCAATGGCGGATCGACTGTCATGGGCATACTGCTGCGCCCTGTCGTAGTGTCTGCTGTGCAACATCGGTAACAGGTCTTTATAGGCCCGCTGGTTCGCGAACAGCGCCTTACGCAGGAAATGCCAGCGTTCAATCGCTATCGCGAGCCCGATCGCCAGGACAAACGCGATCGGATACATGAAAGTGCCACCTGACTGAAAAAACGTGGTAATGGATGTATAGGTTTCCATGCTTTTCTCCCTATAATTCGAACAACACCAAGAGATAACGGCCTCACCGGAGGTCTGAAACAACTGATCACTCGTCACTCATTTCATTTCCTCCCGCCCATTTCTTCCAAAGAGAGCTCGTCATAAAACTGGATGCTCCTGGCAAGCACGTCGCGATCGACTGGGTCGAGCACATTCCCGGAGATTGACTTGATCGGCCGGTACAGCTTGGACGGACCTTCCGGCGGTCTCCAGGGCACGAAGTAGCTGACCGACGGCTGCTCCTTATCACCGACAAAGGTGCTCTCCAGATCGATCCGCTCTTCCGCCGCTGCCCCCAAGGGCGCGAGCAGGCAGAGGACTAATGTCACCGGTCTGCGTTGCATGGATGCCTCCCCGTTACTTCGTTTCGGCACGTGCCGCCATCAAACATTTCCGCCTGCACCTCCGACCTACCCGGAGGTCTCGCTCTCGGCCAGAACATCGGCCTCACCGTCGGTTTCCTTGGCCGGGACTTCCGCAATCTCCTTTGGCGGTATGTCGATGAAGCTCCGCTCAATGCCGGTTCTTCTCTTGACCTCGACCAGCCACTTATGAACTTTCTCGTCCTTCTCACCGGTGAGAAAGTAGTAGGCCTCGTAATGCTTTTGCGCCTCTTCAGGCTGATTCACGTACAAGTCGTACAGAATCCCGAGGTTCAGGTGCGCTTCCGGGAAATCTTTCCACACCTCGAGCGCCTCGAGATAGGTCGCCTGAGCGTCAGAGAAACGACCTTGCCTGCGCTGCACCAGTCCCAGCGCCATGTATGCATTGACGTTGTTCCTGTTCACGCTGATCGCCTTCCTGTAATGTTCTATGGCGTCCTCGTACCGTTCGTTCTTCTCTGCGATCACGCCCAGCCTAACCCACGGGCCCGACAGGGTCGGAAACTTTTCCGTTAGGGTCTGGAACTGTCGGCGCGCCCCTTTCAGATCACCGATCCGCAGCATGCCGCTGCCAGCGAAAAATATTGACCGGGCCTCGGGCGGCACCACAACAGTCTCCGTGGTGTAGGGATTCGGCTGCGAAACGTATGCCACCTTCTGGCCGGCACTGTCATACGGCTGCCTTGGCAATGGCACAGCACTCGTCGGCACCCGTACCCGTTGCGCTGGCCGTTTCACGGCGCTGGCCTTCACCTCTGTCCTGATCTTTGCGTCCGTGTTGGACTCTTCTTCAGTGCTGGCCTTTGCCCCACTGGTCGATTTGCCTACAACCGGCATCAGGGCGTTGCAGCCCGAGGCGACAAACGCCACCAGCAGCGTGGCCAGCAAACCGGAGTGATAACTACCTGATACCGTCGCCATAACTCACCTGCATTTCCTGCTTGCCGAACCGAACCGGCGACAGCTTCGCCATGGCGGCGAAGCTCTTCTCTACCCACTCATTGAAGTTGCCGTTCCAGGCCTCATTGATGTTGCTCTGGTGTACTTCGATCGCCAGATCTTCAAACGGAATGGCCTGTTCCTCCAGAATGAGCTCGTACTGCTGACGCTCAACCTGCGACAAGCCCCGCGGGCGCGGCGATTCCATCAGCTCACGCGCAAAGCGGGCGTACAGCTCGCCTATGCTGTACGAGGCCCTTGAAGCGATGTCGAAAATTCCGTAGTCCGCCGCCTCTTTGTATCGATCCAGGGCATTTTTGAGCTTTTCGCTCTTCTTCGGCATCCACTTCTCCAGTGGAGCACGCAGCTTGATGCGGTCGAACTCCCAGGCCCAGTAGTCGCCGTATTCGGCATTTGCCCAGGCACCCAGCCACCGCGACCGGTCGGTCCGCTTGCTGCCCCCCTTTCTGTCCCCGTCAATGATGCGTCGCAACCAGTAGAGGTGGCGCGTCATGTCGTCATTCATCTCATACAGATAAGCGAGGTGGTAGCGTGCTTCCATACGATTGTCGAAAGGTTCCTCGTAAGCGTGGGCCCAGCGCTTGAAATACTCGATTGCGCGCTCATCCTCGCCGGCTTTTTCGTAGAGCCCGGCCGCAATGAACAGGGCGTCCCGCCTGACGTCCTCGTCTTCGTGATTGCGATAAAGGACCATATATTCTTTTGCCGCTTTTTCCCATTGCTCGTCCTGCTCGTAGACGTAGGCGATTTTCTGCGTTACGTCTTTGCTGAGCTCGTGATCCGGGAATTTTCTGCGTAGCTCCAACAGCTCGACGAGCGCGGAATCCCATTGTTCCAGTTTCATCATGTATGTTGCCGCATCGTACTGGGCCGCTATCCTTGCACTCGAGGTCGGAGCAATTTTCTTGATCCGCAGAAAATGCTCAATCGCCGCATTCAGGTCGTTCGCCTCTCGTGCGACCTCGCCCTGCTTGTAGGCCGTCGCCGCGACACGCTCCATGACGATACCGTATTCCTCATCGGAGTCAGGAATGTATTTGAGTTGGTTTCGGTACCCGGCCTCGGCTTCCGCGTAGTTGCCGAGCTCGTACTGGCTGTGAGCGATGACGCCGTAGGCTGTCTTGTGCAGCTTCCGATCGATGCCGCCCTTTTGCGATACCACGCTGGTCGCGACCTCCAACGCCTTCTGGTATCGCTTGAGCGCGAAGAGCTCTTCCGACGTTTTCGCCAGCACCGCTCCGGAGCGTTCGTCGCCCTTGTAGCTGTTTACAAACTGCAACTGGCTTTCGACGGCTTTTTCGCGCCACTGGGTCAGTTGCGGAGACTCCTCGCCGTGCTGCGCCTCAAGCTCCTCGGCACGCTTCTGGAAAGCGACAATCGCGGCATAGCCGGCGTCGGCTCCGTATTTTGCATGCTTGTACTGGTAGGCCGTTTTCTCGTAGTCAGCAATGGCGGCGGTGTAATCACCACCGTCAAACAAGGCTTCTGCCCGCATGTAGATCATTTCTGGAACCTTCGGGTCCTGGGGGAAGGTTTCCGTGAACTGCAGGTAGTAATTCGCGGCCTTGAGAAACGCTTCCCCCTCCTTGGCCACGAGCTCCGGGCGCTTGTCCGTCTCCACCTCCCCCTCGTCGAGCTGCTTCTTCAGCTGCTGTCCGCTACCGTGGTAGTGACGCGCCAGCTCATCAAGGTAGGTTTTGAGGTTGGGAATCACCTTGGCCTTGACGTCGTCTCCTTTGGTTTTCCAGAACGCGGAATTGATTCCGTAGTTCTGTACGTATCGCTCCTTCTCGGGCAGCACCTGCGATGCGAAGTCTCCGTCGATATAGGCGCGGATCATTTCAGAGTGCATTTCCGGGGCACGATCGGATGTCGGATTCTGCTGAACGAAAGCTCGATAGGACGACGCCGAATCCTCGTAGCGTTCTTTTTCCAGAAAATGCTTGCCCAGGCCGGAGTAGAGCAACCATACGTATTTCTTGCTTTGCGGCCGCTCGGCGTAAAGTTTGTTGATCTTTTCCGCTCCGCCCCCGTAGGCAAGGCTCAGGCTCATGATCCGCATGGTGTCGTCAACCAGCGATTTTTCGGTCTTTTCCAGGCGTTCGACCTTACCGTCCTCAGGAACCAGATGATCCAGTACCTGGGCGAAAGACTTCAGACCTCCCTCGTAGTCCCCGAGCTTGTAGCGCGACCAACCGAGCAGGTAATAGGAATTATTGAGAAACGCCGACTCCTGGCCCAGGGCTATGACGGACCGATACGCCGACTCGGCTTCTTCGTATTCTTTATGGCGAAAGTGGATATCACCTTTTCGGAAATACACCTCCGCAAGCCGAGGTGACGACGCATACTCCTCAATAAAGGTGTCCAGCACCTCCAGCGCCTTTCTGTCTTTGCCGTCGAGGTCGTATGCTTTGGCGACCTGGTACGACGCTTCGGCGTTGTCCGGATCTCCCGGGTACTTGGCTATGACCTCGTTGTAGGACTTTATCGCGGGCGCGAAATATCCGTCCTCTGGTGGCTTGACACCCAGATACTGCTTGTAGTCCCCTTCCAGCATGTACACACCGGCTATACGTCGCTCGATTTGCTCCTTGAGCTCCGCATCCTCGACGATCTCGAGCAGTGTCCGGTATTCGTCGCGGACATCTTTGTGACTTACCTTGGGCAGGGCGATATCCGTCAGGGGAGCCTTGTCACTGTCGAGCTCGGCGATTGTGGTCTGCCTCTTCGTCACTCCACAACCACTGAGCACCACCATCAGAGCGACCATGATCTTATGCCTCATCGCCGCCTCCTTTCACCTCAGCGTGGCCACTCCCTGCAGGCGCCGCCGGGCTCCCTCCGGCGGGGGCGTCGACCGCCTCCTCTCCCATCGGCTCCTCGCGCTCGGACAGAGACCGGTCGAGGATGCGGACCTTCGCCAGATGAGACTGTACCTGGTAATATTTCAGACGTTGCTCGTGGATATCCAGCTCCGTTTTGACCAGTGCAAGTAATACGTTCTCGACCTTCTCTATGAGCGCCTCGGTGTTTACGAGCTCCTGATCGAGCGCCTCCATGTTCTGCGTGACCCGACTTGCATAACCCTCGGTGTTCATCGAAACGCCTGACGCGCCGTGCAGCTGTGCCACCATGCTCTCTGCGCTCTCCAGCTCGAAGTCGACGTCGTCGAGAAGCCACTGCACCCGCTCCTGGTCTTCTTTGCCCAGCGTCGCGGCGCGGCGCGCCAGAGTCGTGTATCGGGTCTGCAGCTCGTGCTGCTGCTCGACATGTCTGGCCAGCGTTTCTTTCCGGCCCTCCACGTCGAGGGAGGCCGACCGGGCCGCCAGTATCACCTCAAAGTCGTCTCGCTTGTGTTTCCAGTTGTTCAGATTGTTGCGAATTGCGTACAAATCCCGCAGGTCCTTGAGAACCGACTGGAAGCTGTGGTCCGACATCAAATCAATAAGGAACGGGGACAGCGCATTGAGCGACACCGAGGGCGCGGTGCCAAACCAGTCGCTTTCACCCAGCATCTGATCCAGATTGCGCACAAACAGCTCCAGGACGTCGGCGTCCTCGAGCGCTTCCGCCGCTTCGCTCACCTGCTCGAGCGCCTCGTCATACCGATCGTACGCGCCGATAAAACCCTCGGCTGCACGCCCGACAAGGCCGAGCTTCTCGTAGACGTGCGGAACCAGGAGCACCGCTTCCTGCACTTCCGGGATGGCCATTGAGCGCTGCTGAAGCATCGTCAAAGGTGCCAGGGCCTCCTGGTAGGCGCCCTTATTGACCGCGGCCCAACCCGAACCCAGAAGCGCGCGATTGGAGAACATACCGGAGGCGCCGACCTGCTTGATGCGGTTGTGGGCATCTGCGAAGTTCTGATCTTCGGCGTAGAGGTACGCTATTGCCATCTGCGAACGGTCTGCCAGTCCGTTGAGTTGCCCGCTACCGTCGGCGTACGAGGCTGCCTTTTCGAGATTAGAAACCGCGCGCGCGTAATCTTTCTGTTTCCCTCGCGCCACACCCAGGTTGAAATAGAGGTAGGGCGCGAAGGGACTGTCGTCATCGAAGCTTTCCGATACGGTCTCCGCGGCATCGAAATACCCCAGCTTGACATTAACCAGTGCCGCGAGGTAGCGGTACTCCTGATCCACATCATGCGGCATGGTGCCGCGGATGTTTGCAAGCGTTTCGGCGGCCCGTTCTGCTTCACCCCTGAGATAGAGCATTTTTGCAAGATAGAACCAGGCGCGGTTCTGCACGTCCTCGGAGGTCTGCTCCGCAATCAGTTCAGAAAAGATCCGCTTGGCCTGCACGTCGAGGCCATAGGACAGGCTCACCCCGCCCTTCAGCAGCTCGGGATAATCGCCGTGATTCTGAATGCCGCCACGCTCTGCAGCGTAGGCGTATTCCACAAGCGTCTCGAAGTACTTCTGCTGAAAGAACTCAAACAGGATAGCCCCGTATTTCAGGTCCTTTACTTCGTGCGCAGCGGCCGTCCGACTCGACAGCCCGACGCCGGCCATGGTCGCGACACCCATGGACAAGATGCACGCCAGCACAGAAAACTTGCGAAAATGGCACACCTTCATGTCCCGCTACCACTGCTCAACCGAGAATCCCGGCTGCAGTTTCATCGAGGAGTCCGCGATCTTGAGCTCCACATACTTCGGACCGCTTTCCTTGTCGATTTTGAGAGTGGTGCCACGCTTGTACTCTCTACCGTTTGGACCGGTCCCGGTAAAGAAGGCCGAGAGGCTATGCTCGCCAACGCTGAGGTTGGCCATGTGAAGCTTGTGAATGCCGCCGCGCGCGAGCGCGGCCAGCTCCTTCTCCGTGTAAGTGTGGCTCGCGACGATTTTTCCGTCCAGCTTGAGCTTGACGGATTCCAGTGTGAAGAACTTGCCTACGTCGAGCGAGAGAAAAACGTTTACCTGCGTGTTGGCCGGAAAAAGAAGATCTTCTTCTAGCACACGCAGATTCTTATTCAGAGCGATAACGGACTGTTTCAGGTCCTGGATCTCGGCAGACAGCGCGTTGACGGATTCCTGCGCCTTGGCTCTGCCTTCCGCCGCTCCCAGGGCCTCGTCCTCTATCCCCTGGTTGTCGCCGGGCGACAACGCCGCACTGACGACGTCCTGCGATTGATCACCGGCGTATACTGCTGCGACTGAAAGGAATAGTCCTGCAGCAAGTATCCTGCGCGCCCCCCGCATGGGGGCGCCGGGTCGATACAACAAAGAAACACCCAATCCTTTATCAAGGACCAAGTACCGGCTTACACCGCTCTTACGGCTGACAGCGGTGCTCTGCAAGCAATCGGACATGGTTTCACCCAGGCAGCTAGTGGTGACTACTGCTGGTTAGCGTCTGCTACCTGAGACGGTACAGTCCCCGCCTTCTGCTTGTGTGACGCAGTCAGCAAAAATCGTTCTGGCGGATTCTCCAGTTTCCGCAGACCACGTCGTTAAGGAGTCAGGGAAAACGCGTTGGCACAATTATGAGCAGGCAAAACAGCGTATTAGGGAATGCATCGAGGATGTGCCGCTTTGAAGTCATGTCGCTCCTTCCTGATGTGACTAAGGTCACAGTTTGTTCGCCAGTGACATCAACCCAATGTGGGAAAAGTCGCCTCTACTTTAACGTGTTGGGCAAAACGATAACGCTCCGCAGTTTGCGTTAGCGATGTGAAGCGGATTTGGCTTTTCGTATCAGGAGTCCGATCTGTGCGCGGATACAGTTTCTACAACCAGGAGCCTCGTTCCCGAGTTGTGTCCTTGTCCGGCACAGCGGGATGGACACGAGTACCTGACACGCATGATCGAAGACAGCTGCCTGCCACGACCACGCCTTGGATTTACGGGTAAAACGCCAATTAAGCAACCAGAGTGTCTCAATGAAACTCAAGCCTCACTTGACCCGTCGTTCCACTTTTGACATGCGTCGAGGCGTATGGGCGGTGGTATTGGCAGCCTGGCTGCCGTCGCACACGCTGGCGTTCGGCCTGTTCGGCCTGGGAAGCTCCGATGCCGATGACGCTGTGACTCTCGAGGTAGTGGAGCCCTACATAGAAATGCACACCGGGCCAGGTCGTGGCTATCCCGTGTTTCACGTGGTCGAGCAAGGCGAGACCATCGAGGTTCTGAAGCGTAAGCCCGACTGGTACAAAATCAAAACCACCGATAACAAAACCGGATGGGCCAAGTCCACCCAGCTTGCCCATACGCTCGAGCCGACGGGAGTGCCTGTTGACCTGCCCGAAGTGAGTCGCGGCGATTATCTGAAGTCGCACTGGCGCGCAGGCTTCACCGGCGGTCAACTCGAAGGAGCAAGCACCTTCAGTGTGACAGCGGGTTACCGGCCTTTCAGCTGGGTCGGCATCGAGATCGAAGGTGGCAAGATTTTCGATGAGTCAGTGACCAGTGATTTCTACGGTGGCAACCTCATTGTGGAACCCTTGCCTGACCTGTTCATCTCCCCGTTTTTCTCTGCCGGAGCCGGTAAGTTTTCACTGGACAACAGGCAAAAGGTGCTGGTCGACGATGCCGGCTCACCGAGCTACACCCGATTCGGAGGGGGCGCGAGCTATTACATCGGACGTAATTTCGTCCTGCGCGCCGATTACCGCTGGTACTCGATTTCAACAGACAATGGCAGCAGAGGTTTGAATGCATGGACAATTGGTTTAAGCACATTTTTCTAGGGCATCGCAAGCGTTCCCGTACTACCATGGTCGCCGGTAGAACGTTTGCCGTGCTATCCCTGTGCTGCGCTTGCCTGGCGGTGTCGCAGAAAACGGTCTGGGCGGCGGACGAAGCAGACAAACCCGAGCCTGTCCAGGTAATCAAGCCCGAGGTGAAGCCGAGGGAGATTTCGGAAGCCGACATAGACGACGAGTTCTTCGAGATCGGCGCCTATGCCGGAGTTCTGACGATCGATAACTTCGGCAGCGAACCCGTCTACGGCGTCAATGCCGCACTCCATGCGACCGAGGATTTCTTTCTGCAGATCAACTATGCGATTTCTTCCGCCGGGAATACGTCGTTCGAAGAGCTGAGTGGAGAAAACGTGCGCCTCTTGACCGACTCGGAGCGCGACTATACCTATTACAACCTTCTGGTCGGCTATAACATCTTTCCCGGCGAAGTGTTCATGACCTCAAAGCTGACCTTCAACTCGGCTTTTTATCTCATTGGCGGCATCGGCAACACCGAATTCGGCGGCGAGGACAATTTCACCACGACGCTGGGAACCGGATATCGGATTGTTCTGCTCGACTGGCTGACCTGGCACATCGACTTTCGCGATCATATCTTCAATTCGGACATTCTGAATGAGGACGAGACCACGCACAACATCGAGCTGTCCAGCGGCGTGACCCTGTTCTTCTAGCCGATCGCCGCAGTGCCGTACACGGATGAGCCTCTGGAGGTGAGCCGGGATCTTGGTTGCCGCCGGGGCTGGCGTACTGGTGGGCAACGGGCCCATCTTGGCTCGGGAGCGGGCCCCATCAGGGCGTGTCGTCCCGCCCCTGCCCTACAGCCCGACCACCCTGCAACGCTCGCCGCAGCGAGCGCGCCTGCACCTCCCGTTGCAAGCTGAGCAATTCGCGGTTGCCCGGGCTCACCCTCAGCCCTCGGGCAGCATAGCGCGCGGCTCTGTCGAGCCGGTCGGTCGCCACGGCATGCTCAATCAGAGCGATGTAGCGGTCGGCGATGCGCTCCATACCGAGGCGCGCCTCGGCATGCTGCGGCGCAACTTCCAGCACCTCCCGGTAGTATTTATAGGCGCTGTTGTCGCGGGGAACGGTAAGCCGGTCTTCGGTGAGAGCCCGCTCGGCATCGCGCATGAGCCGCTCGATGCGCTCCTGCTGCGCGTCGGCCTGATGCATGTCGCGGTTCGCGACGACACCGGGCACGGTGTCTGCCTTCAGAGCATCGGGTGCCGCCTCGGCTGTGACGTCTGTCGCGGGCCCATCACCCATTGCCGGATGCTCTGTCGCGGCCGCCCATCCCGGCCCCGGTGCCACGGGCTCGATGTCGGCGTCCTGCACAGCGGTGCGGGTGCCGGCGACCGGCGACGGCGCCTTCGCGACCGCCTTTGACGCCTCCGCGCCGCCCGACCGGTTCCCTGGGGCCATCGGCTCATTCGGTTCGGCGTCGTCCAGCTCCGGTTCCACGCCAGGCTGGTCTTGCACGGGCGTGTTGCTGCGGACCTTCGACTGAGCAGCTTCGCCGTCGGGAACCGCACGCGGCGGCGGCACCTGAGGCGGGGACGAAGACAGGGGCGGCCGGGCCGCCTCCTCCCCGGCTGCAACCGACAATCCCTGCTGGGCCGGCACCCGCGCAGTATGGTCGCGGTACAGATGCAGCGACACGCCGACCAGCGCCGCACACAACACCAGTACTGTGCCGGCGCGGACTGCGGTACGTTTGTATCGGCCCTGCGGTCGGGCAACCGGTGTCACGCGGGCTTGTTCGCTAGCGCCGTGCCCTGCCCTGTCCGCCGCTGCAGGCCTCGCCGACCCAGATGCCGTATCGCTGCCCGCGCTCGGCACCGGTTCTTCGCCCCGCTCAGGCGCATCGTTAGAAATGTCGGCCTCGCCCGTCGCCTCTGTCTGCGAATCCGCCGCGGACGTCTGTGGTGCAGGACTGGCGTGGTCGGAGGCAGCCTGCGCCGCTTTCGCCAATCCGGCGTATCTTTCGGGGCCTGCTGCAAAGGGGGAGCTCGGGGGCGGCGGTGGCGCGGGCTGCGGACCGGTGCGAGATGACGGCTTGTCCTGGGGAACCGCAGGGGCCGACGAGGCCGCCGAAGCAGCATGAGCAACACCGCTCTCAGGCCCCGGCCAGGCACGGTTTAACAGGTCGACACACGCCTGAAAACGGTCTTCGCAGGTCGTACCGGCCTGCTCTTCGAGAAGCCGTCTCACGACCTGGAGCGTGTCAAAGCAAGTCAAACGGTGTTTCTTCCCGCTGCTGCCGTGCTGCAGCAGCTGGTCGCAGACTGCATGTATCTCGCGAACCAGCCCCCCGCTGAAGTGATAAACCATGCGATAACTGCACTCATCGAACAGCGGGTCGCCGCTCCAGCCGGCGCTGCGCATCCGCTCTTGAACATACGCGCGCGTATCGTCATAACTCAGCGGTTCATTCACAAATCCACACGCCGGGTCGGGCCCGAGCGGGAAAGGATCGGTATGCAAATGGTAAAATGCGCGGTACATGGTCAACATTATGCCTGAACCAGCAACAGCACGGTCGCATGCCGATTTCAGCGCTGTTATGCCGATGACCCGGCCCCCGCGGATCAGCGTCCCCATGAAACCATGCGTGGCCCCATATTTCCAGACCTCTGGCGCCGGGACACCTGTCTCAATCGGAGGCACGGTCAGGCAACACGCCTACGGGCAGCCGCCATACCAGAAACAGCTCAGGCCAGGCAGGCATGGATAGTCCGCACGGGCAGTCTCATAACGCACATCGTTCATGGTGGCAACGCCATCGCCTGGCTTTCCTGCGGCCCCTGGCCATGGCTCTGGCAGCCGGAGTCCTGGCCATCTGCGCGTTCGCCGCCAGAACGGCGCCCTGCTGGGGACTGTTCATTTTCGTCGCGCTGACCGCCTTTCCCGTCTGGCTTTACCGCACGGAGTATCTGCTGTTACGGCGACGGCTGGTACTTTCCGGCGTCTCCCTGCCGCAGAGCCGAATGCGGCTGCTCCTCTGGAAGGGGCAGCTGACCCGCGGCTTCCAGGTCATCGTTTCGGTATTGCTGGCCTGGCTTCTTCTGGTCCTGGTGTCTCCGTTGGCTGAGGAGCACTGGTATGCCCTGACGGCCGACAGTGTTCTGCTGGGACTGATGATCGGTCCTGTCACGCGGCGCTTGCAGGGCGACATCACGCCGGGGCACCTGGGGGCTGTGGCAAGACGCTGGCCCCTCTTTCTCATCAACGGCTTCGTTCTGACCGCGGCCATCGTCAGCCTGGATTTCTACATTGTGGGTACGCCCGACACCCGCCATATGGAATGGCACCGTGTCGCAGAGCAGGCCTTCGCCACGGTAAACGCCGACAGCGGCTGTGTGCTCTGGGGAATCAGCGCGGGATTCCTGGCGGCGGCGGAAGCCCTTTCCTGGCACGGCTCCTCGCTCATCATACCCAGCCTCCCGGACCGGACCACGATGCTCATCGGCTGGTTGTTCTTTCTTCTGCGGGCCGGCACAGTGGCCTATCTGTTTACTGCGCTGCTGCTCGGCGTGGCCCTCATCGTCGAAGAACGGGACCCGCGACGGCGAGCCCGCGCACGGGAAAGCACCGTCTCGCGTGCATTCTTCCTCACGATTGTCCTGCTCGCTCTGCCGTTCTTTTACGCCGCCATCAAACTGGGTCAGGTCGATCCCTCGGCGTTGGTGAATCGGGTCGGCGACGTGGCCCAGTCGATCGATCCCTGCCAGATGAATCCGGCAAGGCGGGCACAGCTGATCGCGCGTCTCGACGCGGATGTGAGCCGTGAACGCCAGCATACGCTGCGTCAGATCGATTCGACCATCGATCGTGAGCTCGAGCGCGTGTTCGAACAGCTGGAAATGAACGTCGATGGCTACCTGGACTGGTATTTCACGGTTGCGGGCGAATACCAGAGGCTGGCCGCGGTCTTCGCCGAGGACGTGACCTCGGCGATGACCCGCAAGCTCGAAGAGCACCTTTTAGCGGGCAGTGATTTCGACGCCAGGCTGTCACACCTCAAGCGCAGACTGGACCAGATCCCGGCTGAACGGTTCGCCGCCCTGATACCGCATCTCGGCACGCGCGTCGAGCAGGTGCCCTGCGACGTGGGCTCGATGCACGTCGCAGCCTTGACTGACCTTGACGCCGACAAGCTCAGAGCCTCGGCCGCGGCCACCAGCGGCGCCGGCGCCGGAATCCTCGCGAGCAAGGCGCTGGCCAAGAAAACAGCGGCGGCCGTGGCGGGCAAGGTCGCCGCCAAGAAGTCGCTGCAAACCGGGGCGACACTTGCTTCCAAAACCCTGGCGAAAAAAGGCACGTCGTCTGCACTGTCGGCCTGGGTGGGCACCTCGGTATGCGCCCCTACCGGTCCCGTCGCCATTCTCTGCGGCATCACCGCCGGTGTGGCCACCTGGCTCGCGGTCGACACCGCCCTTGTCGAGCTCGACGAGACGCTCAGCCGGGACGAAATGCGTGCAGAGATCCTGAAAACACTGGACGAGCAGAAAGCGGCGCTGGGCGAGCGGCTGAAACGGACGCATCATGCGCGCGTCGATCAGATGGCCGCGCGGGTGAACGACGCCGTCCAGAGAACCTTTATACCTTACAGCGACGGGGTACATCCTTGAGCGCAACGGTCAGTGCCACCTCCGCGGCATCAGAGTTCCCGTAGGTGCCTTGGCCACCGATCCGTCCCCAATTTTTCCACGGGTCCAGTCCAGTTCGGAACTGAACTACTTACGCTTTCATCCGTCAGACCAAGTCCCGCGTATCTCGTAGGTTTCGCCAATATTCCTTATAGCCGGTTATCGAGCTCTGCAAGGGTAACGATAGCGCTTATGCGATAGAGATTTGTTTATTTTGGCTGGCGAAATCGACAGCATCCATAACGATGGTGACGGCTTTGCGCGCCCGGGCCAGTTCACTTTTACGCTGGGCATTCCGCAAGCAAATAGCAGACGAGAATGGGGGCCTTAGGCCCCCATTCTCGCGCGTCGGAAAATCCCTGTCGCGTCTTACTGGCGAACCAGCGTACCCAGAGACTGCGCAACGTTGGCAACGTTGGTTTCCAGGTCGAGCTTCAGGTCGTTGTCGCTCAGTACTGCAACCGGGGCGTTCACCGGAACGCTGGTCACAATCTGCGGGCTGAAGAAACCGCCGGCCTGCGCCGCCACGGGGGCGTACTGGCCGCCCTGCTTGATAATGTTGGCGCCGCCGTGCACGTCGGAAAGCTCTTCGCTCGCCAGGTCCTTCTTCATCTCCAGGTCTTTGATCATCATGGTCAGGTTCTCCTGTAGGTTGGGCTGAGTTCACGAAGCCCAACGTTTGTCTCAGTGGTGCCGGGTCTCTACGCGTTCAGCCCCGGACAAGGTCAAGGGTTC
>JASFKW010000076.1:0-17793 GCA_050118435.1 Gammaproteobacteria bacterium | reverse complement strand
CCCGGTGAGCCCCAACCCGATGCGCCGGCCCCCCCGGGCCTGCCGCGCCTGCCTGGCGAGAGGAAAACGCGACACATCCGCGACGTTGTCCAGCATCCGCACGGCAATGCTAACCGTCTGCGCGATTGCCTCCAGATCGAGCTCCGCATTCTTGGTAAAGGGCGCTTTCACGAACCGGGTCAGGTTTACGGAGCCCAGGTCGCAGGCGCCGTAGGGCGGCAGCGGGAGCTCGCCGCAGGGGTTCGAGGCGCTGATGTGCTCCCGGTACCACAGATTGTTGGTGCGGTTGACCTGGTCGACAAAGAGCACACCGGGCTCGGCATAGTCGTAGGTCGCACGCATGATGCCCGACCACAGCTCGCGCGCCGGGAGGCGACGAAACACGCGGCAGTCCACGGGCTCCGGCTCACCCGGCCAGCTGCGCCTGACGACGTCCCCCTCCCCGCCCGGCTGGTCCTGCACGGCGTCGGCCGGAAAGACCAGCTCCCAGGTCTCATCGCGACTGACCGCCCGCATGAAGGCGTCGGTCACCTGCACCGACAGGTTGAAGCGCCGCAACAGATTGCGGTCACGCTTGACGTCCACGAAAGCCTCGATGTCGGGATGGTCGCAGCGCAGGGTCGCCATCATGGCGCCCCGCCGCGCCCCCGTCGAAAGGATGGTGCCGCACATGGCATCCCAGATGTGCATGAAGGAGACGGGCCCCGAGGCGATGCGCCCGGTGGCGCGCGCGATGCTTCCCCTCGGGCGTAGGGTCGAGAAATCGTATCCCACGCCGCCCCCCTCCTGCATGGTGATCGCACCCTCCTTCAGGTTATCGAAGATACTGTCCATGGAGTCTTCGATGCGGCCCATGACGAAACAGTTGAACAGGGTGACGCGTTTGCCCGTGCCGGCACCCGCCAGGATGCGTCCGCCGGGCAGAAAGCGGAACCCCTCCAGCACCGACAGAAACCGCCGCTCCCAGCCGTCCCTGTCCCGGGGCTCGACCGTCGCCAGCGCATGAGCCACCCGCTTCCAGGTGTCCGACAGCGTCCGGTCGCGCACCTGCCCGGCGTCCACAAAGCGGTACTTGCTGTTCCAGACGTGCTCGGCCAGCGGGCTGATGAATTCCCCGGTGCTCAACATCGTTCTCCGCGTGCTCGCTTCATTCAGGCCCATCGCCGCCGGATGTCTGCCTGTCCCGGCGCTGCCCCTGGAGTTCCTGTCCCGCCTTGCAGCTGACCTGCTGAAGCCTTCGTCAGCTACTCCACCTTTAAAGCCCAAGCGCGGCTTCCGGCAATGACAAAACGCAATCACCGTCGTCGACGCGGTTCAGCCTTGGCAGGCAACCCGAGGAGGCAGAGCCCTCATGCGCATTGTGCGGCGCCCGGTCTCATTTAGATTTGTCAATGACAGATTAAACGCTCTGTCTAAGCTGTCTCCAAGCGCGGCGAAGCGAACCCCGCGGGGGTTCTGAGCTGTATCGGAGCACACAACGGTGGAATTACCCATCAGAGACAGGACGGAGGCCGGGCACGCCCTCGGCGACGCGCTGGCCGCTTACGCGGGCCGTGACGACGTCATTGTGCTGGCCCTGCCGCGCGGGGGTGTGCCTGTGGGCTACGAGGTCGCCGAGGCGATCGGCGCGGACCTCGATCTGATGCTGGTGCGCAAGCTGGGGACGCCCGGCCAGCTGGAGCTGGCCATGGGCGCCATCGCCAGCGGCGGGACGCGGGTCCTGAACCAGGAGATCATCGACGGGCTGTCCATCGGCGAGGCCACCCTCGAAGACGTCGCGCAGCGCGAACAGCAGGAGCTGGAGCGCCGCCAGCGCGCCTATCGGGGCGACAGGCCGCTGCCCGAGCTTCGGGCGCAGTGCGTCATTCTGGTCGATGACGGCATCGCCACAGGTGCGACCATGCGCGCGGCCATCGCCGCGCTGCGCCAGCAGGCGCCGGCCCGCATCGTCGTGGCTGTCCCCGTCGCACCCCCTGACACCGTTGCGCGATTGCGCCGCGAGGCCGATGAGGTCGTCTGCCTGGAGACACCGGCGCCCTTCGTCGCCATCGGCCGCTGGTATCAGGACTTCCCCCAGCTCAGCGACGCGGATGTACGGGACCTGCTTTCCCGGGCCTGGAATCGATAACGCGGCGGATGGTCCCTGCGCCGCGTATCGCGCAAGCCGCATAGGATGATGGATGGAAACAACGCACTACACCACAGCGCTCGAAGTGACGGTTCAGGCCGGTGAAGCAGCCCTGGATGGCAGCCTCGTGCTCCCCGAGCACGCCGAAGGGCTCGTGGCCTTTGCACACGGGAGCGGCAGCAGCCGCTTCAGCTCGCGCAATCGCTATGTTGCCGATATGCTCAACCAGGCCGGGCTGGGGACGCTGCTGGTCGACCTGCTGAGCGCTGACGAAGACGCCCTCGATCAGCGCACCCGCGAGCTGCGGTTCGATATCGAGCTGCTCAGTGACAGGATGACCGGCATCCTGGACTGGGTCGGGACCCAATCTTCCCTGCAGGGACTCCCTGTCGGCCTGTTCGGAGCCAGCACCGGGGCAGCGGCCGCCCTGAATGCGGCCGCCGCCCGGCCGGCTCAGGTCTGTGCGCTGGTATCACGCGGCGGGCGACCGGACCTGGCGCCCGAAGCCCTGCTACGTGTCAGCTGCCCCACACTGCTGATCGTCGGAGGCAATGACAGGACCGTCATCGATCTGAATGAACGAGCGGCGAGCCAGCTCGAGGCGCCACACGAGCTGTACATCGTTCCGGGGGCCAGCCACCTGTTCGAAGAGACCGGCGCATTGGAGCAAGTGGCGAAGCGCGCCCGCGGCTGGTTTCTGCGGTATCTTTGCGGCCATGGACAGTGACACGCTGCGCCTGTTCGCGCTGAGCGAAAGCCGGGACCTCGGTGAGGGAATCGCGGCGGCCCTGGATCTGACGCTCTCGCGACACGAGGAGCGGGATTTCGAGGACGGCGAGCACAAAATCCGTCCGCTGGAGAGCGTCCGCAACAACGATGTGTTCGTCGTGCAGTCGCTGTACACGGACACCCGGCTGAGCGTCAATGACAAGCTCTGCCGCCTGCTGTTCTTCCTCGGCGCCCTGAGAGACGCCGGCGCATCGCGGCTCACGGCCGTGCTGCCCTACCTGTGTTATGCCCGCAAAGACATCAGAACCAAATCCCGGGATCCGGTGACGACCCGCTACGTCGCCCAGCTGCTCGAGGCCGTGGGGCTCGACGGCGTGGTCGTGCTCGACGTTCACAACCGGGCCGCCTTTCAGAATGCGTTTCGCTGTCGCACAGATCATCTCCGGGCACAGACGCTGTTCGCGGAGCATTTCGTCGAGCTGGTGCGGGACCGGCCGGTGACGGTGGTGTCGCCAGACACCGGCGGCGCCAAGCGGGCCGAAGCCTTTCGCCAGACGCTCTCGCTCCGCCTGGGGCGCGAGGCGGGGAATGCATTTCTGGAAAAGTACCGCAGCGCCGGCGAGGTCACCGGCTCGGCGGTGGTCGGCGACATCGACGGCAGCGTTGCGATCATACTCGATGACCTCGTCAGCACCGGCGGAACGCTGGCACGCGCGGCGCATGCCTGCACAGAGCGCGGCGCAATACGCGTCTACGCCGCCGCCAGTCACGGTATCTTCGTCGGCGAGGCCGATGAGGTGCTGGCCGAGTCGGGGCTCGAGCGACTGATCATCACCAACACCATTCCCCCGTTTCGCCTGCACGCGGACACCCTGCGCGACAAAGTTACGGTGCTGGATGCCGCCCCTCTGCTCGCCGCGGCCGTCCGTCACATCCACACCGGCGAGCCCGGGCCGGATTCGACGCCTTCAAGCCCCTGATTCGAGGCTGTGAGATTGCCGGGCTTCGCTGGCAAAGAAGTCAGACGTCGCTTGGCACCACCGCGGCATGCTCGGCTCACAGACGCTCGACGTAGCGTTCCGCCAGCTCGAGGTAGTCACGCGCACGTTTGCGCCACTTTTCGTGGTCGCGCACTTCGTGGTCTTCGGTGTGCCACAAGGCGATTTTGGCCCGCAGGCAGGCGCGGAAGATTCTGTAGAAGTCGATCAGCTCGGCGACGACCCGGTGTCCGGTCGCCTCACCATAGTACCGCAACACTTCGGCGCCGATCGCAGGCGCGCCCAGCCGCTCGCACTCCAGGGCCAGATACGCCAGCTCATCCACCGGATCCAGCAGACGCAGATCGCGGTTGAACTCAAGACAGTCGATGATCACCGGCTCGCGCAACAGGCAGATGTGCTCGGGGCGCAGATCCCCGTGCGCCTCGACGATGCATCCGGCCTGCGCCCGCTGCTCGAGCAGACGCCCGCGGCCGCTGACGAAGGCCTGCTGCTCGCGGGTCAGACGCTCGAGTCGTGGGGCCGGCCAGCCGGATTCCGCCGCGCCGAGCTCACGCGCATTCGAGTCGATATCGTTTTCGAACCGGCGCCGGTAGACCTCCGGCTCCATGCGCAACGGGGCGGCGGTGTGCTGATAGAAATCCGTCAACACCCGGCAGAAACGCAGCACATCCTGGGGCGCAAGGGTGTCGTTCACAATCGCCGCCTCCAGCATCCGGTCGGAGGGCAGACGACGCATCTTCACCAGCCAGTCGACAATGCTGCCCTTCCCGCCGAGCCCCAGGCCTCCGTCACCCTGGACGCGGAGGGTAACCGTCCCCATATAGACACGCTCCGCGAGGCGCCGGTTCAGCTGCACCTCCCGCTGACAGTTCCTGCGTCTGGCCTCGAGCGTGCTGAAATCGAGAAACGCGCGGCGAACCGGCTTCTTGAGCTTGTAGACGAACCGCTCGCCCAGAAACACCCACGACATGTGGGTCTCTTTGACCTCGATGTCCCCGGGGTCGTCCGGATAGGCCGCCGGCTCACGCAGAAAGCGGACTTTCTGTGCTGTCGGAACCGATGCCTGCCGGCCACCCGTCTCTGCTTGTGCCATGATCGCCTTATGTATTCGCCGCGTCCGGTCCGACAGGCGGGCCGCGACAGCGATCCCGGACCGGGACGCACACGCTGACCTGGTCGGCAACCGCTTCACCCGCTGCCGGGATAGTGCCTGCAGCTCAGGCGTGCAGGCATTGATATTCTTCAATGCCGCCGCGCCCCACGGCATGGATACTCGCGCCGAACGTCACCACCGCGGAACGGAGAGGAAAGATGGTAACGCCGGCGAACAATCATTTCGACGCCATTATCATCGGCGCCGGCCAGGCGGGGCCGGCGCTGGCCGTCAAGCTTGCTCACGCGGGACAGCGGGTCGCGGTCATCGAACGACAGCATGTGGGCGGCAGCTGCATCAACTTCGGCTGTACGCCGACCAAGGCCATGGTCGCGAGCGCCAGAAGCGCCTGGATGGCACGGCGGGCTGCGGATTTCGGTGTGCACATCGATGGCGATATAAAGGTTGACATGGACGCTGTGGCGCAGCGCACGGCGCGCATCGTGCAGGAGTCGCGAAAGGGGCTGTACCGGTGGCTCAACTCCACAGCGGGCATCAGCCTGGTCGAGGGGCACGCACGCTTCACCGCACCCGACCGGATCCAGGTTGGTGACCTGCTGCTGCACGGCGAGCGCTTCTTCATCAATACGGGAACCCGCCCCGTGGTGCCCGATATTCCCGGTCTCGCGGAAACCGACTTCTGGACGCCTGCGCGGATGACCCGGGTCGATCATCTGCCCGAGCACCTGGTGGTGCTCGGGGGCGGCTATATCGGGATCGAATTCGCCCAGATGTTCCGCCGCTTCGGCAGCCGCGTGACGGTCGTCGAGCGCGGCGCCCGGCTGCTCGAGCAGGAGGACACTGACATATCGGAGGCCGTTCGGCAGGTGCTCGAGGAAGAGGACATCGATGTGCGGCTCGAGACGGAGGCCTCCGAGGTGCGCGCCGCGGCCAACGGTGTCACAGTCGGCGTCGAGGGCGACGGTACCGGGGGGGAACTGCACGGAAGCAATCTGCTGCTGGCGCTCGGCCGCCGGCCCAACAGTGACGATCTGGACCTGGAGGCCGCCGGCGTCGACACCGACGAGGGCGGTTACATCAGGGTAAACGACAGGCTTCGAACCGGGGTCGAGAGTATCTGGGCCCTGGGGGACGTCAACGGCAAGGGGGCGTTCACCCACACGGCCTACGACGACCACGAGATCGTGGCCGACACCCTGCTCGGGGAAGGCAAGCGCAGCCTCGGGGACCGCTTCGCGGCGCACGCCGTCTACATCGACCCGCCGCTGGGCCGCGTCGGTCTGACCGAGGCGCAGGCTCGGGAGAGCGGCCGGCGCACGCTGCTCGCGAAGATGCCGATGAGCGGGGTCGCCCGGGCGCGAGAGCGCGGCGAGACGCGCGGTCTGATGAAAGTGCTGGTGGACGACGAGACCGATCGGTTCATCGGCGCCACGATCTTCGGCATCAGCGGCGACGAGGTGGTTCACAGCATTCTGAACCTGATGTACGCCGATGCGCCCTATCAACGGTTGCGTGACCGGATGGGCATCCATCCGACGGTGAGCGAGCTCCTCCCGACGCTGCTGGAGCGGCTCGAACCCGTGTAAGCGTGAGGGAATCAGCCATGAATCCACTCCTGAAGCTCGAGCAACAGGGCCAGAGCTACTGGCTCGACAACCTGACCCGCGCCATGATCAGGTCCGGTGAGCTGCGACAACGTGCCTCCGAGCAGGGCCTGCGCGGCGTGACCTCCAACCCGGCGATTTTTCAGAAAGCCATCGCCGGCAGCGACGAGTACGACGCACAGATCGACGCGCTCGTGGCACAGGATCGCAGCACCCCGGAAATCTACCAAGAGCTCGTCACTACCGACGTCCGCGACGCCTGCGACATTCTGCGGCCGGTCTTCGAGCGGACCGACGGCGTGGACGGCTACGTCAGCCTGGAGGTGTCGCCGCACCTGGCGCACGATACCCTGGCGTCGATCGAGGAAGCCCGGCGCCTGCACCGGCGGGTCGACCGCCCCAACCTGCTGATCAAGATTCCCGGGACCACTGCGGGTCTGGTGGCCGTCGAGGAGCTGCTGTTCGAGGGCATCCCCGTCAACATCACGCTGCTGTTCTCGGTCGAGCGCTACGTGGAGGTCGCCGAAACCTATCTGCGGGCCCTCGAGCGCCGGGCCGAGAGCGGTCGCAGCCTCGCCGGTGTCGCCTCGGTGGCGAGCTTCTTTCTGAGCCGGATCGACGTTCTGGTCGACGAGTTGCTCAGCCAGCGCATCACACCGACGGCGGCGGCCGAAGGCACACCGGTGGCCCAGCAACTGCTCGGCAGAGTCGCGGTCGCCAACGCCAAGCTCGCTTATCAGCGCTTCAGGAGCGTTGTCGACAGCGAGCGCTGGCGCAGGCTCGCGCAGGCCGGGGCGCGGGTTCAGCGCCTGCTGTGGGCGAGCACCAGCACCAAGAACCCCGACTACAGCGACGTGATGTACGTGGAGCCCCTGATCGGGCCCGACACCGTCAACACCATGCCCGAGGCGACCATCGCCGCCTTCGCTGACCACGGCAGCGTACGGCCCACGCTCGTGGAGGGGGTCAGGGAGGCGCAGCAGTTGATGGAGAACCTGACCGCCGTGGGTATCGACTTTGCGCAGGTGACCGAGCAGCTGCTCAACGAAGGCATCCGGAAGTTCATCGATCCCTATGATGCTTCGATGGACTCCCTCGAAGCGCGCTGCCGGCGGTTCCGCAACCGCAGGGCGGCGCCGGGTCTGACACGGGTGGCCAGACGGCTGCGCCGCGAGGTGCTGCGCATGACCACCGCCGCGGGCTCCGGGCATCCGACGTCCTGCCTGTCGGCCGCAGACCTCGTTGCGGCGCTGTTTTTCCACACCATGCGCTGGGATCCCGGGGATCCCGGTGCCCGCGACACCGACCGTTTCGTCCTGTCCAAGGGCCATGCCGCGCCCCTGCTCTGGGCCGCTCTGGCCGAAGCCGGTGCGATCGATGAAGATCCCATGTCGCTGCGGCGGGCCGACAGCAGCCTGGAAGGCCACCCGACGCCCAATAACGCCTGGGTCAGGGTCGCCACCGGCTCCCTGGGTCAGGGGCTGGCGGCGGCGAACGGCATGGCGCTGGCCGACCGTCTCGACGGCATCGATGCACGCATTTTCTGTCTGTTGGGTGACGGCGAGTGCTCGGAAGGCTCTGTCTGGGAGGCGGCCCAGTTCGCCTCCCTGCAGTCGCTCGGCAACCTGGTCGCCATCGTCGATCTCAACGCCCTCGGCCAGAGCGGCTTCACCCCCTACCGGCACGACAGCGGCGTGTTCGGCCGGCGCTTCGAGAGCTTCGGCTGGCGGGTTCGGGAGATCGACGGCCACGACCTGGAAGCAATCCTGGGCGCCCTGGACGCCGCCGGGCGGGAGCAGGCCCCCCTGGCCATCATCGCCCGGACCGAGAAGGGCAAGGGTGTTTCCTTTTTGGAGGGCCAGCCGGGCTGGCACGGCAAGGCCCTGGACTCGAACTTGCTGGAGCGTGCCCTCGGCGAGCTCGGCGATGCCGAAGAAGGGCTCGAGGTCACGCCGCGCCGGCTGGGCCCGGCACCACCTCCCCCCGGCCAACAGCCGCACGAGCTGCCCGTGGAGAATTACGGAGCCGGAAATGCGGTGGCGACGCGTTCCGCCTTCGGCAACGCGCTCAAAAAACTCGCCGATGCCGACCCGCGCGTGGTGGTGCTCGACGGAGACGTGATGAACTCCACGCACACCGACGCATTCGCCGAAGCCACCCCGGAGCGTTTTTTCCAGGGTTACATCGCCGAGCAGAACATGGTCGGGACGGCGCTCGGGCTGGCGGTCAGCGGTAAGGTGCCCTTCGCCGCGACCTTTGCCTGCTTTCTCAGCCGGGCCGCGGATTTCCTGCGTATGGCGGGCCATACCCGCCCCCCGCACCTGGTGCTGTGCGGCAGCCACGCGGGTGTATCGATCGGCGAGGACGGTCCTTCGCAGATGGGCCTGGAGGACCTCGCGCTGTTTCGTACCCTGCTCGACAGCACGGTACTGTATCCCTGCGACGCGGTGGCCGCCGAACGCCTGACCGCGCTGGCGGCCGCCACGCGCGGGATCGTCTACATCCGCACCACCCGGCCGAAGACCCCGGTGATATACCCGGCGGACGAGCGCTTTGCGGTCGGTGGCAGCAAGATCCTGCGCAGCTCGGTGCAGGATGCGGCTACCCTCGTCGCGGCGGGTATTACGGTGCACGAGGCCCTGGCCGCGCACGAAGCGTTGCTCGCCTCCGGTATTGCCACCCGTGTCATCGACGCCTACTCGGTCAAACCGCTGGATGCGGCGGCGCTGAGGCGTGCCGCGCGCGAGACCGGGCTGCTGCTGGTCGTCGAGGATCACGTCGCCGCGGGCGGGCTCGGCGAGGCGGTGGCGGGCACCGTCGGCGACGCCGCGCCGGTGCAGCGGCTGGCGATCACAAGCCATCCGCGCTCGGCGTCCCCGGCCGAGCAGCTCGCCCGTCACGGCATCGACCGCAAGGCCATCGAACGGCGCGTTCTGGAGCTCGTGGAAGGTCGCCCCACCGCACATGCCGGGCGAACCTGACCCGGCTGTCGCCCACCCGCCCGGAGCCCGGGGGTAGGCGCCATTGTGTGGTTAGGCGGCCGGATCGGGCTCCTCGCCGTGCAGCGCCGCGAGGTAGGCTTCGAGTGCCGCGAACACGTGGTCCAGCGTGCCCGCGGCAAGCAGTCTGCCGTCGGCGTCGCGGGCGCAGAAGGCGTCCCGCTTGCGGTCGCGGCTGATGCGCGCCGTCAGCTCCTCGTCGGCGCCGCCGCGATACAGCTCGAAAAGATCGCTGCCATCGGCGTCGGTGTCCCAATGCCAACGGGTGGCCCGGCCGTGAGCAATGGTGTGGCCGCCGAAGCCTTCCAGCTTCTCCCGATCCTCTTTGCTGATCGGATTGGGGGGTAGATTGATGATCTCGCTCATCGGGTCTCCACTGCGGGTCATGCCGTGGCCCTGCAATCGTCTTGACCGTACGCCGACCGCTGTCCGGGCTTCACTCAGCACTGTTGTTTAACACCGCACCGGCCCTCGGCCATTGAAATTTCGCAATCGACGCCGGTCCCCGCACCCGCCCTTCGCGCGCCCGCCGCGGCTGGGCAGTCCGAACATTGGTGCAGCGCTGTGGGGCCCCGGCCCGACCGTGGATGTTGACCGCGGTCAGGCCGAATCTGCCCGTTCCGCCGCAGGGACAGTCAGCATGATCAGAAAGCCGATCAACAGAAAAACGATGACCACGCTCATGCCGGCGCGCTGGCTGTCGAGCCAGCCGGTCACCCACCCCACCAGCAAGGGCCCCGCGAAGGCGGTCGCCTTGCCGGAGAAGGCGAACAGCCCGAACATCTCGCTGCGCAGGTGCACCGGCGCCGTGCGCGCCAGATAGGAGCGCGAGGCCGCCTGGACGGGCCCGACGAAGATCCCGAGCAGCATGCCGAAGGCCCAGAACAGGACCGGCGATTCGACCACCAGCAGCAGTGTGCCCGGAGCCATCAGCCCGATCAGCGACACCAGGATGGTCGGCTTGCTGCCGATCCAGTCGTCCACCCAGGCAAACGCCGCCGCGCCGAGTCCGGCGGTGACGTTGAGGGCAATGCCGAACATCAACACCTGCTGCGCGTTCATACCGAAGGTTCCGGCGGCATACACGCCGCCGAAGGCGAAAATGGTGGCCAGGCCATCTATGAACAGCATGCGCGCAAGCAGAAAGCGCAGGATGGACGCGTAGGCGCGTACCTGGCGAAGAGACTGACGGAACTGCGCCAAGCCGTCGCGCACCGCCCGGGACAGCCCTTTGCGCCGGGCCGGCTGATCGGGCGTGAGCAGAAACAGCGGCAGGGAGAACAGCCCGTACCAGATCGCTACGAGCACAAAGGTGGCGCGCACATGCGCGGCGTCTGTGCGCGTCAGCTCGAGCCAGGCCGGCTCCCGCACGAAGCCGAACAGGGCGATCAGCAGGCAGCCGATGCCGCCGGCGTAGCCCAGGCCCCAGGCCCAGCCGGACCAGCGTCCGAGGCGGTCGAAGCGGGTGAGCGAAGGCAGCATCGCATTGTAGAAGACCACCGCGAACTCCGCCGCCACGGTCGCAATGCCGGCCAGCAGCAGCGCCGGCAGCACGCTCCCATGGGGCCGCGCCCACCAAAGCCCGGCGGTCGCCAGAACACACAGCAGAGTGAACACGCCAATCCACGGTTTGCGCCGCCCCCCCTGATCGGCGACGGCTCCGAGGACCGGGGCGCTGAGCGCCACGATCAGCCCGGCGGTGCCCACGGTATTGCCCCACTGCGTGGTACCGACGGTTTCATCCACCGCCACCTGTTGGGCGAAATAGGCCGGAAAGACGAAGGTCGAAATGATCGCCGCGAAGCTGCTGTTGGCCCAGTCATAGAGCGCCCAGCTGATACGACCGCTGCGCTCCCGCCAATGCCCGGACCATGAGACCATAGCTGCTTGTGTCCTCCTCTGTTGTCGCATCTTACGTAATTTGCATGCGCTTTGGCAGCGACACGCTCAGCCGTGGGGGAGCTCACCGCGATCGGCTCATATCACTGACTGCATATCGAGGACGCAATAGAGGCAATGCTTTTTTGTTTAAGACGACGACTCACTGCCATGTCAGCAGCTGACAATTCGTTTGACTGAACACAGATTGCGCACTCGCCGTGCCCGGCGTCTCGACATCGGCTATGCGCCGAGCGTGCCTGCAACGGTGGGTGCGCCAGTGGGAGCGTTACCCTTCGGCGCGCTCGCCCGGTCAGCAAAGCTCTGCGGACCGGCGCGGGTACGACTCGCTCAAGCGACGCTTCCCCACTGCGATCTTCGCATTTGGGGTCGTGCGAAAGCGGCGATTTGCACAAATGAGGTTCTGGGGTCACCCGCCCGGCCGAGCGCGACGTTGTACCCTTAGTCAGAGTGGCTATACTCACCTGAAGAAAAAAGGCATACCACTCAGGGCCGAGACCAGGGGGGATAGAATGATCGAGCCGGTAGAGTTGCAGGACTTCCTTATCACCTTCTTAGCGGCCGCAATGGTCATTGTCTGTGGTGGACTCTATGCCTTGCTGTTTGCCTTTTCCCGCGTGTATCGGGCCCCTCGCCTGATGCCGCTTGCCTACGGCGCCTACATCCTGCTCGCCGTCTTTGTGGCCCTGCTGGCAGACGCCACACATCTCACCGGATTCTGGCAATGGGTCGTCTACACCATGCTGCTGGGATACTTGCTCGCCCCGCACGGGATCTGGCACCTCTGCGAAGGCACCCATCGCAGTGAGCTCGCTGCAGTCGAGCCACGTCCCGATTCATTCTCGACTCGGAATGGAGGGTCCAAATCATGACGCAAACACCCTGGTGGGCCAAAGAGGGCATGTGGGCCAAGGTCGCAATATTCGTTACGGCCTTCATGGCCCTGGCCCTTATCTTCCTCACCTTTGACACCTTGGCGCGTATTAGCGCGGGAAGCGAGCGGGTGCCCGCGTACAGTGTCATCAACCACCGCATCTCTTACGAGTTCAACGAGGAACGCAACGCGCAGATTCCGGTAATCGGCGAGGAGGAGCCGCTGTTTGGAAAGAAGCTGACCGAGGATGAGGCCCGGGAGCTGATCACACTCGGCAAGCTGACCATCCAGGCCAAGAACTGCATGAACTGTCACACGTTGCTTGGAAACGGCGCCTATTTCGCACCGGATCTCACCAAGTCATGGCTGGACCCGGCTTGGGGTAGCGAAGCGAGACGGGAGAGGGCGATGCAGCGATTTCTGCTGAGTCCACCCGTGCGTTCACCGGGCTTCCACAATTCCGACCGCCAGATGCCGGACCTTGGCATCACTAGAGAGGAAGCACGGAGCATCATCGCCTATCTGAAATGGATGTCCGCTATCGACACCAACGGCTTCCCCTATAACTTCAGACAAATCGGCCAGGGAGACGCGTCATGACAACCGGCGTACTCAGTCTTGACAACCTGAACGGCGGCCAGCGTCTGGCAGTCAAGTATTTTACGGTCGCCATCATCCTGTTCGGCGCGCAGCTGCTGTTCGGCGTGCTCGCCGGGTTTCAATACCTGATGCCGGGGTTCCTGTTCGAGGTCCTGGACTTCAACGTCAACCGCATGGTCCACATCAATGCGATGGTGGTGTGGATGCTTTATGGCTTCATCGGCGCGATCTACTGGTTGATGGAAGACGAAAGCGGTGTTCCGGTGGTTGGTCTGTGGCTCGGCAAGCTTGCCTTCTGGGTTCTCACCGCGGCAGTTGCGGTTGTCGTGATTGTATACCTGTTCGTCCAGGTTGGCAGTGGATCGTTAACCTCGATCTGGCTGATCAACGAAGGCCGTGAATACATCGAGGCGCCGCGCTGGGCAGACATCGGCATCGTGGCGGTCATGCTGATTTTCTTTTTCAATGTCGTCAGCACTTTTATTAAGGGACGCTTCACAGGTGTGTCAGGCGTATTGACCCTCGATCTCATCGCGCTCGCCGGACTGTACCTGGCGGGCATGTTCTTCACCCCCAACATCTCTGTTGATCAGTACTGGTGGTGGTGGGTGGTACATCTCTGGGTGGAAGCCACCTGGGAGGTGCTGGTCGGCTGCATCATGGCGTGGGGCCTCATGAAAACCCTGGGCGCGAGCCGCAGGATCGTTCAGACCTGGCTCTATATTGAGGTCGCCCTGATGTTCGGATCCGGAATCCTCGGACTGGGCCACCACTATTTCTGGATCGGGACACCCGAATACTGGTTTCCCATCGGCGGCTTCTTCTCGGCGCTCGAGCCTATCCCGCTGGTCGCCATGGTCGTGCACGCAATTTACGACTCCGGGGTGCATCGATTCAAGAATGCCAATCATCCGGCGCTCGCCTGGCTGATCGCACATGCGTTCGGCAACTTTTTCGGCGCTGGGGTCTGGGGCTTCATGCACACGCTGCCCCAGATAAACCTGTACACACACGGGACACAGTGGACCGCATCCCACGGCCACCTCGCATTTTTTGGCGCATACGCAACGATCAACATCGCGTTTTTCTATCTCGCAGTACAGAAGTTGCGCGGCAATGTATGGATGGCTGCGGATCTGCCCGGCAACGGCTGGAAGTGGAAATGGTCGCTCGCTCTGCTCAATATCGGAGTCCTCGGCATGACCGTTGCCCTGTTGATTGCCGGCTACGAGCAGTCGTTTATCGAGCGGGCAATGGAAGGCTCGACTTGGGAGGGCTATTTTGCGGCCCAGACGCACCCCTGGTTCGTGCAGGGCATGTACTGGCGGCAGGTGTTCGGCCTGATCACCCTCGCCGGTTTCCTGCTGCTCGTCTGGGATCTCCTCACCATAGGGTCGAACGAGAAGCGCGTCGCGGTTGAACCGGCCGGGCACGGCCCGCTGGAAGGCGAGCCGACTGCTAAAGAACCGGCCACAGCCTGAGTCATCAGGCAAGGAGCCTGATCGGCGCAAACGACCGCATCGACATTCGGGAATCGCTGCTCTGACGCCCAGTGAGAGAAAAGGAGGAAGAGATCATGTCTACCGTCCGTTCGGCAATCGCAACCCTTATCAGCGCCATTCTGGTGGCCGGAATGCCCCTGTCCGCGATGAGCGACACCGCGAAACTGGCAGCCGACCGGTGCGAGGGCTGCCATGGCAGGGACGGCAACAGCGAACAGAAAGACGTCCCAAGTATCGCGGGCTTCTCAGAAATCGTGATTGCCGACGCCCTTTGGGACTATAAAGAAGGTTACCGTACCAGCGCCACGCACAAGATCAATGGCAAGGAAACCGATATGAATGCGATTGCCAAGGAACTGGATGATCAGCAGATCGAGAGCTTGGCCGCTTACTATTCCGACAAGACCTTTCAGCCCCACGCACAAACAGTGGATGCCGCCCTTGCCAGGAAGGGTAAAGAGCTTCACGAGCGCAATTGCGAGAAATGCCATTCCGAGGGCGGCAGCGCGGCGGACGATGACGCCGCGATCCTGGCCGGTCAATGGATGCCATACCTTGAGGCGCAATTCAAGCTGTTCCGGGCCGGTGAACGCCATATGCCGAGGAATATGGAAAAGAAACTCGAAGCGCTTTCCGATGCCGATGTAACCGCGCTGCTGCACTACTACGCAGGGCAAGAGTAAGACGAGCCGAAGCCCAGGGCTGTCGTCGGCCCGCCAAGCCGAAGTTCGAGCTCCGCCAGGTCGAAGCCTCACCCGTTAGCCGCTTGCCGGACCGCCGTGGCAACCCGTACCCGGCGCTTACGCCAAGGGAAAGCGCCTGCGTGAGCTGCGACTGAGCGAGGGTGGGGTCAGTGTGACCGCGGTGCGAAGGCGCGGCATCCGAGGGGCAGACCCGCACCCCGACATGCGCCTGCAGGCCCGCGATGTCCTGATCGTGCACGGTTTACCCCAGGCCCTGGCGCGGTTTGAACGCTACATGATCGACGGTGACGGTGGGAGCTGAGCTGCCCGGGGGTAAAACCCGGCTGATTAGGCCTCAGGAGCCTCGACCTGCAGGCGGTTGTCCACACCGTGCACGCCGAGCACGTACCAGGCGTCCCGCTCGGCCATGCGGCTCAGCTCCCGACTGGACACCACGCCCTCGAGCGTCACCACACGCTCCTTCACGCGCACCCTGATCGCCCCCGCGTCGAGCCATGGATTCTTGTCGAAAACGACGCGCAGGGCGTCGCTCACCTCGGCGTCGCTGTCGCGCTCCTGCGGCACCACGTGCAGATAGTTGTGCACGCAGCGGCTGCCGGGCGTCCACCAGGCGAGGACGTCGGCGAGGCGCCTGTGGGTGAGGCTGCCGACCGTTCCCTGCAGGGTCACCACGCCGTCCTGCACCGCGGCGCCGATCGCACCCTCGCCTGGCGAGGCGCCCGCAGGCGGCTGCGGGTGCGCGCCGGTGACAACCGTCCTCGGATAGTCGCGGAATGCCGACTCGCTCATCAGCATCCGCTCCAGCGTCTCGACAATCTGCGCGTCGCTGCGCCGCTCCGCCGGCGCCATGCACAGCTCATCCAGCACGTGATCCACGCCAAGGGCTTCAACGGCGGCGAGTCGGGCGACGCGCTTGGCAATGATGTCGCGCACCTCACCCCTCATCACCACCACTCCCTCGCGGACGCTGAGCTCGATCGGCGACTCGTGAAGGTTGATCTCGCGCCGCTTCTCCAGCGCCGCCCGCACGGCGGCGATCATCTCTTCCGGCTGCTGCATGATTGCGCTCCTCTTGTGGCATTACAACAAATGGCCGGCCTGGCGCCGGGCGGCTCGTCCCGGTCGCCGCCGGGATGTCGCACGCGAGCACCGCCGTCGCGCAGCGCCCGGGCCGTCCTTTCCCTGCCCCCTGCCAGCTCAGTGATAGCCGTCCCTGTCGCCCACTTTCCCGCGAAAGGTCCAGTAGGCATAGGCGGTATACCCCAATATTAGCGGCAACAGAACCAGCGTGCCGGCGAGCAGGAAGGCCTGGGCCGCCGGCGCCGCCGCGGCCGCACGGAACGTGATCGCATAGGGCACCAGATGCGGCCAGATCCCGACGATCAGGCCCACGTAGCCGAGCAGAAACAACAGAATCGACCAGAGGTAAGGGGCGTGAGCTGCCCCGCGCCGCAGCGCACGAAACAGGCCGCCGAAAGCCAGGGCGACCAGCAGGGGTATCGGAGCCAGCGGCAGCAGTCGGCTCCAGTCGACGTCGGGGTACTGCAGGCGGGTGCGCAGCCAGAGGGCCTTGAGCGTAGCGAGGTAGCTCGCAAGCCCGATGACGAAGGCCGGGAACAGAATGTGGGAGGCGATCGTGAACGCGAACTGCAGCCGCGCAAGCAGGATCATGTCAGACGCGTCGTTCATGGCCTCAGGCTGCCGCTCGTCCCCCGGAGCGGATGTGGATCAGGAACAGCGACGGAAGCACCCCGGCATCAGCATAGCACCCCTGCGGAAAGGGAGACCATCGCCGCGCTTCCGGCTCGAGCTCACCGGCTCGCCCGGGGCCCAGTTGACGGCCCGGACAAAAGGGCTTCGCTCCGGGGCGATCTGACAGCGGCAGCCGCTGATCGCGGGCCTCCAGAGTAGCCGGATGCGGCCCCTCCCGGATTCCGGCCTTCGGCCTGCATCCGGGCTACCCGATCTCTGCACCGTCCTCCACCCCGCCGGCGCCGGAAGACGGGTGGCCCGGAGGGGACGCAGCGCAATCCCGGGAAACGGCGACAAGCCCTCCTCTTCCCGGATTCCGGCCTTCAGCCTGCATCCGGGCTACCCGATCTCTGCACCGTCCTCCACCCCGCCGGCGCCCGAAGACGGGTAGCCCGGATGGAGCGCAGCGCAATCCGGGAGGAACGGCGACAAACGCGCGGCACAGCGCCTGTACAGCGCGGTGGCCGACCGACCCGGCACCCCCCTGGGACGCCGGCCCTACCGCTGCAGTTGCGGCGCCCGCGATACGCTACCAGGGCAGCTCGGTCCCGTCATAGCGAAGGAAGCGTCCGGTGTCTTCGAGCCGGAAGTCCTCGATGACCTTGCGCAATCCGCGGACGCTCGTCTCCGCACCGATGCCATCGCTGGGCCCCATCCGAGTGGCTACACCGCCCGGATGCAGCAGCAGCACGCCCACGCCGCGAGGCTCCAGCAGCGCCGCCAGACCGTGCATCGCGGCGTTGAGGGCGGCCTTGCTCGAGCGGTAATAATAGCTCCCGGGCCCTCCGATGTCGGCGATGCTCCCCATGTGACTGGTCTGTACCGCCACCAGCTTTTTCCGGCTGGCGGCTACGTTCTCGGCCAGAGCTTCGGTGACGCGCACGGGC
>JASFKW010000075.1:0-17798 GCA_050118435.1 Gammaproteobacteria bacterium | reverse complement strand
AGGCGCTGAGAAACCGGGCCGAGCAAACCCTTGGCGGGGAGCTCAGTGGCGTGGTCGTGACCGTGCCGGCCTACTTCGATGATGCCCAGCGCCAGGCCACCAAGGACGCGGGTCGGCTGGCCGGTCTCAAGGTTCTGAGACTGCTCAACGAGCCAACGGCAGCGGCCGTGGCCTACGGCCTGGATCGCAACGAGGGCGGCGTCATCGCGGTTTATGACCTTGGCGGGGGCACATTCGACGTGTCCATCCTGCGCCTGCATCAGGGGGTTTTCGAGGTGCTGGCCACGGCCGGCGACACCGCCCTGGGCGGCGACGACATGGACAGGCTGATCGCCGGCTGGTTGATGCAGGAAGCCGGCCTGGGAGAGGACATCGGCCATGCGCTCCAGCGTCGCCTCATGCAGGCATCCTGCGCCGCCAAGGAAAGGCTCACGGACGGCGATGAGACCGAGGTGACCCTGGAGCTCGAGGACGCTTCGCCGTGGCGGTGCAGGCTGAGCCGGACGCAGATGAACGAGCTCATCGAGCCTCTGATACGCCAGACGCTGGCGCCCTGCCGTCGCGCCCTGCGCGATGCCGGTATAACCCGGGACGAGATCCAGGAAGTCGTCATGGTGGGGGGCTCCACGCGGGTACCCAGAGTGCGGGAGCGGGTGGGTGAGTTTTTCGGCCGCCAGCCGCTCGTCGATATCGATCCGGACAAAGTGGTGGCGCTGGGTGCGGCGATACAGGCGGACATTCTGGTGGGGAACAAACCCGAGGACGAGATGCTGCTGCTGGACGTGATTCCGCTGTCGCTGGGCATCGAGACCATGGGGGGCTTGACTGAAAAGATCGTTCCACGCAACACCACCATCCCGGTTTCGCGGGCACAGGAATTCACCACGTTCAAGGACGGGCAGACGGCCATGGCGCTTCACGTGGTGCAGGGTGAGCGGGAGCTGGTGGATGACTGCCGTTCGCTGGCGCGCTTTGAGCTGCGGGATATTCCGCCGATGACCGCGGGTGCGGCGCGCATCCTGGTGACCTTTCAGGTCGATGCCGACGGTCTGCTCAATGTTACCGCGGAAGAGAAAGCCAGCGGAGCTCAGGCGCACATTGAGGTGAAGCCGTCCTATGGGCTGAGCGACAACGAGATCGAGATTATGCTGCGGGATTCCCTGATGCACGCTGCAGAGGATGTGGAAGCGCGACGTTTGCGCGAGCAGCAGGTCGAGGCCGATCGTGTGCTGGAGGCGCTCGGCGTGGCTCTGCACGAAGACGGCGACGAATTACTCAGCGAGCAGGAGCTCCAGGCGATTCGCCATGCGGCCAGGGAGCTCGGAGAGGCCCGCAATGGCGGCGACCCTCGGGCCATCAAGCGGGCCATGGAAAGGCTGGAGGCGGTGAGCACCCCGTATGTGGACCGCCGCATGAATGCCAACATTCGAAAGGCCATGGCGGGCCACAGCGTGGATGACTTCAAATAGCAGGACCTGTCATGCCGCAGATCATCTTTCTGCCACACGAGGAGATCTGCCCCGAAGGGGCGGTCATCGAAGCCGAAACCGGAACCAGCATCTGTGACGCGGCACTGGCCCATGGCATCGAGATCGAGCATGCGTGCGAAAAGTCCTGTGCCTGCACCACCTGCCACGTCTATGTGCGTGAAGGCTTTGATTCGCTGGAGCCCTCGGAGGAGGACGAGGACGACATGCTGGATAAGGCGTGGGGCCTGGAGCCGGACTCCCGGCTGAGCTGCCAGGCGCGCGTGGCCGGCGAGGATCTGGTGGTGGAGATTCCGAAGTACACCATCAATATGGTCAGCGAACACCACTGAGGAGGCATGCGGTGGGCTTGAAATGGACCGACTCGCTGGACATTGCCATCGAGCTCGATGAAAAATACCCCGACATCGACCCCCGTCAGATACGCTTCACCCAGTTGCGCGACTGGGTGGTGGAGCTGGAGGCGTTCGATGACGATCCCGCCCATTCCGGCGAGAGGATCCTGGAAGCCATACAGATGGCGTGGATCGACGAACGCAGCTGACCCGAGTCCTAAAGCGTCAGTTTCTTGTCATATTGTTGTCACGTTCGAGGTATAGGCTGGCGGTAGCTACCAGAACAGGACAACGACATGCTCACGCGACTCGATACCCGGCCGCAGGCGGGGAGCTGCCGGGTAGCCGAGCTGCTTGCGGAGATCGCACTGCTCGAGGCCCGCATCCGCGCCATGGGACAAGACGGCGATTGTGCCTATGAACGGGCCATGAGCCGGCTTTACAGCGCCATGGTGGGCGAGCGCAGGCGGCGTCTCGAGCAGATGCAGGCCGGGATCGGCTGAAAACCGGCTTCTCCACCGTCCCGACCGGATCCGGTGTCTTGTCGAACGGGCAGGCGCAGCACCCGATGTCGCCGCAAAGGCGAGCCGCAATGGGCGCCATTCGGGCGACTTCCCGCTGCCTACCCGGCCCACCGTACACTGCGCAGCCCGGACGAGGCGCCCTCATTGCCTCGATCCTGCTTCAACGGGTACACTACGCAATTCGATTTTCGCTGTCTAAGCCGCCGATTTTCAGCAAATTTGGCCTCCCGTTCGCGTCATGGTTAAAGACTGCGCGGGGCCGTCGTGAAGCATCGACGCCCCCGCGTTTCTGGCTGTGGCGCAGGTCGTGGAGCGCAAAAGGGCAGCATGACGGTGTCCGGGTGCGCCGGTTATGGCGTCGCGCCCTGTTGAGTTGACGGGCAGGAATCGCAGTGGATACATCGGCTGACAAGGTGAACCTTCTGGACCTCGACCGGTCGGCAATGGCCGCCTGGTTCGCGGAGCGGGGGGAAAAACCCTTTCGTGCCCAGCAGGTGCTGAAATGGATCTATCAGCACGGGGTCGACGATGTCGCGGCGATGACCAACCTCAGCAAGCGATTGCGTGAGGACCTGAAAACCGTTGCCCGGATTCGCGCCCCGGCGGTCGCCAGCGATCGTCGCTCGGCGGACGGCTCGCGCAAGTGGCTGTTCGAGCTCTACGACGGCAATCGCATCGAGACCGTCTACATTCCCGAGAAGGATCGCGCCACGCTGTGCATCTCCTCGCAGGTGGGCTGTGCGCTGAACTGCACCTTCTGCTCGACCGCCCGCCAGGGGTTCAACCGCAACCTCGGTCCGGACGAGATCATTGGTCAGCTCTGGGTGGCCAGCCGCCTGCTGGCCCGGGATGGTTTCCGGCCGGTGTCCAATGTGGTGCTGATGGGCATGGGCGAGCCTCTGCTCAATTTCGAAAACGTCATGACCGCCGTATCGCTGATGCAGGATGATTTTGCCTTTGCGCTGTCAAAGCGCCGGGTCACCCTCAGTACTGCGGGTGTGGTGCCCGGACTCAGACGCCTCTCCGGTGCGACGGATATCAGTCTGGCGCTGTCACTGCATGCACCGGACGATGAGCTGCGCAACACCCTGGTGCCGCTGAACCGGAAATACCCCATTGCGGAGGTTCTGGAAGCGTGCCGCGAATACGTGGCCGACGGTAGGCGCCGGGTGACGGTCGAGTACGTGATGCTGGAGGGGGTCAATGACAGCGACGCTCAGGCACGCGCGCTCGCCAGGTTGTTGCGCAACCTCCCGTCCAAGATCAACCTGATTCCTTTTAACCCCTTTCCTGCGGCACACTATCGCAGGAGCAGTCCCGAACGCATCGACCGCTTTCGGGACATACTGCATCGTTCGGGTATCGTAACCATTACCCGCAAGACCCGGGGCGGCGACATCAACGCCGCCTGCGGCCAGCTTGCGGGTGATTTCAAGGACCGTACCCGCCGTCGGGAACGGTTGGCCATCGAAGTGATCGGAGACACAGCTTGATGCGAAGATGGATGTCAGGAGTATGGATACTCGCCGCTTTTTCCCTGCTGAGCGCGTGCGCAGCGCCCAACAAGAGAACGGAGAGCGAGGAGTCCCTCGAGACGCCCGCCGAGGTGAACACCCAGCTGGGTGTCGAGTACATGCGCAAGGGCATGTACGAAGCTTCACTGGAGAAGCTCAAGAAGGCGCTCGACCAGAATCCTAACCTGCCGGTCGCGCACGGATCGATCGCGATCCTGTATGAGCGGCTGGGCGAGTCAGAGCTCGCCGATAAGCACTACCGGAAGGCCTATCATCTCGATGGCGACGACCCTCTGATATTGAACAACTATGGCCAGTACCTGTGTCGCAACGGGCGGCTGAAAGAGGCCGACCGGATGTTCAACAAGGCGTTGCAGGATCCGCTGTACCGCTATCCCGCAACGATTCTCACCAACGCCGGCCTGTGCGCGGAAAAGCGCCCCGACCCGGAGCTGGCCGAAAAATATTACCGCCGGGCCCTGCAAAAGAGTCCGCGCTTCCAGCCCGCACTGCGCCAGATGGTGCGCACGAGCTTCGCCCGCCAGCAGTACCTGGCCGCGCGCGCCTATCTGCAGCGGCTGGAAGCGGTGTCGGCGTTGAGCCCGGAATTTCTATGGATAGGTGTGCAAACGGAGTCCGAGCTGGGCGATCGCAACACTGCGTCGAGCTATGCTCTGCTGCTCAAGAATGAGTTTCCCGAATCGGAGCAGACGCAGAACCTGGTCGAGTGGGAGCGCAAGCAGCGTGACCGCTAAAGAGACGCAGACAGAGAAATCGGTGCAGCAGCCTGGCGGGCTCGCTGCGGCGGGCGCGGCCCTGGCCAGCGCCCGCGAGGAGCAAAAGCTCAAGGTCGAGGCGGTGGCTTCGGAGCTGCATCTGCGGCCAGAGGTGGTGCGTGCTCTGGAGGCGGGTGACGAGGCGCAACTGCCCTCCACTTTTGTGCGCGGCTACGTCAAGACCTACGCGCGGCTGCTGGGACTGGATGAAGTGGCGGTTGTCGGACAGTTGCCCAGCATCAATGAGTACAATCCGGCGCCGCTGAAGCGTATCGGTCTCAGCCGGCGCAGGGTGGCCCCCCCGGTCGGCAGGTCTTTGCTATGGGGTGTTGCCTTGCTGTGTCTTGTGGCGGCAGGGACCTACGGTGTGCCGGCGCTGCAGCGATTGTGGTCGCTGCAGATGTCCGAATCGGCGTCCGATCAGCTGGACATACCGCCGCCCGGCGCCGGCGACGTGGTCGAGCCGCAGATCAGCCAGCAGGATGCGATCGAGCCCGTCAGAATGCCGGACGCGGATATCGCGACGGCCGGTCAGGAAGCCGTGGTCGAGACGCCCGAAGCAGAGACGGCCGCGGCGCAAGAGCCGGTCGACGCGGATGTCGCCGTGCTGTCCGAAGCGCAGCCCGAGCCCGAAGCCGATGCTGCGCCGGACACGGAGCCGCAGCCGGCCGTCGCCGAGCCGGAGCCTACGGGGCCCGCCGTCGTGCAGCTGCGCTTCACCGAGGACAGCTGGGTGGAAATGGAATCGAACGGGCGCAAGCTCGTGGTCGGCACCCAGCGCGCCGGCACGGAGCGTACGGTGCGTGCCGAGCCTCCGGTGGATCTGTTGCTTGGCAATGCCCCCGGTGTCGAGGTGACGTTCCGTGGCAAGCCCGTAAACCTGAGCGCTCATCAGCGTGGCAAGGTCGCGCGCCTCACCCTGGAAGATTGAGATGCCGAGGGCACTTCAGGCGATACGCGGTATGAATGACATCCTGCCGGAGCAGTCGGCATGCTGGCAGTCTGTCGAGGATACCGCGCGCGGCGTGCTCGGGTCCTATGGTTTTCGCGAAATCCGTCTCCCGATTGTGGAAAAAACCGAGCTGTTCAGGCGCTCCATTGGGGAGGTCACGGATATCGTGGAAAAGGAGATGTACAGCTTCGAGGACCGTAACGGCGACAGCCTGACGCTGCGCCCGGAGGGGACTGCAGGCTGTGTGCGTGCCTGCATTGAGCACAGCCTGCTTGGTCAGCAGGTGCAGCGCTTGTGGTACGTGGGACCGATGTTCCGGCACGAGCGGCCGCAGAAGGGACGCTATCGCCAGTTTCATCAGATTGGCGTCGAGGTCTTCGGACTGGAGGGGCCGGACATCGACGCCGAGCTTCTGCTCATGACGGCGCGGTTGTGGAACAGCCTCGGCCTGCGCGGCTTGACACTGGAGCTCAACAGCCTGGGCACGGGCGAAGCGCGGGCGCGGTTCCGGGAAGACCTGGTGGCCTTTCTCAGGAAGCGTTTCGATCGGCTCGACGAGGACAGTCGACGCCGGCTGGAGACCAACCCCCTGCGGGTCCTCGACAGCAAGCACGACGGCACGCAGGCGCTGCTGGAAGACGCCCCGGTGCTCGCCGACTACATCGATGACGCCTCAGCGGATCATTTCGCATCGCTGTGCGGCCTGCTGGACGTCGCGGGAGTGACATACCGCATCAATCCCCGGCTGGTTCGAGGCTTGGATTATTACGGACGGACGGTGTTCGAGTGGATAACAGACCAGCTCGGTGCCCAGGGTACGGTGTGTGCCGGTGGTCGTTACGACGGGCTGGTCGAATACCTGGGCGGTCGTGCCACAGCGGCGGTGGGATTCGCAGTGGGGTTGGAGCGGCTGGTTGCGTTGCTGGAAAGCCGGGCTGTGGCGTGCCCGGAGGGCGTGCCTCACCTTTATGTGGTCGCCATGGGAGAGCGGGCACAGCAGCAGGCCCTGCTGTTGTCCGAAAATCTGCGCGATGCGCTTCCGGGTCTGCGCGTGCTGATGCATTGCGGCGGCGGCAGCTTCAAGAGCCAGTTCAAGAAGGCGGACCGCAGCGGGGCCCGTTATGCGCTGGTGCTGGGCGACGAGGAGATCTCACGGCGACAGGTGGGCATCAAGCCGCTGCGCGAGAACCGCGACCAGCAGACGGTTCCTTTCGAGGAGCTCAGCGTCACGCTCGCCGGCTTGCTGCAGCTGGACTGACCCTCTGATTGCGGCATCCCTTAACAGGTTACCGGTATTGACATCGAGGAGAGAATCCGATGGACGTGCATGCCTCGGAAAAAGAGCAGGTAGAAGCGCTAAAGAAGTGGTGGAAGGAGAACGGCAGCTCGGTCATTACCGGGATACTGCTGGGGCTGTCGGTATTGTTGGGCGGCAAGGCGTGGTTCAGCTATCAGGAAACCCGCGCCCTGAGCGCATCCAACATCTACGCGCAGATGATCGCGGCGCTCGGACGCGACGATTCGGAAGCGGTACGCACCTATGCCAACCAGCTGATCGGCGACTACAGTGGCTCGGGCTATGCGCCGCTGGCCGCACTGGCGCTCGCCAACGTGGCGATCACCGAGAATGAGCCGGCGGCGGCCCAGGCCCAGCTGCAGTGGGCACTGGATCACGCCGACAAGGACGAGCTCAGGCATACGGCGCGCATGCGCCTGATCCGCGTGCTCATCGACCGGAATCAGCTGCAGGAGGCCCGGCAACAGCTCGATGCCGTTGGCGAAGCCGGCGCGTACGACTATCTATATGCGGAGCTGCGCGGCGACCTCGCCATGGCGGAGGGAGACACCGCCCGGGCCGCCCGGGCCTACCGGCAGGCCATGGACAGCATGCCGACACAGGCGCCGAATGCGGCACTGCTGACCGCAAAATACGAGAACGTTGCGGGGGCGGCCGGCTCACCACGATGATGCGGGTATTCGCCTACGCTGCTCTGGCCCTCGGATTGCTTGGCGGCTGTGCCTGGTTCGGTGACAAGGACAATGCCGAGCCGCCCGCCGAGCTGCAGCCCTTCGACGCGCAGGCTCGGCTGAAAAAGATTTGGGGTCACGATACCGGCTCCGGTACCGATGAGCAGTTCGTCGAGCTCGTGCCGTCGGTGCTGGGAGAGCGTGTTTACGTGGCCGATCGCAACGGTGCCGTCAGGGCGTACACCCTGGACACGGGCAGAGAGCTCTGGAACACCCGGACCCGCACTTCGCTTTCAGCCGGGCCGGGTGTGGGTGACGATCTGGTGGTGGTCGGGAGCAGCAACGCGGATCTGATCGCCCTGGATGCCGACAGTGGCGAGGAGCGCTGGCGGACTTCGGTTTCCAGCGAAGTGCTGGCGGTACCGCAGATCTATCGGGGCATCGTGGTGGTGCAGACCGTGGATGGCAACCTGGCCGGACTGGATGCTGCGACCGGCGAACGGCGCTGGATTCAGAGTCGCACCGTGCCGGTGCTCACGTTGCGCGGCACCAGCACGCCACTGATCGAGGGCGGCTCGGTGATCGCCGGGTTTGCCAATGGCAAGATGCTCGCCCTCGATGCGCTATCGGGGCGGCCCCTGTGGGAAGCCGTGGTCGCCGTGCCGAGCGGGCGATCGGAATTGCAGCGCATGGTGGATCTCGATGCCGATGCGGTGGTGCGCGACGGCGTGCTGTACGTCACGAGCTTCCAGGGTCAGATGGCGGCGGTTGGGCTTCGGGACGGCCGCCTTCTGTGGCAGCGTGACATGTCGGCGTACGCGGGTATCGCAGTCGACAGCCAGCAGGTCTATGTCAGTGACGAAAACAGCGAAGTGTGGGCACTGGATCGCGGCACCGGTGCCTCGTTGTGGAAACAGGGGGCGTTGCGACGCCGCGCGCTGACCGGGCCGGCGGTCGCCGGTGCTTACGTCGTGGTGGGCGACTTCGAGGGTTATGTACATCTGCTGTCGCGCCTGGACGGATCCATCGCCGGCCGCGAAAGGGTCGACAGGGCGGGTATACTCGCTGCTCCCCTGCCGCTCGGCGATGACCGGCTACTGGTCCTGGGAGCGGGCGGGAAGCTGACCCTCTACCGGGTCGAGCCGACATAGCGCCGCCCGAACAGGGATCCCATGCCAGCAGGTTGCGGCAAACACACCGGCGGACCGGCTGCGTCCGTCGTCGGGTCCAGAGGATCACGGGATGGCCCGGGGCTCCGTACACGCCAGGGTGCGTCCGAGGGACTGTCGTGCTGCCGGTAATCGTGCTGGTTGGCCGCCCGAACGTGGGCAAGTCGACGCTGTTCAACCGGCTCACCCGCAGCCGCGACGCACTGGTCGCGGATTTCCCCGGCCTGACCCGCGACCGGCAGTACGGCATGGGCCGGGTGGGCGACCGGGCCTACCTGGTGGTCGATACCGGCGGGCTGGTGGGGCAGAAGCGGGGTCTCGAAGCCTTGATGGCGGCGCAGGTCTGGCGGGCCGTCGAGGAGGCCGATGCGGTACTGCTGCTGCTGGATGCCCGCGACGGCATCAATCTCAGCGATGAACAGATTGCGCGGCGACTGCGGCGCAGCGGCAGGGTCGTCTACCCGGTTCTGAACAAAGCGGACGGTCAGGACATCGGTGGCGTGCTCGCCGACGCCTCGCGGCTCGGTTTGGGGGATCCCGCGCAGATTGCCGCCGCCCACGGGCACGGCGTCAGCGCCCTTATGGGCCGTGTGCTGGCGAAGCTGCCGTCCGAGGCGGGTGGCGACGAAGCCGGAGTGGTCGAGCCCAGGGGGATACGCATCGCCGTGGTGGGGCGGCCCAACGTGGGCAAATCGACCCTGATCAATCGCATTCTGGGCGAAGAGCGCGTCGTCACGTACGACCAGCCCGGAACCACGCGGGACAGCATCTACATCCCCTTCAGACGCGACGGCCAGGACTACACCCTGATCGACACCGCGGGCGTGCGCCGCCGGCGCCGTGTCAGCGAGGCTGTGGAGAAATTCAGCGTCTTGAAGACCCTGCAGGCAATCAGCGATGCGGACGTGGCGATCCTGGTTCTGGATGCCCACGAGGGTGAGGTTGCCGACCAGGACGCGACGCTCGCGGGGCACATCCTGGAAAGCGGCACAGCCGCCGTGATCGCGGTGAACAAATGGGACGGCCTCGACGCCGAGCAGCGTCGGTGGCTCCGCGCGCAGCTGGACCGCCGGCTGTCGTTTCTGGCGTTTGCCGAGCGCCATTTCATCTCCGCCCTGCACGGCAGCGGTGTGGGTAACCTGTTCGCCGCGGTGCAGGCGGCGCAGGCCGCCGCCAGCACCCGCATGAGCACCCCTATGCTGACCCGGGTTCTGGAGCAGGCCGTGCAGGAACACCAGCCGCCGCTGGTGCAGGGGCGCAGGATCAAGCTGCGCTATGCGCATCAGGGTGGACAGAATCCGCCGGTGATCGTGATTCACGGCAACCAGACGGAGCGGCTGCCGGACAGCTACAAGCGCTACCTGGGCAACTATTTCCGCAGCGCGCTGCAGCTGGTGGGCACACCCGTGCGCCTGGCTTTCAGGACGGGTAAAAATCCCTACGAGGGTCGCCGCAACAGGCTCACGCCTCGACAGCAAAGACGCCGAAAGCGTATGATTCGGCACGCAAAAAAATGACAGCCTGAATGTTTTGCGGATCAGGCCGACTGATGGGACCATGGCTCGACTACCAAGGAATATAGGCCTATGGACGCTGGCCCTGCTGATGCAGGGATGTGCCACACGTTCCCCCTACGAAGAGGCCAGTGATCCGCTGGAGCCGGTCAACCGCGCCATCTACCGGTTCAACGACACCTTCGATCGTTATCTCTTGAAGCCGGTCGCCGAGCGCTATCAGGAATACGTACCCGCGCCGGCGCGCACCGGGGTGCGCAATTTCTACAACAACCTTCAGGAGCCGGTCACCATCGTGAACCAGGTGCTTCAGGGCAAACCGGCTCTGGCGCTGAGCGACACCATGCGTTTCGGTTTCAACACCGTTTTCGGGGTGTTCGGACTGGTTGACGTGTCCACGGGCTGGGGCTTGGAGCACCACACGGAAGACTTCGGTCAGACCTTCGGTGTATGGGGTTTCGGTGAGGGCTGGTATCTGATGCTCCCCTTCCTGGGCCCCAGTACGGTACGCGACGCCGCGGGGTTGCCCCTGGAGTTCAGGATGGGGCTGTGGCAGTTCGCGTCCGAATACACGAACGCCTGGGGCACGGTCGGCTACTACTCACTGTTGCTGGTCAGCAGGCGCGCCGATCTGCTGTCGGCCTCCCAGGTGCTGGATACGGCGGCACTGGACGCATATCTGCAGGTGCGGGCCGCATACCGGCAGCGGCGCTGGTACGATATCTATGACGGTGAGCCACCGGAGCCGGACTTCTTCGACGATGAGCTGTTCACCGACTAGCGACAAGCGCTTGGGCAGCGATACCCTTCAAGTGGCCGACGTCGCCGCCAGTGGCGACCCTGAGGTGCTCGCTGCCCACCTGCGCCGGACGGGCGACCCCTTTCTGCTCCTGGGCGAGCTTCGTCACGACCGAGCCCGAGTGCGCTTCACCGGGCCCTTCGAGGGAGCGGACGTGGTGTGGGACTGTGAATTCCGGGCGCTGCAGTCGCCGCAGCGCAGTTTTATCGACATCGGCCAGCCGACCGCCGGCGGCGTGCCGCTGCGTGTCGGCCTCAACCTGGCACGCATTGACCGCTCGGCGATTCTGAAAATGATCGTAATGATCCGCAACTACCGGCGCCTGCGACGCGGGCGGCATGAGTTCGGCGGCTCGCCGCGCTGATGTGGCGCTAGGGTTTGTCCACCGCCGCCAGCGCCGGGTCCAGAAACAGCGTGGGATCCACCCGAGCATCGTTGAGGCTCACCCCCCAGTGCAGGTGTGCGCCCGTCACGCGACCGGTTTTGCCGACGGCGCCGATGACTTCGCCCGACGCTATCTGTTGTTCCGGCTCCACGTCGATGCGCGACAGGTGACAGTACATGGTCACCAGGCCCTGACCGTGATCAAGAAACACGGTGTTGCCGTTGAAGAAGAAGTTGCCGGTATCCACCACTCGGCCGCTGGCCGGCGCTCTGATGGGTGTTCCCTCGTCGGCGGCGATATCCAGCCCGCTGTGGGGCTTGCGCGGCTGCTGATTGAAAAAGCGCCGCAGACCGAAGGGGCTGCTCAGAGGGCCGTCAACCGGCAGACGGAAGCGCAGGGTTTCGGGGTTGCCCTCATTCCAGGTGGCCAGCGCCCGCTTGACGCGGCGCCGTTCCCGCGCGATTCGCTCCAGGTCGCGTTTCTCGGGGTTGACCATGCGCTTGTTCTTGATCGTGATGTGCTGGGTCTCATAGGCTTTGTCCTTAACCCAAAAGTCGAGCTGAAACTCCTCCCCCGAAGCGTACCTTGCCGTCACTCGATGCCTTCCCGGCTCGAGCCCAAGGGGCAGACCGACCAACGCGGCGTAGGTCGAGCCGTTGGGCAGCACCATGATGCGTTTTCCGTTGAAGCTGGCGGTGGGCGGGGTTTCCGCGCCGGGGAGATCGACGATGGCAACTCCCCCGGGCACGGCTGCGGTCGCCGGGATGTCGACGGCGGCAACGCGCATGGTCACCGCGAGCATGGCCACCGCGCTGAGCACGGAGAGTACACCTCGAATAGCTTTCATGATTCTATTTCCGTAACCTGACTGTAGATTCTTCCGCTGGCGAGGCGGGTTTCGAGCTTCTCGCCGATGCTTGTCTGTGTGCTCGCGAGCAGCACCGCTCCATCCTTCACTCTCAGGGTGATCGAGTAGCCGCGCTGCAGAGTGGCGAGCGGGCTGACCGTCTGCAGCGCCCGCGCCACTACCGCAAGCTTCTCGCCACGGCGTGACTGCTGCAGCTTGATGCAGTGCGTCAGGCGCTGGCTCAGGTGCTCGATTCGCGCCCGAGAGGCCTGCAGCAGGCGGACGGGGCTGTGCTGCAGGAGGACGGAGCGGCTGGCAGCCACTCTGGCGCCAATCTGCGACAGCCGGTGCGCCGGCGCCCTGCGCAGCCGCTGCTCCAGCTCGTCCAGTCGCTGCGTCTGCTGCTGCAGGCGTCGGCCGGGGTGGACCTGCCGGATGCGGTGGAGCACCCAGGCCAGTCGCTCCCGCGCCCGCTGCAGCCGCTGCTCCAGGCGTCCGTGCAGGCGCTGCTCGAGCTGTCGTATGCGGCGCTCGATCTGGTGCCGGTCCGGGCTCAACAGCTCGGCTGCCGCCGACGGGGTGGGCGCACGTCGGTCGGAGACGAAGTCGGTGATGACGAAATCGATCTCATGGCCGACGGCGGAGACGACCGGCAGGGTGCAGGCAAACAGTGCGCGGGCGACCGCCTCTTCATTGAAAGGCCACAGGTCTTCGAGCGAGCCGCCGCCGCGGGTCAGCAGCAGCACGTCGCATTCGTTGCGTCGCTGCGCGGTGTGCAGCGCGCCGACAATCTGCGACGCCGCCTCCGGGCCCTGCACCTGAACCGGATACACTATGACGCGGATGGCGGGGAAGCGATGGCGCAGCACACTGAGGACGTCGCGGATCGCTGCGCCCGTCGGGGAGGTGATCACGCCGATGCAGCCGGGAAATTCCGGCAGCGGCTGCTTATGGGTTTCATCGAACAGGCCCTCGGCGTGCAGACGCTGCTTGAGCGCTTCGAAGGCGCGGCGCAGGGCGCCGTCCCCGGACTCCTCCATATGGCTTACGATCAGCTGATAGTTGCCGCGCGGCTCGTACAGGCTGACGCGTGCCTGCACCAGCACCTGGGTCCCGTTTTGCGGCCGGAAACCGAGGCGGATCGCCTGGCTGCGGAAAAGCGCGCAGCTGACTTGGGCGCGCTCGTCCTTGAGCGTGAAATAAAGGTGCCCGGAGCTCGGTCGCGAGAGGTTGGAGATCTCGCCGTCCACCCAAAGGCGCGGGAAACCCGCCTCCAGAAGATCGCGTGCGGCCCGGTTGAGCTGCGAGACGCTGTAGACCTCGCGCTGCGGGTAAAGGTCGGCTGCTTCGGGCATGTGTCTGATGATACTCAATCCGCTCGCGGGGGGGCACCCGCCGCCCTCCCAGGAATGCCTTCCGTCTTGTGTTCGACCGCAGACGCGTCCAGTTTACCGCAGGGTCGCCAAAACCTATAATGACACGTTTATATACCTGACGTGAACAGGGTGCCTCGCATGCTGCGTATCTCTGAGCAAGCCCTCACTTTCGATGATGTATTGCTGCTCCCCGCCCACTCGGCGGTGCTCCCGAAGGACGTCAGCCTGCTCACCCGGCTGACGCGGGACATCCAGCTCAACATCCCTCTCATCTCCGCCGCAATGGACACGGTCACCGAATCGCGCCTGGCCATCACGATGGCCCAGGAGGGCGGCATCGGCATCGTACACAAGAACATGTCCATCGAGCAGCAGGCCAACCATGTGCGGCTGGTAAAAAAGTTCGAAAGCGGTGTTATCAAGGATCCGATCACCGTTTCACCGACCACGACGATTCGCGAAGTGCTGGAGATCACACGCCAGCACGACATCTCCGGTGTCCCCGTGGTGGAGGAGGGCGAGCGCCTGGTCGGCATCGTGACCAACCGCGATACCCGCTTCGAGACCCGCTTCGACGCGCCGGTGTCGACCATCATGACTGGCAGGGACAAGCTGGTGACGGTGCGCGAGGGTGCCGGTCGCGAAGAGGTGCTGAGGCTGCTGCACGAGCACCGCATCGAGAAGGTGCTGGTCGTGGACGATCAGTTCCGTCTGCGCGGTCTGGTCACCGTAAAAGACATCCAGAAAGCGAGCGACAAGCCCAATGCCTGCAAGGATGATCAGGGCCGGTTACGTGTGGGTGCCGCGGTGGGTGTCGGAGCGGGCACCGACGAACGGGTGGAGGCGTTGGTCAATGCCGGCGTCGACGTCATCATCGTCGACACCGCACACGGCCATTCCGAAGGCGTGTTGCAGCGGGTGCGCTGGGTGAAACGGCAGTATCCGGACATGCAGGTCATTGGCGGTAACATCGCAACGCCTGCCGCGGCCCGGGCCCTGATGGAGGCCGGTGCCGACGCGGTCAAGGTGGGCATCGGGCCGGGCTCGATCTGCACCACGCGGATTGTCGCCGGAGTGGGTGTGCCGCAGATCAGCGCCGTCGCCAACGTCGCCCACGAGCTGGACGGCACGGATATACCGGTGATCGCCGACGGCGGGATTCGCTATTCGGGCGACATGGCCAAAGCCGTCGCCGCCGGGGCGCACTCCATCATGGTGGGCAGCATGTTCGCTGGCACCGAGGAGGCCCCGGGCGAGGTGGAGCTGTTCCAGGGGCGCTCCTACAAGTCCTACCGGGGGATGGGTTCCCTGGGGGCGATGGGCTCGCAGCAGGGCTCGAGCGACCGCTATTTCCAGGAAGGCAGCGAGGCCAACAAGTTGGTGCCCGAAGGCATTGAGGGGCGGGTGCCCTACAAGGGCCCGCTGCAGCCGGTGATTCACCAGTTGCTCGGCGGCCTGCGGTCCAGCATGGGCTATACCGGCTGCGCGACCATCGAGGAAATGCGCACCCGGCCGCAGTTCGTGCAGGTGTCCACGGCCGGCGTGACGGAGAGTCACGTGCACGACGTCACCATCACCAAGGAAGCGCCGAATTACCGCTTCTGATCAACACGGACCGCGCGCCAGTGTCTGAGCAGGACATCCACTCTCACCGAATCCTGATTCTGGACTTCGGCTCCCAGTACACTCAGTTAATCGCACGGCGGGTGCGCGAAATCGGTGTGTACTGCGAAATCCATCCTTACGATATCGATGCACAGACGTTGCGCGTGTTTCATCCCCACGGCGTGATACTCTCCGGCGGCCCCGAGACCGTGACCGGCGGTGCTGCCCCGAAAACGCCCTCCCTTGTCTTTGAGCTCGGTGTTCCGGTGCTGGGGATCTGCTACGGGATGCAGACCATGGCCGCGCAGCTGGGCGGCAAGGTGGAGAACGCCGACCGCCACGAGTACGGCTACGCGCAGGTGCGCGCGCGGGGGCATTCGCGTCTGCTGGCGGACATCGAGGACCACGCCAGCCCCGATGGCTACGGTCTGCTCGATGTGTGGATGAGCCACGGCGACCGGGTGGTGCAGCTGCCGCCCGGGTTCAAGCTCATGGCCAGCACCGATTCCGCACCCATTGCCGGGATGGCCGACGACCAGCGCGCCTTCTATGGCGTGCAGTTTCATCCCGAGGTCACCCATACCCGACAGGGTGATCGTATCCTGCGGCGCTTCGTGCTGGATATCTGCGGCTGTGAGGCGCTGTGGACACCCGGGAACATCATCGAAGAAAGTCTGCAGCAGATACGCGACCAAGTCGGCGACGAAGAGGTGCTGCTGGGGTTGTCCGGGGGCGTGGATTCGTCTGTTGTCGCCGCCCTGCTGCACAAGGCGATCGGCGACCAGCTCACCTGCGTTTTCGTCGATACCGGGCTGCTGCGCTACCGGGAAGGCGACCAGGTGATGGCGACCTTCGGTGAGCACATGGGCGTGAGGGTCATCCGCGTGGACGCTGAGGCCCGCTTTCTCGCCGCGCTCGGCGATGAACCCGACCCGGAGCGCAAACGCAAGATCATCGGGGGGCTGTTCGTGGAGGTCTTCGAGGAGGAAGCTTCGAAGCTCAGGAACGCCCGCTGGCTGGCGCAGGGAACCATTTACCCCGACGTAATCGAGTCGGCCGGCGCCAGGACCGGCAAGGCTCACCTGATCAAGTCGCACCACAACGTGGGCGGCTTGCCGGAGCAGATGAACCTCAGGCTCCTGGAGCCGTTGCGCGAGCTGTTCAAGGACGAGGTGCGCAAGCTCGGCGTCGAGCTCGGCCTGCCCTACGACATGGTCTATCGCCATCCCTTCCCCGGTCCGGGGCTTGGGGTGCGCATCCTCGGTCGCGTGACCAAGCAGTACGCCGACCTGCTGCGGCTCGCCGATCACATCTTCATCGAGGAGCTGCGTCGCAACGAGCTCTATGACAAAACCAGCCAGGCCTTTGCCGTATTTCTGCCCGTGAAGTCGGTGGGGGTGACCGGCGATGGCCGGCGCTACGACTATGTCATCGCGTTGCGCGCCGTGGAGACCATCGATTTCATGACCGCGCGCTGGGCGCACCTGCCCTACGAGTTCCTCGATCACGTTTCGCGGCGGATCATCAACGAAATTCCCGGCATCTCGCGCGTCACCTACGATATCTCCGGCAAGCCGCCGGCAACCATCGAGTGGGAGTAGCTGAAATTCGTAAGCAATTGAAAGGAAATAATAAAATAACTCTTGTTGACAATATATTCTGCATCATCGATGGTATTTTTCATGGCATTTGTTGCGTGTGGAAAGGCAGAAAGCATCGATACCATGAGGTGAAAATTATGTCTGGCATGTATTGAGGGCGCTCGGCTGAGTAGGCATATTCATCACCGCCTTACGACCCCCAGAGTGTGGACAGGGAAACAGCCCATAGGTTGCTACCCAGAGGCATTGTTTCATCACCACCGTACAGCAGCACATCTGCTGTGAACTGATCGCCTGACAAGCTGGCGAATTTTCTCAATCCACGCAGATCTCGCTCTTAAACGGTGGCAGAGGCTTTTACTTCGACGCCGACCAGTTGTCCTGCGCTGATCTCAATCATGACTGTGTCGCAAGATGGTACACGAAAGTGGAATAAAAACCGTCAAACACGGTGTGCTGTCAGATGCACCATCCCAGACATGCCGATGCGTTGCTCAACCGCAAAATGGTTCACTTTAAGAGCATTCACAAGCCACACCGGCGACAGGCGTAGCTTGCGGTAGGCGCTGACGGCCATCGTCCAGCGGGTGCCGTTCCATTCGTGCACAATATCGTGGACCGTGACGTGCGAGGCGGTGTACTCGAGAAAACAGGTCAGTATACGCCGCTCGGTACTACGAACCTGGATAAAGCGTTGTTCGCCGGTCAGGGCGGTCGAATAATCTCGCAGGGTTATCACAAAATGGCCGCCGGTTTCCATTTCCGATGATACCGCCCCAATAAGGCGTGTTACCGAATCGTGATCCGGCAAGTGGGTGATGGTGTCACCCATGCAAAGCACCAGTAGCGGTGGCTGCGGCAAATATTGCCGAAAGGACTGAAGGTCGTCGTGCACGGTCTCAATCTGCAGATTGTCTTGATGAGACCGTAACTCCTCGAGTAAGGC
>JASFKW010000074.1:0-17838 GCA_050118435.1 Gammaproteobacteria bacterium | reverse complement strand
CTCCAGCTCCTGCCGTTCAGCCAATCGACGTCGTCGGCTTTGGCGCTCGCGAGCCGTTGAATCACATCCTCGCGGTCTAATCCGGTTCTTGGAATCTGCAATCTGAATGCCATATACGGCTACCGCATCAACTCCGTTTGAAAGACCAGGATACGAACTCTAACGGCAGCCGGGGGCTGTGGTTTAGTGTGGCGCGACAATGGCCTCTGGATAGGGTACAGGCCGCTTATGTCGAGAGCCGGGAACGTCCGCAATTGTCCGGCCAGAGCGAAGCTCGGCCTCCTCACCGGGCTTCGCAGAAGGCGGCTTTACGGGGTGGCAAAGGGTACGTCGCGCCGCCTCCCGGGCTCAAACGACTTCGTTGGCGCGCCACTTCGAACCTCAAAACAAGGCCCACTAGTTGGATCAGTGCAGACCTACGTCCGACGATGCCGCGCCGTGTCCAGCAGCCTGACAGAGACTGACCGAGCGATGGCGCGTGGCGCAAGGCAGGGAATGTATGTGCAGAACATGGGGCGGCCGCCGAGAGGCGGAAGAGGGGGCGGAAGTCGGCCGTACGGCCGAGCAAAAGATTCCCAGTACTGAGCAATCGGCTCCTAACACCCCCGTTGGCCGCTGCCCTAAAGTTGACCGTGCCGCGAATGCAACATGCTTCCGGCTTTATCGATAAACAGATGTTAAACACTAACAACGGAGGGTTCTCCACATGTCTTCATTCATCGAGAAACTGTCCGCCTTTGTGCGCGACGAAGAAGGTCTGACCACGGTCGAGTACGCGATTGCCGGCGGGTTGGTCGGTGCCGCTGTGATACTGGCGTTCACAAATCTCGGAGACGCCGTCGAGGGCGTCATCACCTACATCACTGGCGAGCTCACTGGGGCAACACCGTAAGGAAGTAGGCCAAGGGGAGGGGGGAAGCCCCTCCCCAGTCTGCCGCCTCCGCCTTTGTCCAAGCAGATAACCGTGAACTGAGGAAGCCTCTCAATGATAGTGACACCCAGCCTGGAGGCAATGCTCGTGATATTCCTGGTGGCGGCCGTGATCTGTGATTTCAATGACCGTCGGATACCGAACGCCATCACGCTGTTTGCGGCGGCAACCGGTGTCCTGGGTCATCTTTACCTCAGCGGCTCGCATGGCGTCGGCTTCGCTCTACAAGGGGCCGCGCTAGGACTGATGTTGCTCTTACCCTTCTATCTACTCGGAGGTATGGGAGCAGGGGATGTCAAGATGATGGGCGCGATCGGTGCCTTTATCGGGCCTCAGGCGGCTGCGCTGGCGACTGGCGTGGCACTGATCTGCGGCGGCCTGATGGCTGTCGGTCTCTTACTTATATCCCTGCTAGGTTCACGTACGTCACTGGGGAACGGTCGATCGGCGAACGCCGGAGAAGAGGTTCTGTATGCGCCCGTCGTCCGGCAGGCCTTGAAATACCGTTTTCCCTATGCATTGGCGATCGCGCTGGGTGGTTTAGCAGGCCTTTGTTACCTCCGATTCTGATCAGGTGCCGACATCATGACAATGGTTTCAGTACAAAGCGAAACAGTACCCGCCGACACGGAGTTCGTGTCGCGGCTCGCCGCCCTGGCTCCGCGTCCGAGGACCATGGCAGACACCGGGCTCGGCAGAAATATCCTCGAGGAGCTGCTGGCGAAGCATCTTTACGATGCCGGCGTCCTCGACCTGCAGGCGCTCGTGGGAAGGACTGCATTGGCGGGCCCGGTCCTTGAAGAGATATTGGCCCTGCTGCGAGCCAATCAGTACGTGGAGGTGCGCGGCAAGTCGGAGCTGAGCGTCGGGCTGCGTTATGCTCTGACGGATCGCGGGCGAGCCCTTGCCCTCGAGGCGCTTGGACGAAACGGCTACATCGGTCCGGCTCCGATTTCCATCAATCAGTATGCCGCCCTGATCCAGGCACAGTCGGTTCATGCCCACGAGATCACACGCGAGCAGATGCACCAGGCGTTTTCTGACATCGTGCTACGCGACAGCCTTCTCGATGAGCTTGGGCCCGCGGTCCATTCGGGGCGCCCGATATTCGTCTATGGGCCGCCCGGGACCGGCAAGACCTACATTGGCCAGCGGCTCGCACGGTTGCTCGGTGCGCCCGTGCTGATTCCGCACGCCATAGCGGTCGATGAGTCGACGGTCCAGATCTTCGATCCGATCGTACACGAGCCCATCGATTCATCTTCCGGTCCGAGCCTTATGCTGCAGCACGGCTTCGATCCCCGGCTGGTGCTGTGCCAGCGTCCCGCCATTGTGACCGGTGGTGAGCTGACCCTGGACATGCTGGAGGTCCGTTACAGCAGAGAGACGCGCGTTCACCACGCGCCGCTGCAGCTCAAGGCCACCAATGGCATCTATCTGATAGACGACCTGGGGCGCCAGCGCGTCGAACCGGTCGACCTCTTCAATCGCTGGATTGTGCCGCTCGAAAACCGCCAGGACTTCCTGAGCCTGGGGTCGGGCAAGCGCTTCCCCGTCCCCTTCGATGTGGTGCTGGTGTTCTCGACCAATCTCAATCCGATCGACCTTGCAGACGACGCGTTCCTGCGTCGCATCGGTCACAAAATCCATTTCGGTCCGATTTCTCCCCAGGACTATGGCGCCATATGGCAGCAGGTGTGTGCCGAGCGAGGTATCGCTTTCGAGGCGTCCCTGCTGGAGTTTGCTCTCAGGGAGCTGCACGGCAGACACAGGGTTGCGCTGCTGCCCTGCCACCCCAGAGACCTCATCGGCATGGCGCTCGACCAGGCCCGCTACGAGGGGGGAGCGGAAAACATCACAGCCCACATGCTCGCGACCGCATGGAAAAACTATTTCGTCGATCTCAATGTCGACCCCGATGCCTGCGCCGTTCCGTCGGCACGGGCGGATAACACTTAGGAGGACTTATGACACGTTCATCCAAAACATTCACGCTTTTCGTCGTTGCCGTGACGCTGGGCGTCGGGGCGACCTGGGTTGCCAACCGTTGGCTGCAGAACCGACTCATGCCGGTTGAGGCTGCGGAGCTGAACGCGACGCCGGTGGTGGTGGCGGCGCTGGAAATCCCCTTCGGCCAGAAAATTGAAGCGGCGCACCTGAAGACCATTGCCTGGCCGACCGATAACCTGCCCGACAACACCTTCAGCGATGTCGCGGAGGTCGAGGGCCGTATTGCGAACCAGAAGATCGCGAAGGGCGAGCTCATCCTGACGCAGCGGGTGGTCGACGAGGTGAACGGCAGCACGCTGTCCGCGATTCTGACGCCCGGGATGCGCGCCATCACGGTACGGGTCAACGACGTCATCGGTGTGGGCGGGTTTCTGCTGCCCGGCAACCGGGTGGACGTCCTGGCCACGCGCATGGACCGTAGTCGGCGGGCCGCTACGAGAATCCTCCTCGAGGACCTGAAGGTGCTGGCCGTAGATCAGACAGCGTCCACCGATACGGACAAGCCGGTCGTGGTACGTGCAGTCACGCTGGAAATGGACCCGAAGCAGGCCGAAAAGCTGGTTCAGGCCACCCAGGAGGGGACCGTGCAGATGGCGCTGCGCAACCCGCTGGACGACGAATCGGTGCTGGCGAAGGTAGCGCCGAAGCCGGTGAAGAAGAAAGTCTACAGAGCGCCGAATCCCGGTTGGGGCTCGGTGACGGTCATCCGCGGTACCACGGTTGACAAGTCCAAGGTCCGGCTCTGAGCGCGGACGGGTCGAGTCAAATCGAACACAGAGCAGAGACAGAACGAGGGCGGCGCGAGCCGGATTTCAGAACAAGGGGGACCACACCAATGCAGGTCAACACACAAACACGGGTATCCAGCTATTTCAGGAAGGTCAGGCTTACCGCCTTGCCTTGCCTGCTGGGGCTGAGCGTCGCCATGGTGTCGCTGCCACCGGCGGCGGAGGCGGTACAGTCGGTGATGCCACTGGCCTACGCCTTGAACAATAACAACCTGGAGGTTTCCCTCTACAAGTCCAAAGTCGTCGAAATGGACGGCGTCGCGAAGCGGATTTCGGTCGGTAACCCCGGCGTCGCCGACATTCTCATTCTGCGTGGCCGGCAGCTCTATGTGGTCGGCAAGGCTCTGGGAACGACCAATGTCGTGGTGTGGGATAGCAGAGACGATGTCATCGCTTCCTTCAGCGTCGAGGTGACCCACGACCTCGAGACGTTGAAGCTCAAGCTGCACCAGTTGCTGCCAGGCGAGCGCGTCGACGTGCACTCCGCCCAGGAGCGCATCGTGCTCAGCGGAGAGGTCACCAACGTGGTCAAGATGAAGGCGGCCGAGGAGCTGGCGTACAGCTTTCTCGCCGAATGTGTTCAGCCCGAATCCAACGTGGTGATACGCGACAGCTCCGGCGACAGCGGGCCCGTAGTGCTGCAGCAGGGCAGCAGCGGTCGCGCCTCAGGTAGCCAGGAATGCAAGGAGGGCAGCGTGGTCAACATGCTGCAGGTCGGGGGTGCCCAGCAGGTGATGCTGGAGGTCAAGGTCGCGGAAATGGCGCGGACCGTGCTGAAGCAGCTGGACACCGATCTACAGTTGCTCTATTTCGACAATGACACCAAGCTCGGCGCCATCAGCGGCGGGGCGACCTTCCCCAATGCTCTGGTCGACACCCTCGATGCCGGCGGCAATGCGGTAGTACGTGAGATTCCGATTTTTCCTGGAGCACCGCTGGGACCGAACGTGGACCTGTTCGATCCCAACACACCGACCATAGGTGACAAGGGTTTGCTGGGCAGCTATATCTCGAACGATCTGTTCATCCAGGCCGCCATCGAAGCTTCGCGCCAGAAGGGGCTGGCCAAAATCCTGGCCGAGCCCGTGTTGACGGCGCTGACCGGCGAGGAGGCCACGTTTCTCTCAGGCGGCGAATTCCCCATTCCGGTGCCCCAGGGCGATGAGAATGTCACCATCGAATTCAAGGAGTTCGGCGTCGGGCTCGGCTTCCTGCCTGTGGTCCTGGACAGCGGGCGCATCAATCTGAAGTTGAACGTCGCCGTCAGCGAAATCCGCTCCGACAACAGCGTTACGCTCGGTGTGGTGAACACGGCCAACGCCTTCTTCGTCCCCTCGCTCAGCAAGCGGAGCACCACGACCTCTGTGGAGCTGGGCGACGGTCAGACCATCGGCATCGCCGGCCTGATCAATGACAACCTGCGCGAGGTGGTGAACCGGCTCCCGGGACTGGGTGATCTGCCGGTACTCGGGCAGCTGTTCAACAGCCAGGAGTTCGTCTCGGGACAGACCGAGCTGGTCATTTTCGTGACGCCGCGCCTGGCACGCCCGATCGCACCCGAGGATATCCGGCTTCCCACGGACAATTTCGTCGCACCCAACGACCTGGAGTTCTACCTGCTGGGCAGGATGGAAGGCTACGGCTCGCGCGAGAAGAAGAGTGCGGAGACCACTGCCGTCACCGCAAGCCCAGAAGCGCAGAAATTCGGTCACGAACTGTAATCAGGAGCTCACACCATGCGTGCAAAACACTATGTAATCGGAATGACCTGCCTCATGCAGAGCGCGTTTCTGGCGGGTTGCGACACCACAGGCATGACCCGTACCGAGGAGGACTTCGGCAACTCCGTGCGGCACATGGTCGACGTGCAGACCTACAATCCCGAGGCGGCGCGGAGGCCTTCCACGGAACCGCCCACCGAGATGGACGGGGAGCGGGCCGGGGCGGTGCTGGAGACTTACCGCACCGAGATCGGCAAGCCCTCGGAGGTCGACAAGCCGATCGTGATCAACGTAGGCAAATAACAACAGGTCTCTGGAGTCCACTGTCATGAGGCATCTCTGCCACACACCGGAAAAGCAGCGCGGCGCGGTCATGGTCCTGGTAGTTGCGGGACTGGTGGCTATTATCGCCATGGCGGGGCTGACCCTGGACATGGCCCACGCCTACCTCAACAAAACCCGCCTGCAGAACGCACTGGATGCCGCGGCGCTCAGCGCCGCGACCATCCTCAACGACGGTGCAGACGTCCCCACGGCCGAGGCGGCGGGTCGCGACACCTTCGCCGAGTACCTCGAAGGCGAGCTGGGCACAGCAAATCCGACGCTGACATTCGAGTTTTCCGAGACCCTGGTGCCGTTCAGTCCGGGCGCCGTCGAGCCCGACGCGCGTTACGTGCGCGCCCGTGTGGATGTATTTCCCATGGACGTGTGGTTCGCCCGTATCCTGCCGGGTATCGGCGACAGCCAGACGGTAGGCGGCACGGCTGTGTCCGGCCCCAGTCCGCCGCTGGGCACCGGGGAGGAAGGTGAAATCTGCGACATCGCGCCCATGATGGTGTGCGGCGACCCGAGCGACACTGACTGCTCCGACGGTGAATGCTACGGCTACACCATCAACGAAGAGAAAGAAACGGTGTTGAAGACCAATGCCGAGGGCAGCGACGAGTGGGAGGTCGGCCCGGGCAACTTCCAGCTCATCGAGCTCGACTGCGGACCGGGTGGAGCCTGTGTGCGCGACGAGCTGTCCGGTGGCTATTCCGGCTGCATTGACAGCGATACCGTCACCACCAAGCCGGGTAATACTGTCGGGCCGGTGGCCCAGGGATTTAACACCCGCTTCGGTGACTATCAGGGCGGGATGTCAAGCGCAGAGGCCCCGCCGGATGTCGTGACCGATGAGGGCATGTGGTACGGCGGCCCCGACGGCTATCAGCACCGGACCGAATACGGTCCCCATGACGAGCTTTGGGTGGAGGAAGGCGGCATTGGTGTGAAACATCGTCGGGTGCTGGCGATCGTATTCGGTGACTGCAGCACCACCGTCAACGGCCAGGGTGAGGTGCCGGTACTGGGGCTCGGCTGTTTCTTCATGACCCAGAAGACCTCGCACAGCGGAAACACTCAGTCGGTCTACGGTCAATTTATTTCCGAGTGCGATGCCGACGGGACCATCGAAGAGATTCCTCCGGGGCCCGGCACTGGCCCGGCGCTGTACAAAATCATTCTGTACAAAGATCCGGACAGCGTGGACAGCTAGCGATGGAGTATAAGATGCATAGAATTGGCTCGAAGCGGACCCAGCGCGGCGTCGCTGCCATCGAAATGGCCATCGCGTTGCCCGTGCTTCTGCTCCTGCTGGTTGCGACGGCCGAGCTGGGTCGGGCCTTCTACCAGTACAACACTCTGGCCAAGTCGGTTCGCAACGCGGCCCGCTATTTGTCGGTAGAGGCCTATGAAGGCACTCTCAAAATCATAGACTTGACGGATGCCAAACTCGCGGCGACCAAGAATCTGGTGGTGTATTCCAACACGAGTGGCGGGGGTGAGCCGATTATCGCCGGCCTGGATCCGGCCGCCGTGATTGTCACTGAGGTGGACAGCGCTCACGTTGAGGTCGCAGCGAGCTTCGCGTACCAGCCTATGTTTCTCAGCATTCCGACCTTCGGGTACACGGGCTCGGCGATCGACACTGGTTTTACCCTGAGCGCCTCTGCAACGATGAGGGCGTTATGAACATAAAAACACGCAGGCAACGGGGTACCACGACCGTCGAGTTTGCCATTGTGGCCACCGTCCTGTTCACGGTGTTGTTCGGCGTGATCGAGGTGGGGCGGGCGCTGTTCGTGTGGAACACCCTGGCCGAGGCCACACGGCGCGGTGCGCGGGTCGCGGCGGTGTGTCCGGTCAACCATGCCTCCGTGGCCAGGGTCGCGGTGTTCGGTGAGCCGCTGGCGGGCGACGCCAGCCCGATACTCAGCAACCTGCGCACCGCAAACGTGCAGGTCGATTACCTGGACGAAACGGGTACCTCCACGGCGATCTTCGAGGACATCAGGTACGTGCGGGTAGGTATCACAAACTACCAGCACAGGCTGATTATTCCGTTCCTGACGACAACTATTACGGCGCCGCCGTTCACGACGACACTGCCGGCCGAGAGCCTCGGAATCATTCCGGAGCTGGGGGTCCGGCAATGTTACGGCGTCTAGCCCGATGATCGTAAGCCGAAAGAAAGGGATCGAGTGACCACAGACAAGACTGAATAAAGGGTGCGAAATGACTAAATTATCCGACAATGGTATCCGCGTCCTGGCCGCCGGCCGGACACCGCACGTCCTGGCGGGCCTCGAGCAGGTTCTGCAAAATCAGCCCGACATCGAGCTCAGTGTCCGGCATATCGTCAACGGTACCATTGATCCGCTGCAGGGTGTTCGCGAGTTACCCGACGTCCTGATCGTAGACCTCAGCGCAAACTGGAAAGCGGAGCTGGCCGCCCTCAGGGCCCGTCCGGTGAGCGAGCGTCCGCCCGTCATTGCGATCGGCGATGAAGGGGACGCGCGGATGATGCGGGAAGCCATGAATGCCGGGGTACGGGACTTTCTCACACACCCGTGGCTACCCAACGAGCTGCTGGCCTCTCTGCATCATCTCGCCAATGAGAGCCGACGTGTCGGAAGCAGCGGTGACGCGCACCTCACCGCGGCAATCAACGCCAAGGGCGGCTCCGGGGCCTCCTTCATCGCCTGCAACCTGGGCCACATGCTGGCCTCTGAGCTGGGACAGAAGACCGCACTGATCGATCTGGATCTGCAGTTCGGGACCCTTCCGCTGTATCTGGACATCAACCCGCGCTCCACTCTGATGGACGCGCTGGCCGTTGCGGACGAGCTCGACGGTGTCGCCCTGGAGGGTTACATGGCGCGCCACTCCAGCGGCCTGCACCTGTTGCCTTCCATGTCCGAGCATCTGGGATTGCCATGGGAGATCCCGGAAGCCAGCCTGAGCCGGGTTCTGAACCTGGCCTCGGGCAACTATGACCAGCTGATTGTCGACCTGCCGCGACAGATCGATCCGCTCACCAGCAGTGTGATCGAGCGTGCCGACAGCGTGATGGTGGTGATGCAGCAGAGCCTCACCCACATTCGAGACACAAAGCGGTTGCTGCAGCTGATCGGCAACGAGCTGGGGGTGCCGCGTCAGGCGACGGAGGTTGTCGTGAACCGTTACAACGAGAAAAGCCCGATCACGCTCCACGACATTCGCCAGGCGCTGCAGCACGACGAAGTCGTCACCCTCCCGAATGACTTCGTCCGGGTGTCCGAATCCGTCAACACGGGGCGCCCGCTGCTGGAAAGCGCCAAAGGTGCGGCCATTACCCGCACCCTGCAGCGACTCGCGCAGCGTTTGTCCGGGGGCGAAATCGAAAGGCACAGCGTTCTGCAGCGCGCAGTCACTTACCTGTTCAACTGAGCCAAGCGAGAGGATTTTCCAACATGAGCACGATTTTTCAGTCGAAACGCAGGTACGCCGGAGAGTCCTCGACGCCGGGTGTCAACGAGCAGCGCAGCGCTGCTTACGGAACACAGAAGGCCGCGGCCAGCGAAAGCGAGCAGGAGTGGTTGTACAAGCTGCACGAGAAGCTGCTCGACATCATGGACCTGTCCCTGGTGGGCAGCATGCCCGATCGGGATGCCCGGGCACAGATACGCGACACCGCGCATCGGGTCATGAGTGAGGAGTCGGTGCCCCTGTCGGCCGTGGCGCGTCAGCGGGTGGCAGCCCAGCTGGAAAACGAGATCCTGGGGCTCGGGCCGCTGGAGACCCTGATGGCCGATGCGAGCGTCGCGGACATTCTGGTCAACGGTTACAAGTCGGTGTACGTCGAGCGCCACGGCAAGCTGGAGCGCACCGAGGTTCGGTTTCGGGACAACCAGCACCTGATGAATATCATCGACCGGATCGTGTCCAATGTCGGGCGTCGCATCGACGAGTCCTCCCCCATGGTCGACGCCCGGCTGCAGGATGGCTCGCGTGTCAACGTCATCATTCCGCCGCTGGCGCTCGATGGACCGGTGCTCTCCATCCGTCGTTTCGCCGTCGAAAGGCTGGGTGTGGACGACCTCGTCAGCAACGGGAGCCTCACACCGACCGTCGCCGAGCTGTTGCACGGCATCGTCAAATCACGTCTTAATGTGCTCATTTCGGGCGGCACTGGCAGCGGCAAGACGACGCTGCTCAACATCGTTTCGAGCTTTATCCCTGCCGACGAGCGCATCGTCACCATCGAGGACTCGGCCGAGCTCCAGCTGCAGCAGCCGCACGTGGCCCGACTCGAGACCCGCCCGCCGAATATCGAGGGGCGCGGCGAGGTGACACAGCGCGACCTGGTGCGCAACAGCCTGCGCATGCGCCCGGACCGTATCGTGGTAGGCGAGGTACGCGGTGGCGAAGCACTCGACATGCTGCAGGCCATGAACACGGGGCACGACGGGTCGCTGACCACGATACACGCGAACACGCCGCGCGATGCCCTGAGCCGTGTGGAAACCATGGTGACCATGGCGGGTGTCAACCTGCCGATCCGCGCGACCCGTGCCCAGATTGCATCCGCCATCGACGTGGTGGTGCAGCTGGAGCGCATGGAGGACGGCAAGCGCCGTTTGGTCAGCCTGCAGGAAGTGCAGGGTATGGAAGGCGACATCATTACCATGGCGGAGATTTTCAAGTTCCAGCGCCGTGGCATTGACGGCGAGGGCAACGTGGTCGGCCAGTTCCAGGCCACCGGCATTGTGCCCAAATTCAACGAGCACCTGCGCCAGCGCGGCATCGAGCTCGACTTCGATATTTTCAATCCGAGTGCGACGCTCTGATCAGAGGAGGAATACCCCATGACCCTGACCGGCGACATGATGATCTTTCTGGTGATGGTATTCGTCGCTGTGTCTCTACTGGCGACGTCTGTCATTGTTCCGGCTTTCGGTCTGGAGACCAAAGCTGCACGGCGCCTGCGCGACCGCATACAAGCAGTGGCGGACGGTATGGATGCAGAGGCCGTTTCCCTGGTGCGCGAGAACCGCCTGCGACGACTGTCGCCCTGGGAGCGAAGGATCGAATCCCTGCCCGGCATGGAGCATCTCGCCCAGCTCATCGAACAGGCCGGCCGCTCGATTCCGGCATACCGCCTGGTGTCGCTGATGTTGGGGGTGGCGCTGGCGGCGGCGGTAGCCGTTATGGTTGTGATGGGCAGCCTTGTGCTCGCCCTGATGGCGGGGTTCGCCTGCGGTCTCTTTCCGTTGCTCAAATTGCGCATAGAGCGTAGTAAGCGCCTGGCGCGCTTCGAGGAGCAGCTGCCCGAGTCGCTGGATATCATGAGCCGGGCGTTGCGCGCCGGCCATCCCTTTGTGGAGACCCTGAAGCTGGTGGCCGACGAAATGGACGATCCCATCGCCAGGGAATTCGGGATGGCCTTTACGGACATCAATTACGGCGCCAGCGTGCGGCAGGGCTTCATGAATCTGCTGGAGCGCGTCCCCAGCATGAGTCTCATGGCGGCCATTACGGCGGTGCTCATCCAGCGCGAGACGGGCGGTAACATGGCCGAGATCCTGGAAAAGATCGCCGCGGTCGTGCGGTCCCGCTTTCGCTATCAGCGCAAAGTGCGCACTCTGTCGGCGGAGGGCCGGTTGTCGGCCTGGATTCTGACCCTGGTGCCCTTCGTGCTCGCGGCGGTGATCATGATCATTCAACCGGATTACCTCCCGATGCTCACCAAGGATCCGCTTGGGCGACAGCTGATCGTCGGCGCCTTTGTCATGATCACCATCGGCATCTTCTGGGTCCAACGCATCATTCGCATTGAAGTCTGAGGGGGATAGATCGCATGGAATACTTGCTACAGATCTTTGGCGCACTCGCAGGTGACCCCGGGCAAGCCCGATGGTTGCTCGCCGGCGCGCTCGGTGTCGCGGCCATGCTGTTCGGTCTCGGTGTCCTGTACCTCGTGTTGAACCTGACCGACCCTCTGCGGCGCAGACTCGATCGGGTTGCCGGCCGTGACCGTGGCGGGCACGAAGGGCAATCTTTCGCCAACCTGGTGGAGCCGCTGTCCGGTTATGTTTTGCCCAAGAAGGACAAGGAAATCTCAGCGATCCGGAGCCGGCTGATCCACGCCGGCTATCGGGCACAGAATGCCCTCGCGTCCTTCTATGCGGTCAAGACGCTGGTCGGCCTCGGGTTCATGGCGCTGGCTGTCTTAAGCGTCACGTTCTATCCATTGTCGACGATGCATGCCTTGCTCCTGGTCCTGGGTGCCGGATTTGTCGGAACCATGCTGCCAAATTACGTTTTGGCGCACTCCGTAAAAATTCGGCAACGGAAGATGCTGAATGACTTCCCGGACGCGCTGGACCTGCTGGTCGCGTGCACCGAAGCGGGCCTCGGGCTCAACGCCGCCCTGCAGCGCGTCGCCCAAGAAATGGCGGTGAGCTCCCCCGAGCTGGCGGAAGAAATTGCCCTGGTGAACGCCCAGGTGCGGGCCGGCGCCGATCGGGTCGATGCCCTCAAGGATCTCGCCGACCGCACCGGTCTCGTCGACATACGCGGTCTTGTGTCGATGCTGGCCCAGAGCATGCGCTTTGGTGTCAGCATCGCCGAAACGCTTCGGGTCTATGCCGAAGAGTTCCGCGACAAGCGCATGCAGCGCGCCGAGGAAAAGGCCGCAATGATCGGAACCAAGATGATCTTTCCGCTGGTGTTCTGCATGTTCCCCGCTTTTTTCGTCGTTGCGGTAGGTCCGGCTGTTCTCGGTGTCCTGAACGTGCTGAAGGGGCTCTGAGGGGCGCGGGTGCGGCCAGTTTCCTGCTGCGTATCGCGGCAGCCTGTGGTATTTTGGCCGCGGTTTCTTGCAGCTAGTTGATCAGCGCGTATGTGGACAGGGAATTCCAGGCAGGGAAGCGGACGGCAGCCGGCCATGTTCTGGCTGTCGCTGGGGCTGGCGCTCGCACTGAGCGGCTGCGCGACGACGCCTGAGTCCACCGATGACAAGGCGGGCGCAGAGAACACCGCCGCGCAGGTGCAGTCCGATCTGCTGCAGGGCGATCAGGCCTACCGTCGGGGTAACACCGATCAGGCCCTGTTTCACTACGTGACCGCCCTCAATCTGGATCCCGACAATACGGATCTGCTCTACCGGATCGGCATGGTCCACAGTGAGAACGGCGACCTCGACGCTGCGGATCAGGCCTTCAGCCAGATTCTGGCCTTGAACCCGGAACACGCCGGTGCGCTGGAAGGCCACGGCCTGGTGCTGCTGCGGCAGAGAAAATACGACGCGGCCAAAGAAGTGCTTGAAAAGGCAGTCCGCCTGGAGCAGGGCCGCTGGCGGGCCCAGAATGGCCTGGGTGTGATCAGTGACATCGAGAATGACCACGCCCTGGCCATTACTTACTATCAGCTGGCGTTGGAACAGCGCCCGGGCACGCCCATGGTGTTGAACAATCTGGGCTATTCGTACTACCTCGCCGGCGACTGGCGATCGGCGGAGAAAGCTTTTAATCAAGCGGTCAACCGGGAGCCCGATCACAAGAAGACCTGGTCTAACCTCGGCATGCTCTACGTACGCAAGGGTCGTTACGACGAGGCGGTGCAGGCGTTGTCCCGCGTCATGTCCGAGCCCGAAGCGTACAACACCATGGGCTATATCTGCATGCTGGAGGGCAAGTTCGATCGGGCAGAGGCTTTCTTCGAAGAAGCAATACGGCTGTCACCTTCCTACTATCAGGCCGCACACGAAAATCTGGCGCGTGCCCGCGCGCGCGCTGCCGGCAAAACCCGTGACGAGGCGGAAACAGGACACGCGTACGGGCTCGAGGTTGATAACCCGGCTGCTGCCGGGAATCTGCCCTGACACCGGCAGTCGCGTGATCGCGCAGATGCCATCCGTGTGCCGGCCCTCGCGTCGTTGCCTCCGCCTGCGGTGATGTTCCTCAGGCGGGCTCAGGTTCCGCAATGGCGGTTTAATCTAAGCTTCCTCGGGTGATGCGCGAGAAGCTGGAGCGGGCTATGTCGCTCACGCAGCTGTAATCGATCAAGGTAAATGCCGCTCTCTGAATTTGATGTCATCGAACGGTTTTTCCGGGAGCCCGGGCCGCGGCGCAACGATGTAGTGCTCGGTATCGGCGACGATGCGGCGCTGCTCGCCGTCCCGTCCGGACGCGAGCTGGCAGTGGCCCTCGACACCCTGGTGGCCGGCCGCCATTTTCTGCCCGATGCGGCTCCTGTCGATATCGGATACAAAGCGCTGGCGGTGAATCTCAGCGACCTTGCGGCCATGGGCGCAGAGCCGGCCTGGGTGACCCTGTCACTCACCCTGCCCGCCGTGGATGAAGCCTGGTTGCAGAGCTTTGCGGACGGCTTCTTCGCCCTGGCAATGCGCTACGGCGTGCAGCTGGTCGGGGGTGACACGACCCGTGGACCGTTGTCGGTGACGGTGCAGGTGCACGGCCTGGTCGAGCACGGTCGAGCCCTGCGTCGCGACACTGCACGGCCGGGGCAGCGGATTTTCGTTACCGGAACACTGGGGGATGCGGCTTATGCGCTGCGGCTGCTGCAGGCCGGAAAGAGCCCTGATCCGTACCTTCTGGAGCGGCTGAACCGGCCCGAGCCGCGGGTGGATTTTGGCAAGGCGCTGACGCAGCTCGGTGCCGCGGCCATCGATGTGTCCGATGGGCTGCTGGCCGATCTCGGACACATCCTGACCGCGAGCGGCTGCGGCGCCACGGTCTGGGTCGACCGGCTGCCCCGTTCGGAGGCACTGGCGCCTTACCCGGCCGATGTGGTGCTCGGCAGCCAGTTGAGTGGCGGTGACGACTACGAGCTCTGCCTGTGCGTGGAGCCGGAACGGACAATGCAGCTGCGCGCCCTGTCCGCCGACAGCGGGGTTCCGGTCACCGAGGTGGGCCTGATCGAGGCCCAACCCGACATTCGCTGCTGCCACGATGACGGGTCTCCTTATCTGCCGCGCTCGCGTGGCTTCGACCATTTCGCCTGATATGGGTACCGTGGTTGTCACGCCGGCCCAGCTGTTTCGCAGTCCGGTGCTGTTTCTTGCCTTCGGCTTCGGTGCGGGGCTTTCGCGCCGGGCGCCGGGGACCCTCGGCACCCTGGTTGCCATCCCGTTGTATCTCGGCCTGGGCCGGCTGTCTGCGCCGCTCTACCTGGGCCTGGTGGTTGTGGTTTCGCTGGCGGGCGTCTGGATCTGCCGGCGGGCATCGGATCGACTGGGGGTTCACGACCACCCGGGCATCGTGTGGGACGAGCTGGCCGGTTTCCTCGTGACCATGATCCCAGCGCCGATGTCCTGGACCTGGACGGCGGCCGGTTTTGGCCTGTTTCGCCTGTTCGACATCTGGAAACCCTGGCCGATATCCTGGGCCGACCGTCATTTGAAGGGGGGGCTGGGTATCATGGTGGATGACCTGCTGGCGGGTGGATTTGCCGCCGTGGTCCTGTACCTGATCATCGGGATGTCCGGATGAAGGCCCCGGGTGCGGTCCGCCGGCTGCTCTTCGCCGCGCTCCTGTGCCTCAATGCGACCAATCCGCGGGCCGTGCAGGACCTGCACGTGATCGCCCTGTTCAAGGACCGGGCGGTGGTGGTAATCAACGGCAAGCGCCGTCTGTTGAGCGCCGGCGAGACCAGTCCCGAGGGCGTCAGGCTGCTGTCGGCCGACGCCGGCGGCGCCGTGCTCGAGTATCAGGGCGTGACCCTGGAGCGCCGGCTCGATGGCCGCGCCCGCGCGGCGCGAAGCACGGCCGCGGGCCCGGAGTACCGCCTTTACCGGGATGCAACCGGCATGTACCGCTCGGTTGGTAGCATCAACGGGCTGACGGTGAATTTCCTGGTGGACACGGGGGCCAGCGCCGTGGCCATGAATGCATCTCAGGCGCGCCGTCTCGGCATCGATTACCTGGTCGAGGGCAGCTCAACTTTTGTCACCACGGCCTCGGATGTCATCCGTGCTTACAAGGTCAAGCTGGATGTGGTCAGGCTCGGTCCGATCGAGCTTCGCAGCGTGGACGCCGTGATCATGGAAGGCACGCAGCCCCGGGAGGTGCTGCTGGGCATGTCTTTTCTGGGACGCCTGGAGCTGGTCAATGACGGCAACCTACTGATTCTCAAACGTAAATACTAAGGTTGCGCTTCGGTAACGAAGCCATGCGCAAGTTCCGGACCCCAGTCGCGAGCCGTCTCGCCCGGCAGTTTGAAACGGCAGCTCTGGTACAAGGAAGAGCGCGCGTCGGCTCAGACAGCCTTTATCGGGTCCCGGGTCTTGTCACGCTCGATCAGCGCATAGGCGGAATGGTTGTGAATGGATTCGAAGTTCTCCGATTCAACCATATAGCCGGAAATGCGGTCATCACTGTTGAGCTTGGCCGCGATGTCGCGCACCATGTCTTCGACAAACTTCGGGTTGTCGTAAGCGCGCTCGGTGACGTATTTTTCGTCGGGGCGTTTGAGCAGGCCGTAGAGTTCGCACGAGGCCTCCTGCTCGACCAGCTCAATCAGCTCCTCGATCCAGACGAAGTCCCGGGTGGTCGCGGTCACCGTCACATGTGACCGCTGGTTGTGGGCGCCCCGATCGGATATCTTTTTCGAGCAGGGACACAGGCTGGTCACCGGCACCACGACCTTGATCTTCATCTCGGGCTCGTTGTCGCGTATCTCACCGATGAAGGTGACTTCGTAGTCCAGGAGGCTCTGGACCTCCGAGATGGGCGCGGTCTTATTGACGAAGTAAGGGAAGCTCATTTCGATGTGACCGGCCTCGGCTTCGAGCCTCTCCGTCATCTCGCCGAGCATGACCTTGAACGACTGGACACTGATCTCGCGCTCATGAAGGTTGAGAATCTCCACGAAACGCGACATGTGCGTGCCCTTGAAATTGTGCGGCAGGTTCACATACATGTTGAAGCAGGCGACGGTGTGCTGCTCCCCCCCGGTGCGATCTCTGACGCGTACCGGATGGCGGATGTCCTTGATACCCACCTTGTCGATGGCAATGCGGCGAGTGTCCGCGCTGCTCTGCACGTCCTCGATGCACTTGCCGACAGGGTGGCGGGTCGCCGCCGCTTGCTGCTTGATCATGATTCGTCCTCGACGTAGCGCACGCAGGCGCGCTCGGTCTCCCAGAGGGTTACGGCCTGTACTCTGACTCCGGGACTGTTCAGCTGGGCTGAAAGTTCCTGGTAGAAGTAGGCCGCGATATTCTCCGCGGTCGGGTTGACGCGGGAAAACGGCTCCAGCTCATTCAGATAGCGGTGGTCCAGGCGCTCGGCCACGTCGCGGGTTGCCTGCTTGATGACCTTGAAATCCAGGCTCATGCCGACCTCATCAAGCTGCCGGGCGGTCACCTCGACCTCTACCTTCCAGTTGTGCCCGTGCATCCGGGCGCATGCGCCAGGATAACCGCGCAGGGTGTGCGCGGAAGCGAAGTCGGCGAGAACCTTCAGGTTGTAGCGAGGGGCCACCTTAATTCCTGACCGGAAGGGTCAAATACTAATCGACCGCGCGAAGTGTTGCAATTCTGGCGGCTAATTCCCTTTGCACACGGCGGTAAATGCCCTCCGCGTCGAGTCCGCATTCCGCCAGCTGCTGCTCCCGACTGGCGTGCTCGATGAAGCGGTCCGGAATGCCGAGCATGAGCAGACCCGGCGGATGCCCGTGACGGGCCAGCGTTTCGGCAACTGCGGCGCCCGCACCGCCTGCCACGACATTGTCCTCGATGGTCACGAGCAGCCGGTGGTTTGCGGCGAGCTGCAGAACACAGTCCTCGTCGAGAGGCTTGACGAAACGCATATTTGCAACGCTGGCATCGAGCCGCTCGGCGGCTTCCAGGGCCGGGGCCAGAGGGCTGCCGAAGACCAGCAGCGCGACATCGCCGCCTTCCCGGCAGAACTGTGCCTTTCCAACGGGAAGAGTCTCCAGGCCCGGATCGACGACAGCGCCGGGTCCGAGCCCGCGCGGATATCGCACCGCGGCCGGCTCGCCCAGCCGGTACCCGGTGGAAAGCATCTTCCGGCACTCATCCTCATCCGCCGGGGCCATGAGC
>JASFKW010000073.1:0-17895 GCA_050118435.1 Gammaproteobacteria bacterium | reverse complement strand
GCGAGTACGCTTGCAATATGATATTGGAAGAGTACTAACTGCGGACATATGCATGGGCTGCGATTCGGAAGCTTCATATATATAGGTGTGTCCCCGTGCCCCCGGTCGCCTCTGGAGCGCCCCACAGAGATTCGAAAGGCTTGCCGTCAATTGCACACAACGCTATGCCGTGCCCGCTACGGTGAGGCGCTTTCGACGGGGAGTCTTTCCTTAGACGTAACGCGAAGACGCTGCCCTAACCGGCAGTCTAATCACGCGAAGATCTTGTCTGTATCAGCAAGACAGCTGTACGGCAGTGACAAAAAAAGGCCTGCTGGAGCAGGCCTTTTTCATATCGCCAGAAAGGTTAGCGACGCGTCGTTTTCTTCTTGGTTGTCTTCTTCTTCGCTACCTTTTTCTTGGCAACTTTCTTCTTGGTGGGCTTCTTCTTCGCCACCTTCTTCTTCGCTACCTTCTTCTTCGCCACCTTCTTTTTGGTGGCTTTCTTCTTCGCTACTTTTTTCTTCGCCACTTTCTTCTTTGCTACCTTCTTCTTCGGAGCTGCTTTCTTCTTGGTTGCCACCTTCTTCTTGGCGGTGGTCTTACGTTTAACTGTCTTCTTCCTTACTGCCATGAGGATGCCTCCTTCAAGTGCCTTGGTTCGCGCAACGTAACGGCTTGTGCATACAAAACTTTAATGAAAAAAGAATAAATTACAACACCTCGGTTATGTTTCGCTCTATCATTTCAGCGTAAACTCGATGCCGATATACGCGCGTCCCGACCTCAGCGGGAAATTGAAGAGGCGGGCTACACGACCCCGCTATATGCATTTCGCAAGTAAATAACAGTGTTTCGTGACATGGGAAGAAGCTCGGACCGAACGCTGTGCAAGGTGTTGATCAAGGCTCTGTGCAGTGTCGAAGCAAGCTGAGCAGACGAAAAAATTTTTTGGAGGAGATGAAAGAAAACGTCTTCCGGACTGATAATGAATGCCGTTGTAGTTGCATGAGAGCAACATTCCGGTAAAGGAATCCCTGCTATGAACAATCCGATCAAGGAAGTCTATGAGCGCTATGCAGAGTGGTTATGGAAGGATGATCTGCGCCGGCTGAGAGGTGCGCGTCGCTGGCTTATCGTTTCTATTCGATTGCTCACCGTCCTTTCGCGGCGGTTGATGAGCGGAGAGCTCAACCTGCGAGCGATGAGCCTGGTATACACCACCTTGTTGTCGATCGTTCCTCTGCTGGCGGTGAGCTTCTCGGTGTTGAAGGGCTTCGGTGTTCACAACCAACTCGAGCCGTTGCTGCTCAATTTCCTCGCTCCGCTCGGTCCCAGGGGGAGCGAGGTCGCGAACAACATTCTGTCCTTTGTCGAGAACATCAAGGTGGGGGTGCTTGGGTCGCTGGGCCTGATGTTTCTTTTATATACTGTTGTTTCGCTTGTACAAAAGGTGGAGGCTTCATTCAACTTCGTGTGGCAGGTGGACCGCCTCAGGCGGCTGACCCAGCGTTTCTCCAGTTATCTGACCGTGATTCTGGTCGGCCCGGTCGTGATGTTCACCGCCCTTGGAATCACTGCCACGGTGATGAACACCAGCCTGGTCCAGCAGCTGATCAGCATAAAGCCGTTCGGTGAGGTCATTGTGGCCGCCAGCAGGCTGGTGCCCTATCTGCTGGTGATCGCTGCCTTCACCTTTTTGTACATGTTCATCCCCAACACCCGGGTACGCCTGTTTCCGGCGATGGTCGGAGGCATGGTGGCCGGCGTACTCTGGCAAACCAGTGGCTGGGGCTTTGCCGCCTTCGTTGCCACGTCTTCCAAGTACGCGGCGATTTATTCGGGTTTCGCCATCGTGATTCTGCTGCTGATCTGGCTCTACCTGAGCTGGCTGATCCTGCTGCTGGGCACCCAGGTGGCTTTCTATGTCCAGTACCCGCAGTACGTGACGCGCACGCCGATCAGCTTCGAGCTCAGCAACCGCTTGCGGGAACGACTGGCGCTGCAGCTCATGTTCATGGTGGCGGATCATCACATCAGACAGTGCGAGCCCTGGACGCTGGATGCTGTGGTCGAGCAGCTGGGTCTGCCCATGCAGCCGGTCAGCCAGGTACTGGACTTGATGATAGACACCGGCTTTCTAGCAGAGACCAGTGACGATCCGCCCGCCTACCTGCCGCGCCGTGACATAGAGACCATTACGATGGCGCAGGTCCTGGAGACGGTGCGTGGCGCGGGCGAGAACCGGCTGTTGACGCTCAAGACGCTGCCGCACCAGCCCGAGGTGGAAGGCGCGATGGAATCCGTTTGGGAAACGGTGGCTGAGCAGCTGGGAAAGCGGACTTTCAGAGATCTGGTTTCGCGGCAGATTGAAGCTGCCTGACGGCGATGCGTTTATCGGGCGCCGCCAGCAGAACGTTGCCCTGTCTGTACGCGGTCTGCTGCCCGGCGGGCCGGATGACGATCCAGCCGGGCAGATGACGGCTCATTTCGAGAAAGAAGCTCGCACGGCTTACCTGTTCGCAGGAAATCTGCTCTGGTAGTCTGAAGGAATGGAACAGCCAGTACTCGCTGGCTCCGCCCTCGGTGGTGCGCGGCTGAAGGCGCGGGCCTTGCTGATGCCGCGGCGAGCCGTTCGGCGTCCAGCGCCCCGCGCACAGCTGTGCCTGTGCGTGCTGTTTCGCGCCGTACAGCGCGATGTTGATCTTCGCCAGCGCCACGGCGGCGATGGGCGCCTGTTTCCGGGGCAGTCGGGCGATGACTTCGTCGTACTGCCGGCCTTCGACGGAGCCGGATCGCGCCTGCGCCACAGCGTTCGCGCCCGGTTCTGCCAGAACGGCGCAGCAGAGCAGGAGGCTGGCTGGCAGGGCCAGCAGGGAATTCGGGATGCTGGGACGGGGCATGGCCGTCATGACGCCCCCTCGTGTCGACTCGTTAACAGATTACGCTCTGGCAGCGCCTGAAACTGTGAGCCCTTAGGCAGATTTGCTGATGGCCGGGAAACAACCGCACGCAGATGAAAACGCTGCAGCTCGAGGGCGCCGGCGGTGCGAGGTTTGCGCACCACAGTGCGGGAGCAGGCCGGCGCACCGAGCCTGCGTGTCGGAGTCGGGGAGTCGAGAGATGAGCAGCCTTGATCCGGAGGTGGAGAAGGCCGTCGACAGCATCTGTGCGCTCGGCTGCGAGCGGGTGACCGCCTACATAGCCGCCCTGGAGAAGACGCAGACGCGACCCGAATACCGGTTGCTGGACGCTCGGCAGCGGGTCAGCCTGCTGCAGGAGCTGCGCTCGATCATGGCCGTGTATCAACACGGCTGAACGGTCGTGTATACGGCTGCGCGCGGACGTCAGCCGACATGGGCTCGCGGGGCGCGCCGTGCATAAATCCATGTGCCCTCGGTGGCCGCCTCCCGCGGACGACGGCCTCAAAGCGCACGGCGGCCGAGCTTCGTATTCCTCGATCCTCGGGAGATCCGCTCAGCTGGCGCGCGCCGCGCGCTTGCGCTCGTGCTCCTGCAGAAGTTTCTTCCGCAGTCGGATATGGTTGGGCGTCACCTCGACCAGCTCGTCATCGTCAATGAACTCGAGCGCCTGTTCCAGCGACAGGCGGATGGGGGGCGTCAGTAGAATATTCTCATCCGAGCCGGCCGCCCGTATGTTTGTGAGCTGCTTGGCCTTGAGGGGATTGACCACAAGGTCGTTGGCCCGCGAGTGTATGCCTATGATCATACCCTCGTAGACCTCGTCCCCGTGGCCAATGAACAGACGCCCGCGCTCCTGGAGGTTGAAGAGCGCATAGGCCAGTGCCTTACCGGCGCCGTTGGCGATCAGCACGCCGTTGCTGCGACCGCCGAAGTCGCCTTTTTTCACCGCAGCATAGTGATCGAACACGCTGTAGAGCAGGCCGGTGCCCTGGGTGGCGGTCAGAAACTCGGTGCGAAAGCCGATCAGCCCGCGCGACGGCAGGATATAGTCCAGCCGCACCCGGCCCTTGCCGTCGGGCACCATGTCCCTGAGCTCGCCGCCACGCTGGCCCAGCCTTTCCATGACGGCACCCTGATGCTGCTCTTCGACATCGACGGTGACCTGCTCGTACGGCTCCTGCTTTCGGCCGTCCACTTCGCGCACGATGACCTCGGGCCGCGAGACGCCCAGCTCATAGCCTTCGCGTCGCATGTTCTCGATCAGCACCGACAGATGCAGCTCGCCGCGTCCCGAGACCCTAAACCGGTCGGGATCGTCCGTTTCCTGCACCCGCAGTGCCACGTTGTGCAGCAGCTCGCGCTGCAGACGCTCCTTGAGCTGCCGGGATGTCACGAACTTTCCGTCCCTGCCCGCAAAAGGCGAGCTGTTGACCTGAAACGTCATGCTCACTGTCGGCTCATCCACCGTCAGCGGGGCCAGTGCCTCGACGGCATTCGGGTCGCACAGGGTGTCCGAGATGTAGAGCTCATCGACGCCGGTAAAGGCGATGATGTCGCCCGCGCCGGCCTCCGGCACCTCCACGCGCTCCAGACCCAGGAAGCCGAAGATCTGCAGGATGCGGCCACCGCGACGCGCGCCGTCACGGCCGACGATGGTTACCGGGCTGTTGGTCCTGATCCGGCCGCGGCTGATACGGCCGATGCCGATCACACCGACATAGCTGCTGTAGTCGAGCTGGGATACCTGGAGCTGGAAAGGATCTTCCGGCTCCACCTGCGGTGCGTGCACCTCATCGACGATGGTCCGGAACAGCGGGCCCATGTCACCTTCGCGGACGTCTTCCTCCAGCCCGGCATAGCCGTTCAGAGCCGAGGCATACACCACGGGGAAGTCGAGCTGTTCGTCGGTGGCACCCAGACGATCGAACAGATCAAAAGTCTGGTCCAGCACCCAGCCGGGCCGGGCACCCGGACGGTCAATCTTGTTGATGACCACGATGGGACGCAGGCCGCGCGCCAGCGCCTTCTGGGTAACGAAACGGGTCTGGGGCATGGGCCCATCCACGGCATCCACCAGCAACAGCACCGAGTCGACCATCGACAGCACCCGCTCCACCTCGCCGCCGAAGTCGGCGTGGCCCGGTGTGTCGACGATATTAATGCGAAACCCGCCCCACTCGATGGCCGTGTTCTTCGCCAGTATGGTGATACCGCGCTCGCGCTCCAGTGCATTGGAGTCCATCACCCGGTCTGGCGCGGCGGCACGCTCGCCGAGCGTGCCGGACTGGGAAAGCAGCTTATCGACCAGCGTGGTTTTTCCATGGTCGACGTGGGCGATTATGGCGATATTGCGCAGATGCTCGATCACAAGAGTTCTCACGAGGAAAAGATCATGCAGTATACTGGAAGCTCTGGGGCAGGGGCGAACGGAATGGTCTACCAGAGATCTTTCAAGGTGCGCACCGACGGCAGGGGCAGTTATGCCATCGGGGACAGGGTTCAGGCGCAGGTCGCCGAGTCCGGAGTACGAGCCGGTATCTGCCTGGTCTTTGTGCACCACACCAGCGCTTCCCTGATGCTGTGTGAGAATGCCGATCCGGAGGTGAGGGCCGACCTGGAACGCTTCATGGCCAGGCTGGTGCCGGACGGCGACCCGCTTTTCCACCATGTCGATGAAGGCGATGACGACATGCCGGCGCATGTGCGCAGCGTTCTGACGTCGAGCTCACTCAACCTGCCGGTATCCGGCGGGCGCTGTGACCTGGGTATCTGGCAGGGTGTTTACCTCTGGGAGCACCGTCGGGCGCCTCACCAGCGGCGGATCACGGTGACGGTGTACGGCGAGTAGTGGACGGCGGTGCTTCCCGCATGTCCAGCGTGGGTACGTGCGGTGAGTCGCCGAGATAGTCATCGGTGTCCGGCTCGTTGAGCGCGTCGGTCTCGGTGTCGGAGAACGCTTCGGTCGGTTTTCTGTCCCTGGCCGTGTCCAGCACGGGTCGATCCGGGATGTCCAGACGCGGAGGACTGACAGGATTCTGGCAGAGCGCCTGTGAGCCCGTGGCGAGGTGCTCGTAGACCTCGCGATAGCTGTCGGTCATCTTCTGCACCAACTCCGATGTGCGCAGGAAATGCTGGCCGACTTCGCTGCGGTAATTGTCGAATTCCTGTTGGAGCGCGTCGCACCTTTCCTGTAGCTGTTGGGTGCGCCGGTTGTTGCACAACGCCACATAGCCGATTCCGACGCCACAGGCGACGCCGAAGGCGAAGCCAATAAGACCGATTCCCCATGCCCAGCTCAATCCGATACCGCTCTCCATCAGGCGCTCCCGCAACGCTGCCATTCGCGCGCCAGTATACCGGGGATCCAACCGGTCCTGAACACGGCCGGGATCTTTATTGTCTGTATCGATAGGCTATACTTTTGGTGTTGCAGCCAACGCCGTGTTTTTTCAGGATTCATGCTAGGGTTATAGACAACCAGAGTGGCCTGAGCACGGTCCGGGCGATGCAGCATGGGTGGCGCTTTTTTCGGCTGAGCAAGGGAACCCGTTCCTGTTCCATCGACAGGAGTCCAATAGGAGGTTGGAAAGAAAAATGAAATCCATCTACGTCGGTAACATCTCTTTTGACATTACCTCGGAAAAACTGCGCGAGCTGTTCGCCGCGCACGGCGAGGTGAAGTCAGTCAAGCTGATCAACGACCGCTACACGGGAAAGCCACGCGGTTTCGCCTTTGTCGAAATGGATGACGAATCCGCCGAGACGGCGATCAGTGCCACGGACGGAATGGAATTCGAGGGGCGTCATCTGAAGGTCAATCTGGCCAAGCCAAGGGGCGTGTGGCGGATGCGCAGACCGCGTCATTGAGCCGTCTGCCTGTCTGCACGCGGGGCGCGTGGTGTCATACCACTCGGTTACGGGGATGACCGTCACGGAATGCACGGATGTTGTCGGTGACCTCTCCGAGCAGGCGCTGGCGCGCTGCGCGGCTCGCCCAGGCTACGTGCGGGGTCACGATCAGGCGCGGTGAGGCATATTGCAGCAGCGGGCTGGAAGCCGGCGGAGGTTCCTCTGCCAGCACGTCGACCCCGGCGCCGCCAATCCACCCCCGGCGCAGCGCTTCCACGAGAGCCACTTCGTCGACGATACCCCCGCGGGCCGCGTTGATCAGCAGGGCATTCGGTTTCATCCGCCGCAGCTCGGCCTCGCCGATCAGCCCATGGGTCTGTTCGGTGAGCGGGCAGTGCAGGCTGACGATGTCGCAGCTCTCGAGCAGCTCCCGAAAGGGCACGCGGCCGGGCAGCGCTTCGTCGTGCAGGCGCTGGGCAATCTGGACCCGCATCGAGAACGCGCGCGCCGCTGCCGCCACGGCGCGACCCAGCACGCCATAGCCGATGATGCCGAGATTCTTACCCGCAAGCTCCTCGATGGTTTCGTCGAAAACACAGAAGTGGGCGCTGCGTGTCCAGTCACCGACCGTCACGCGCTGGCGGTAGCGGTCGAGGCTGCGACTGAGCGTGAGCACCAGGGAAAAGACGTGCTCGACAACCGAGGCCGTGGCGTAGTCCCGCGCGTTGCTGACCACGATGCCGCGGTCGGCGGCTGTCTCCAGATCGACATTGTTGGTGCCGGTCGCGGCGACGCAGACCAGCTGCAGCTCCGGTGCGGCCTCGAGCGCCGTTACGTCGAGCCGGGCCTTGTTAGTGACCACCACCTGCGCGTCCCGGATCCGCGCCGCGACATCAACGGGACGGGTGAGACCGTGGAAGCGCCAGGCGTCGAGTGCCTCGCGCAAGGGGGCCAGATCCAGGTCACCCGGATGCACGCTGTCGAGATCGAGGAACACTCCGTGCATAGCTAAGGCGCCGCCGGCAGCCGCTGCTTCAGATCCTCGTCCGCAGGGCGGGCGAGCGCGGGCCCGGCCAGCAGACTAAGATAAATTAAGGTGCGGAGCACGAGTGTCATGACGAAGGATCCTTCAGCCTGGGGCTGCACCGGGTACCTCGGATGATAGTATGAAATATCCTCATCAGGGACGGGGCGGCGCAGTGCTAGCGGGGGCGTCGCAGGCGGGCGTCGATGCACTGCGACAGCGCGTCAGGGAAGCCTACCGGGCCGATGAGACCGTCTGTCTGAGGCAGCGCCTGGCAGACGCCCGCCTCGGTCCCGAGCGTGAGCAGGCGGTCCGGCGCCGGGCGCGCCAGATCACCGCCGCGGCCCGCCGGCGCTCCGCTGAGCAGATCGGCATCGAGGCGCTGTTGCGGGAGTATGACCTGTCTTCCCAGGAAGGCGTGCTGCTCATGTGCATTGCCGAGGCGCTGCTGCGCATCCCCGATGCGGCGACGGCCGACCGTCTGGTGCGCGATCGGCTGGCGAAGGGGCACTGGGACGAGCACCTGGGCAGCGGCGCTTCGCTGCTGGTCAATGCGTCTACCTGGGGGTTGCTGCTCACCGGGCGCCTGTTGCATCAGGGCGCCTCCGGCGCTGCACCCGAGCAGTCGTTGAAGCAGCTGGTGTCGCGGCTGGGCGAGCCGGTCGTGAGGGTCGCGATGCAGGGCGCGATGCGGATTCTCGCCCAGCAGTTTGTCGCCGGGCGCGATATCGGCGAGGCATTGCGCCGGGTCCGCGGCCCCGCTGACGCTGTGCGCTACTCCTATGACTGCCTCGGCGAGGCGGCGCGCACCGCGCTGGACGTCGAGCGCTACGCGGAGGCCTACGCGTCGGCGATCACCTGCATCGGCGAGCGCGTCGAGCGCGATCGGGACGTGTTCGCTCAGCCAGGGATCTCCGTCAAACTGTCCGCGCTGCATCCGCGCTACGAGTTTGCCCAGCGCGATCGGGTCCTCGGCGAGCTGCTGCCGCGCCTGCGCCCACTGGTCGAGCAGGCCGCGGCGGCCGGGATAGGCCTGACGCTGGACGCCGAGGAAGCCGACAGGCTGGATCTTTCGCTCGATATCTTCGAGGCGCTGCTGGCCGGTCTTCGCGACCCCACCTGGCAGGGACTGGGACTGGCGGTGCAGAGCTATCAGAAGCGCGCCTGGCCGCTGCTCGAATGGCTGGCTGCCCTGGCCCGTCTGCACCGTCGGCGCATCCCCGTACGCCTGGTCAAGGGCGCCTACTGGGACAGCGAAATCAAGTGGACCCAGGAGCGGGGGCTGAATGACTATCCGGTGTTCACCCGCAAGGCCGCCACGGACGTGTCCTTTCTCGCCTGCGCGGGATTGCTGATGCGAAACCCGGACTGTTTCTATCCGCAGATCGCCACCCACAACGCCATGACCCTGGCCTGGGTGCATGAGCTGGGGCAGGGGCGCGATTACGAGCTGCAGCGTCTGCACGGAATGGGCGAATGCCTCTATGCCGTGCTGGGCGAGCTCGTCGAGGTGCCGCCGGTGCGCGTCTATGCACCTGTGGGCAGTCACGACGAGCTTCTGCCCTACCTGGTGCGGCGTCTGCTCGAGAACGGCGCCAACACCTCGTTCATCAATCAGCTGAACGACGATGAGCTCGATCTCGACCGGCTGGTCGACAATCCCTGCGAGCGGGTCGCGGCGCTGGACTGCCAGCGGCACCCGCACATTCCCTTACCCCGCGACCTGTACGGGACGGAGCGCAGGAATTCCCGCGGCTGGGACCTCACCGATCCGGTGGTCGTGGAGCGGCTGGGGACACAGCTCGAGCAGGCCTGTGCACAACCCTGGCGCAGCGCGGCGCGCGTGGCTGGAGAGGATCGCGAAGGGGAGATCCGCGAGCTGGTCAGCCCGGCAAATCGCGAGCACAGAATCGGCCAGGTCGCTGAAGCCGGCGATGCGCTCGTGGAGCGGGCGCTGGCGGTGGCCGCCGACGCGGCGAGCGCGTGGGATCAGCTGGGTGGCGCGCGACGCGCCGAGCACCTGCTCCGTGCCGCTGATCTGTTCGAGCAGCATGGGCCGCGGCTGATGGCGCGGGTAATCCGCGAGGGCGGGCGGACGATCCCGGACGCGGTGTCTGAGCTGCGCGAGGCGGTGGACTACTGCCGCTATTACGCACGGCAGGCGCAACAGGAGTTTGAGCGGCCCCGGTTGTTGCCGGGGCCGACCGGGGAGCGCAACGAGCTGTGGCTGCGCGGACGCGGCGTTTTCGTCTGCATCAGCCCCTGGAATTTCCCGCTGGCGATATTCGTCGGGCAGATTGTCGGGGCGCTCGCGGCCGGCAACACGGTGATAGCGAAACCGGCGCGCCAGACGCCCTTGACCGGCTACGAGGCCGTGGCGCTGCTCCACCGGGCGGGGGTGCCCGGCGAGGTGCTGCAGTTTCTGCCAGGCAGCGGAAGCCGGATTGGCGAGCGGCTGTTTGCCAGCCCGCGGCTGGCTGGCGTCGCGATGACCGGCTCCACCGAGACCGCCCGGCGCATCCAGCAGGCGCTCGCGACGCGACGCGGACCGATCGTGCCGCTGATCGCCGAGACCGGTGGTCAGAACATTATGATCGCCGACAGCTCGGCGCTGCCGGAGCAGCTGGTGGTCGATGTTCTCGAGTCCGCTTTCAACAGTGCGGGCCAGCGTTGTTCGGCGCTGCGCGCGCTGTTTGTGCAGGAGGAGATCGCCGACCGGTTCATCGGGCTGCTGATCGGGGCCATGGACGAGTTGCGCATCGGCGATCCCCTGTCGCTGTCGACCGACGTCGGGCCGCTGATCGATCCGGCGGCGGTGCACGGGCTCGAGCCCCACGTCGAGCGCATGAAGCGCCAGGGCCGTCTGCTGCACCGGCTCTACGTTGATGCGCAGCTGAGTCGGGGCAGCTTCTTTGCCCCGCGAGTCTATGAGATCGATGGGCTGGGCCCGCTCGACAGGGAAGTTTTCGGGCCGATCCTGCACCTCATCCGCTATCGCGGCGACCGGCTGGACGCGGTCATCGATGCCGTCAACGGCACCGGTTATGGTCTGACGCTCGGCGTGCACAGCCGTATCGAGGAGACCTGGCAACGGGTGCGGGCCCGCGCCCGGGTTGGCAATATCTACGTCAACCGGAATATGATCGGCGCCGTTGTAGGCTCACAGCCGTTTGGCGGCGAGGGGTTGTCGGGAACCGGGCCGAAGGCCGGCGGTCCATATTATCTCTACCGTTTCGCAACCGAGCGCACCTCCAGTGTGAACACCGCGGCGGTGGGAGGGAACGCCGGTCTGTTGTCGCTGCCCGACAGCTGAGCGGCAGTTCGGGGGCAAAATGTCTTTGAAAGTGCGTGGACATTGATCTCAGTCAAATGCTGGGTTAGTGTTGAGTCTTAAAGTAACACTTTAGGAAGACGATAAGACCACGATGGATAAAATCGGATTGATCAGAGGAGGATGGAATGGAACACCGATGCAGTGCTCGTAAACCTTTCAGGTTTCAGTTGCTCATCTATAAGAACGGGCTACCGGTACAGAGTGGTGTGAGTCGCGATCTCGGGCTCGGGGGCGTGTACGTGGAAGTCGGCGGTTGCGAGTGGCGAAAGCACGAATGTCTCGAAATCGAGTTTCTTGACGCCGGCAGGGCCGGCATGCGATTGCCCGCCGTGGTGGTGCACCAGTCGGCGCAGGGTGTGGGGTTGATGTTCGACGGGATCAGCGGTGAGCAGCGACGTGCGTTACGCGTGATGCTGTTTGCCAACGAGAGTGAGGCTGTCAGGCCGGCGAGCGAAGCAGCTGCCATCGACAGGTCGCGCGCGGTCGCCTGACCGTAGAGCCGCCCGGTCCGCCGATACTCCTGCACTATCATATTGCAAGGGTACTAACAGGCCCTAGGGCTGGCGGGCCGGGTGCCTGACGATCTCGCCGCGGTGCAGCGGGAAACCGTCGCCGCGATTCTTGTCTTCGTAGTAGCGTCGCAGCGTTTCTCTGACCACCGGAAACGCGAGCTCCTGCCAAGGGATCTGGAGTTCCGAGAACAAGTCGCACGCCAGGCTCTCCGGTCCCGGGCGGTAGTCGCCGTCTACAATACTGCCTCGAAACAGCATGTACACCTGGTTGATGTGGGGGATGCTGAACAGGGTATAGAGGCTGGAGATCTCGACACGCGCGCGGGCCTCTTCCCAGGTTTCGCGCATCGCGGCCTGCTCGGTGGTTTCGCCGTTTTCCATGAAGCCGGCCGGCAGCGTCCACAGACCGTAGCGTGGCTCGATGGCGCGCTTGCACAGCAGAATGCGCCCCTGCCACTCGGGTACGCAGCCCGCCACGATCTTCGGGTTCTGATAATGGACGGTATGGCAGTCCGGACACACGAAGCGCTCGCGGTCGTCCCCCTCGGGGACCCGCAGATCCAGTGGTGCGCCACAGTTGCTGCAGAATTTCACCGACACCCCCGGGATTGCCCGGGCTCAATACTATCACAGGCCCGACGCACACCAGCCGCAGAAGGGCTGCCGGAATGGCGGGGCCGGTGTCTCACTCAAGGAAGGGGCGGGCGAGCAGCAGACCGATAATGGTCTTCCCATCCTCGATCTCGCCGGCGCGCAGCCGCTCGAGTGCCTGCGCGTAGTCGAGCCAGTGCACCTCGATAACCTCGTGCGCATGGAGCTCGGTGGCAACGGAGCGAAGGCTTCGCGCCAGGTAGAGATGTATCCGCTCGTCGCAGAAGCCCGGTGTGCTAAGGAAGCTGCCGAGGTGCGTCCATTTCCCGGCCAGGAGACCGGCTTCCTCGCGCAGCTCCCGCTGCGCGGTCTGCTCCGGCGGCTCCGGGCGATCGATCTTCCCGGCCGGCAGCTCCCATAACCAGCCGCCGGCGGCGTGCCGATACTGGCGCAGAAGGCAGACGCGCCTTTGATCGTCGAGCGCAACCACCGCGGCGCCTCCGGGGTGGCGTACCACTTCGAGCTGTATATGGTGGCCGTTGGGCAGGACGACACTCTCGATGCCGAGGTCGACAACCTCGCCTGTGTAAACCGCTTTACGGCTCGGCTTCCGGGGCTTGTCGGTCATAGATGGCCAGCGTCTGGCCCGCGTCTTCGGGAGCCAGTGGATCGTAGTACATGGCGTGCAGGGCCATGCAGAACGCGGGCTCCAGCAGCGGGCCGCGCACAAAGGTATCGAAGCGGGTGCCGCCGAGCAGACAATGGGCGGTGGTCTGGTAGAGCCGGTCCAGCGCGTCGCCCTGGACCAGGGTGTGCAGCACGGCGGGACCCGCGATGGCATAAACGCGCCGGTAGCCCAGGGCGGCCAGCTTCGCCCGCAGTATCCGGGCATCGACGTGCCCCTGATGGCCGCAGGTGATGGCCTCGGCGTGCGAGGCATCCAGCAGCCGCTGGAGCTTGTCGTCGTCGGCCGCCGCCCCCGTGATCAAATAGAGCTTGCGGTCCTCGTAAAAGCGGAGCGACGCCAGGGGAATATCCAGGCTGGCGCTGAGCACGGCGATGTCCGGCTGTGGGGACATGCCACGGCTGTTCCGCCAGCGCCGCAGGTCCTCGAATTCAGCGGATGAACCCAGGGGCAGCTCGGCCTGCTCCTCCTTTCCGGCGACTTGGCGGAAATAGCGTGCGCTGGTGATCAGCAGGTCCGCCTGAGCGGCCAGCTCCTGGAACAGGCGCCAGTCGCGGGCGTTCGCGATGGCCGGTGGCACCTGATGGCTGCTGCGGCCGGGGCCGGGAATGGCAATCCGGCCATCCAGGCTGGAGATGAAGTTGCTGAAGATGAAAGGTCCATCCCGCGGGCCCGGCGTTTCGAGCAGCTGTTTCAGATACAGCCCCTGCAGGGCGCGCCTGGCACCCGGCTGCGGAAAGAGCTCGATGACATCCTGCTGCATGCTTTGGTCCCGGACTGCGGCATCGGCAGAAAAAAGGCCGCGGTTCGCACGGCGGCCTTTTCTGCAGCTTGCGCCTGTGTCGCGTCTGGTGTCTCAGGCCACCTCGTCCCGGGGGGCCTTCTGCCTGAAATCGGAGATGGCGGCCTTGATGGCGTCTTCCGCCAGCACCGAACAGTGTACCTTGACTGGCGGCAGCGCGAGCTCTTCCGCGATCTGGCTGTTTCTGATCTGGCTTGCCTCTTCCAGCGTCTTGCCCTTGACCCACTCCGTCAACAGCGAGCTCGACGCAATGGCGGAGCCGCAGCCGTAGGTCTTGAAGCGCGCATCTTCGATGATGCCGTTGTCGTTGACCTTGATCTGCAGCTTCATGACGTCGCCGCAGGCCGGCGCACCGACCATGCCGGTTCCGACGCTGGTATCGGCCTTATCAAAAGAACCCACGTTGCGTGGGTTCTCATAATGATCCAGAACCTTCTCACTGTATGCCATTTAACTCACTCTCCACTGTACGTCGCGAAGACGGCCGCTCTCAGGCGGCCGACTGCTGAAATCCCGAGCCAAAGCGCTCTCCGCTCTTTTCGCCTTCCTTCTCCTGCTCGTCCATGGCTACGGCCTCGGCCAGAGTCAGGCCATTCAGGTAATCATAAATGCGAGAGCTGAGCTTATTCCAGAGGATCACGCTCTGTGGCCACTCCTCGCCGGGAATGCGTTCGCGGCGCGCGGGCATGGCATCGTCCACCGCGCTCAGTATTTCCGCGATGGTGATTTCGGTCGCCGGGCGTCGCAGGCAGTACCCGCCGCCCGGACCGCGCATGCCCGTCACCAGTCCGTGGTTACGCAAGCGAGCGAACAGCTGCTCGAGATATGATACCGAAATCGACTGCTCGACCGAGATGTCCGCCAGTGTGACGGGGCCCTTGTCGTCCCGCAGTGCCAGTTCCATCATCGCAGTGATTGCGTGACGGCCTTTCGTCGATAGTTTCATGATTCGCCTCATATGCCTGTCAGGCGCAACAATCTTAGGATGCGCGTCTCCGTTTCCTGAACAGCTGTAATGATAATAATACTTGAGTCTTTTAGTCAAGAATAATCGGACCCGAGCGCGGACAGGCGCGGGGCGCGGCCGCCAACAGCAGCGAGCAAGATTGAAAAATTTATGAAATTCAGTATCCTGAGGACCCTTCGGGATGTCAGAGGATGCAGCGACGAGGAATCGATGCGACGCCTCTGTGGCCGGTCGACCGGTTTGTTACAATTTTGACACGATAAAGATCACCTGGCGTGATCGGAGCTCTGGAGCTACTGCATGGCAACCGACTACAGCGCTGAGACAGATCGGCGCAGCGGGTCCCGCGAAAGGCTGGTGACCCTGGTAAAGACACGATCAGAAACACTCTCGCTCTATAATGACCTGGCCAGACAGCGTCCCTTCGAGGCCGACGACATAACCAGCGACGCGTTGCAGGACTTCTGTCAGGCCCTGATTGACTATACGGCGAGTGCCCACTTTCAGCTCTACCGCTTCATTTCCGACCGGACCGAGCGCAGGATCCCCGTGCTGGAAGTGGCCGACAAGGTCTATCCCAGAATCGCCCAAACCACGGACGTGATTCTGCGGTTCAACGATCGCTACGAGACGGTCGACCTGTTGAACGGTGACCGTGAAGCCCTCCGTCTACTGGATGCCGATCTTTCCCGGCTCGGCGAAACGCTCGCCGAGCGCATACAGCTCGAGGATCAGGTGATCGGTGCGATGACCGGCAAGCGGGACTGAGGAGGCGCCCCCCGGAAGCGGTGCCAGCGCTCCCCGGGGTCAGTCACCGCCAGATGCCCGGCGCAGTTTCTCGGCCTGCTCCCGCGTGAGACAACGCCAGGGCAGCGGCAGCAGGGCCGGAACGCGCTCCCGGTAACGCCGATAGCGCTCGCCATAGCGGGCGAGCAGGTCGCGTTCCTCGCGCCTTGAGCCCAGAGCCAGGTAGATCGTCAGGCAGCAGGCCGTGATCAGTAGCGCCGCGCTCATCTCCCGTGTCCAGAGAATGACCAGGCCGAAGAAATACCAGGGGTGGCGCACGAAACGGTGCGCCCAGGACAGGCGCATGGGTGACTGATCCAGGGCGGGCGCCCGTTCGTCGCGCCCCTGTCGGGCCCGCTGCAGCTGCGTGATGCCCAGCAGCTCGCGGCCGTCGTAGATCCTGAACGTCCAGAGGAATCCCCCCGCGGCGGCAACAGCGGCGGCATCGGCGAGCCAGCGGACCGCGCCCGGCCACTGCCACAGCGGCGCGCCCGGATAGCTGAACAGCAGCCAAAGTGGCGGGATCAGAAGCACGCCGGCAATGATGTTGTAGATCAGCCGGTAGGCGGGGAAACGCCGCGGGAAGTGCTTTTCGAACCAGGCCTTGCTGTGCGCCGTTGCCAGCCCCGAGTGCACCAGCCCGTACAGGGCCCAGGCGACGGCGAGCAGTATCAGATGAGCCGTCGGTGTCATGGCTCAAGTGTAGTCGCGCAGCGTTGTGCGATCTCCGTGCCCGCCACGAATTACGGTTGAAAGCGCCTCCCGGTCGCGCCGCACGCCGATTTGGGGCTGGCCGGCGCCACTCCACGGACCGTCGCGCCGTGCTGTCACGCCGGTCCGTGCGGCCCAGAGATGGCGGCGGTGAAAGAAAGGTCGCCTGAGCCGCGGCGAAGCTGTAGCCTGGGACCTTCCGAGAATCGAGTCTGGCTGGTTTGTTGGCGGCGGGAGCGCATAAGGTTGAGAGGTGAGGACTCTGCAAAGGATGCGGGAGCGATCGAAGAGCTCCTGGAGGTCATGAGGCGCCTGCGGCACCCGGAGCGAGGCTGTCCCTGGGATCTGGAACAGGATTTCGCCAGCGTTGCCCCCTACACGCTGGAAGAGGCCTACGAGGTGGTGGATGCCATCCAGCGCGGCGACGTCGAAGAGCTCTGCGAGGAGCTCGGCGATCTGTTGTTTCAGGTGGTGTTTCACGCGCAGATGGCCGCCGAGCAGGGATTGTTCCGTTTCGCCGACGTGGTGTCTTCCATCAACCGCAAGCTCGTGCGGCGACATCCGCACGTATTCGGAGACGCGGAGGTTTCGGATGCCAGGGAGCAGACCGAGGCCTGGGAGCGACACAAAGCCGGGGAACGCGCCCGCAAGGGGCGCAATGGGGGCGGCGCCCTTGCTGGCGTTCCCGTCGGACTTCCTGCGTTGATACGGGCGCAGAAGATTCAGCGTCGGGCCGCCCGCGCCGGATTCGACTGGCCGCGGATGCAGGACGTGATCGCCAAGCTGGATGAAGAAGTGGCGGAATTCAAGGAAGCGCGGGAATCCGGTGGATTGGATCACCTTCAGGAGGAGCTGGGTGATCTGTTGTTCACCTGTGTGAACCTGGCCCGCTTCCTGGACGCCGATGCCGAAAGCCTGCTTCGGGGCGCCAATCGGAAGTTTGAATCCCGCTTTGGCGCCATGGAGTCGCTGGCTCGGGCGTCCGGACGCGATCTCCTCGACTGCAGTCTGGACCAGCTGGAGACTTTCTGGCAGCTGGCCAAGCGGCAGCGCGGTTAGCTGCGTCCCAGCGCCAGCAGCCAGAGCAGGAAAGGCTGCTGCACCAGAGTGAAGAATCGCTGCGCGGTCGCCGGTTCCCGATTGAGCTGGTGACGTCCGCTAACGCCGCAGATGCGGTTGATGAAATGTCGCGCACGCCGCGCATCGATCTCCGCATCGTAGGCCGTCAGGTTGATCTGTTGCAGGTAATCCCAGAAATGCGGCTCCTTGGCGAGCACCGCCGCGTTGTGACTGGCCGTGCCGGCCGCGAGCGTGTCTCTGAGGTGCAGCCGGCGTTCCGGCGTCGAGCGGACCTTGGGCGGTTGCAGCTGCACCACCACATAGAGCAGGCACCGCGCCTCTGAGCGCGCCTGCGGGGCGTCCGGACCCAGGATCCAACTCGGAAGATCTTCGATAAGATACAGACCGGGCTGTACCGGTCCCGGCTGTTCTGCCTCGAGCGCCAGGTCTTCGGCTGGTCGATTCATGCTAGGGCCTGTTAACACTTACCAGATCGCCGCGACGGCGGCCATTTTGCTGCAAGGCAAGGCGCCGCGAACGCCGTGTAGCCAGTCTACACAAGCGAGCGGCAACGCCGCATTGCGGGAAAATGGCCCCGTCCTTTCGGGTTGCGCCCCAAATGCGGTAAGGCCACGTTGCTCGTCGTTCATTTGGAATCACCAAAGTTCACTC
>JASFKW010000072.1:0-18378 GCA_050118435.1 Gammaproteobacteria bacterium | reverse complement strand
TATGTCGGCCGTCAGGTTGACTATGCCAGGAGTTTCAAATAGTCACATCCCGATCTTATGCATTGGCAGCAGCCGTGAACTTCTCGAAGCTCGCGTTAAAATGTAAAAACGTACGACATGGTGGCGTTGACGCACTGGGGGCGGATCCGCGGATCAGGGTCCCTGTTGGGCTCGGGGCAACGAACGGCCTGCCGGATGGTCGGGTTATGACGACAGGTCCGGGTCCGGGAGAGTCTCTTGGACGGTTGGGAGGTCGGCGCGGCCCGCCCAAGGGCACGCCGGCTGCGGTGGCATCCGGGCAGCCGCGCCGGCTGTGTCTCCAACAGCTCTGAAGGCGGCGGCGGGTCCGGAGCCGGATGTGGCCGCCGGTCGGTGAGACTCTTCCGAGCTCAGAATGCCCCGGTGGCGCCGCGCTCCATGATGTCGAGAATAATCTCCTTGACCTTCAGCGCTTCCTCCTTCAGATCCGGCGGCAGCTCCTCACCTCCATGAATCATCAGATCCATGTTCAGGGTGTAGAGCCAGAGGGTGCCGTCCGGATCCTCGATCAGCGTGATCCGGCAGGGCAGGTAGGCGGAAAAGGCATCGCTGTAGTCGAGCATCCGCGCCGCCGTCAGAGCATTGCAGAACATGTAGATCTTGACAAAGCGGTAAGACTCGCCGGTCATGGCCTCAACCTGCTTGTAGAGGGGTAATTCGCCGACGTTCTGAAAGTTGTGCTCGTTGGCCACGAACTTCATTGTCTGTTCGACATCCTCGGCGGACTGACTCTTGTCCACCTTCACCTTCCATGTCGTAGCCTCTGCACCGTTGCCGGTCTCGATCAGCTCGCCGGCGATTTCACCATAGGTGTTGAGAGCCTGACGGTCGAACTCGCCGAGGTTGCTCAGTCCCGGGCCGAGCTTTACCAAGCCGACGACGACAGCGATGAGTACGACTAGGCCAATGAGTGCAAGCAGGTTCCAGATCAGGCGCATGGCGGGTTCCTTATTGGCTATTGACTGTTCCTTCGAAAGTCTAGCACTCATCGGTCGGCGGTGGCGACGCCAGCTCCGATATCAGCTGCCGGGCCCGTTCGTGGTGGCCGCCCTGCCAGTAGAGCTTATGGCAATCCGGACATTGCAGGAACTGTTGGTAATAACGGCGGGTCTTGGGTTCCAGGCGGTGCTCAATGGACGATTTTGCCACCGGCTCGAGACGGCCATTGCAGCGGGTGCAGCGCGTGAAAGGCGCGATACTGTCGTAGAGGTCCAGGCGCGAAAGGACCTCGCGGGCCTGCTCCCGCGGGCGCACCGCCCGAACAAACAGGCCGTGGCTGATGATCTTTCGGTGCAGCAGCCGCCGATCGCGGGTCAAAACGATCCGACGCTGAGCCCGGCTGAGCATCGCCACGTCGTCATCGGTGAAATCGTTGCGGTACAGGCAGTCCAGCCCCAGCAGCCTCAGGTAGCGCGCCAGTCGGCCGAGGTTGCAGTCCACCACAAAGCGCGGCCTGCGCAGGGGGGCGGGACGCAGGCGGATGACCGAGGAAACGTTCAGCGCCTCGAACACGGGGTACACGCTGATGCGGTCACCGTCCTGCACGATGTAGGAGAAGCCGACCGAGCGGCCGTTGACCAAAATCAGCTCGATTTCCGGATGGGGGACGCCAAACGCCTCGATCATGTCCTTGATCGAGGCCCGCCGGCTGAAGCAGTGGCTGAATTCCACTTTGCGTCGGGCGGGCGGCAGAAAGTCGTTCAGCTCCTCATAGAACCGGAAGTAGGCGACGGCCATGCCTCAGAGCATATCACCCGGGGACGTGGCAGGGCGCCACCGCCCCTTCGACCTGGCTGGCGACGAATTTCTGTCAAACAGGTTTGTCTATACCCTTGCAAGGTGTCAACAGAAAGTCACACTGGTGCCGACGAGGGCGCAAAAGAGCTCTTACTTGCGCAGTCCGTTCCCATGGTGTAAAGGTTCCATCACGGATGCGCTGGGAACTCAGGGAGTTGGCGCGGGATTTGCCTGCGCTTTAAAGCACTCAACGGGGCCGACGCGCCGGGTTGCCGCGGCGAATAACCAATGGACGATATTTCCAGACACAAAGGCCTGCATGAATTCTGGGACAGCTCGCAGCTCGCGGGTCACAACGCCGCGTATCTGGAGCAGCTCTACGAACAGTTTCTGGCCGATCCCAACCGGGTTTCTGCGCGCTGGCGGACCTTTTTCGAAACCCTGCCCAGGATAAACGGCTTCGGCGCAGAGCCGTCACATACCGTCATCCGGCAGGCATTCCGGGCCATAACGCGCCAGCCGGTGCCGCTGCGGCGTCCGGTCAGCAGTGTAGAGGGAACCCAGGCCCACGAAGAAAAACAGGTCCGGGTGCTACAGCTGATCAATGCGTACCGTTTTCGGGGTCACCAGGTGGCACAAATCGATCCGCTCGGCCTGCGGGATCCCGTGGAGCTGCGCGAGCTGGAGCTCGCCCACCACGGGCTGAGCGATGCGGATCTGGACACGGTGTTCGACAGCGGCTCGCTGGTCAGCGTCGAGCGGCCCACCCTGAGGCAGATCCTGGCGCAGCTGCGTGCCACCTACTGCGGCAGCGTGGGTGCCGAATACATGCACATCACCGAGACGGCCGAAAAGCGCTGGATCCAGCAGCGCCTCGAGGGCAGCGGTGGGCAGCCGCAGCTCTCCACGGCAACCCGACGGCGGATCCTTCAGCGCCTGGTTGCGGCCGAGGGTCTGGAGCGCTACCTGCATGCCCGCTATGTCGGGCAGAAGCGTTTCTCCCTGGAGGGCGGGGACAGCCTGGTTCCGTTGCTCGATGAGCTTATCCAGCGCGGCGGCACCTACAGTGTGAGGGAGATCGTCATCGGCATGGCGCATCGGGGCCGGCTCAATGTGCTGATGAACATCGTGGGCAAGACGGCGGCGGAGCTGTTCCAGGAGTTCGAGGACAGGCCGGGGCAGCCCGGCAACGGCTCGGGTGACGTGAAATATCACCAGGGGTTTTCGTCCAATCTCAAGACCGAAAAGGGGCTCGTCCACCTCGCCCTGGCGTTCAACCCCTCGCACCTGGAGATCGTGGGGCCAGTCGTGGAAGGCTCGGTGCGAGCCCGCCAGCAGCGCAGCGGCGACGATGCAGGCAATCAGGTGGTTCCGGTGCTGATACACGGGGACGCGGCTTTCGCCGGTCAGGGCGTTGTGATGGAAACCTTCAACATGTCGCAGTCCCGCGGGTTTTCCACCAAAGGGACGGTGCACATCGTGGTAGACAACCAGATCGGCTTCACCACCAGCCACCAGCACGACGCCCGCTCCACCCAGTATTGCACCGACATCGCCAAAATGGTCGATGCACCCATCTTTCACGTCAATGGCGACGATCCGGACGCGGTGATCCATGTGACACGCATTGCGCTGGACTACCGGATGCATTTCCACAAGGACGTGGTCATCGACCTGGTCTGCTATCGCCGTCAGGGACACAGCGAGGCCGATGAGCCAACCGTCACACAACCGGTCATGTACCGGGCGATCCGCGGCCGTCCGACGCCGCGGGAGCTTTATACCCAGAAGCTGGTGAAAGAGGGGCTGATCGACGAAGCTCTGCCCGGCGAGCTGCTGGACGCATATCGGGCGCGGCTCGATGAAGGGGTGTCGGTCCTCGACGAGGTGGTTCCGAAGGAAGAGGCTCATTATCCCTACGCAGTGGACTGGGCGCCCTACCTCAAGCAGGCCTGCACCGCTTATCTTGAAACCGCCGTCCCGATCGAAAGGATACGCGAGCTGTGGCGTCGCCTCGAGCGGCTGCCGGAGGGCTTCGAGCTGCACCCCAATGTCGCCAAGGTCATCGACAACCGGCGTAAGATGGCGGCCGGTGCGTTGCCGATCGACTGGGGCTTTGCCGAAACCATGGCCTATGCGTCGCTCGTCACCGAGGGTTATGGGGTGCGCCTGTCGGGACAGGACAGCGGGCGAGGGACGTTCTTCCACCGCCAGGCGGTGCTTCACAATCAGAAGGGCGGCGGGCTGTATGTGCCGCTGCGCAACGTCAGCGAGGACCAGGCCAACTTTCTGGTGATCAACTCACTGCTGTCCGAGGAGGCGGTGCTGGCCTTCGAGTACGGCTATGCAACCACCGATCCGCGTACCCTGGTGATCTGGGAGGCCCAGTTCGGCGACTTTGCGAACAACGCGCAAGTGGTGATCGACCAGTTTATCAGCGCCGGCGAGCAGAAATGGAGCCGGCTTTGCGGGCTGGTGATGTTCCTGCCGCACGGCATGGAGGGCCAGGGTCCCGAGCATTCCTCCGCGCGGCTGGAACGCTACCTGCAGCTGTGTGCCGAGAAGAACATGCAGGTTTGCGTGCCCACGACGCCGGCGCAGATGTTTCATCTGCTGCGCCGCCAGATCCTGCTGGAGTGTCGCAAGCCGCTGATCGTGATGACGCCGAAGAGCCTGCTGCGACACCGCCGGGCGGTCAGCGCGCTGGAAGACCTCAGCGGAGGGGAGTTCCAGCCGCTCATTGATGAGATCGACGATCTGGACGCCGACGCGGTGAAGCGCGTGGTGATGTGCAGCGGCAAGGTGTTTTACGATCTGTTGGAGAAACGGCGCCAAGAGGAACTCATCCACGTCGCGATCGTGCGCATTGAGCGCTTGTACCCCTTTCCCAAGGTGCAGCTCCGAAAAGTTCTCACCAAATATTCGAACGCCACCGAATTTGTCTGGTGCCAGGAAGAGCCACAAAACCAGGGGGCGTGGTTTTCGAGCCAGCACCATATGCGCGGTGCACTGGACCGGCCGGACCGGCTGCAGTATGCCGGAAGGGCATTCTCCGCGGCGCCGGCACCGGGGTATACCAGCGTGCACGTCAAACAGCAGCACGGGCTCGTGGCGCAGGCGCTGGGATTACAACCGGACCCCGATTAAAAAGGAAAGAGCAAAGCATGTCTATCGAATTGAAGGTCCCGACCTTCCCCGAATCCGTCGCCGACGGGACGATCATCAAGTGGAACAAGAAGCCGGGCGAAGCGGTCAAACGCGACGAATCCCTGGTGGAGATCGAAACCGACAAGGTCGTATTCGAGGTTCCGGCACCGCGCGACGGAGTGCTCGAGGACATCGCCCAGACCGAGGGCAGTGTGGTGGTGTCCGGACAGGTCGTCGGCCACCTGGGCGAGGCCGCGGCTGCGGCGCACGGCGAAGCGGCTGCGGCGGTCAGGGAGCCGGCAGCGGCAGTGGCCGCAGCCGAAGGCGCCCAGGCAGCCCGTGCAGGCCGCGCAACCCCTGCAGCCGAGCTTTTCGCGGTACCCTCTGCGCGACGGCTCATCGAAGAGCACGGACTGGATGTGGACGCCATACCCGCCTCCGGCAGCGGCGGAAGAATTCTCAAGGAAGACGTGCTTCGGGTTTTGGAGGAGCCGCCCCGGCCCAAGCCGGCGCCACCACCACCCGCTCAGCCGGCCGCCGCCGCTCCTGGCGCAGCGAAGCCGCAAGCCGACGAAGAAGCCGTCAACCTCGAGGGGCGGCCGGAGAGACGGGTACCGATGACGCGGCTGCGGGCGCGCATCGCTGAACGTCTGCTCGATGCCCAGCAGAATGCAGCGATCCTGACCACGTTCAACGAAATCAACATGCGCGCGGTGATGGATCTGCGGGCGCGCTACCGCGAGGCATTCGAAAAGAGCCATGGCGTCAAGCTGGGTTTCATGTCGTTCTTCGTCAAGGCGGTGATCGAGGGATTGCGACGATTCCCCGAGCTGAATGCTTCCATTGACGGCACAGATATTGTTTACCACGGTTTCTTCGATATCGGGATCGCCGTGTCCTCGCCGCGCGGTCTGGTGGTTCCCATTCTCCGCGATGCAGACCAGCTCGGCATGGGTGAGATCGAGGCGCAAATCGCCCGGTTTAGCGAGAAGGCGCGCGACGCCAGTCTGAGTATGGAAGAGATCACGGGAGGGACTTTCACCATCACCAATGGCGGGGTATTCGGATCCCTGCTGTCAACGCCGATTCTCAATCCGCCGCAATCGGGTATCCTGGGCATGCACAAGATCCAGGAGCGGCCCGTGGCCGAGAACGCAACTGTGGTGATAAGGCCGATGATGAACATAGCGCTCTCCTATGACCACAGGCTCGTCGACGGGAGGGAGGCGGTGCAGTTCCTGGTGACGGTTAAGAACGTGCTGGAGGACCCGGCGCGCCTGTTGCTGGCGGTGTGATCTCATATGGCGGACCAGTATGACGTTGTCGTGATAGGCGGTGGGCCGGCCGGTTACGTGGCCGCGATCCGATGCGCGCAACTCGGGCTCAACACGGCCTGCGTCGACCAGTGGCGGGATCGTGAGGGCAGGCCGGTGCTCGGCGGAACCTGCCTGAATGTCGGCTGCATCCCCTCCAAGGCGCTGCTCGAGTCTTCGGAACGCTTTGCCGAGACCCGTCACGCCCTGGGAGCCCACGGTATCCGGGTGTCCAGCGTTGAGCTGGATCTGGAAGCGATGATGGTCCGCAAGGACAAGGTTGTCGGTGAGCTGACTCGGGGCATTGCGCAGCTGTTCAGGGCCAACGGTGTCACCTGGGTGCCGGGCCGCGGCCAGCTCGACGCCAGCCGCCAGGTGCGGGTCGAGGTCAACGGCGAAGCAGGCACGCGCATCCTGCAGGCCGAGAGCGTGATTCTGGCGCCGGGCTCATCACCGGTCGAGCTCGGCAGTGTGCCGCTGCGCGACGGTATCGTCGTGGATTCGACCGGAGCGCTGGAGTTCCGCGAGGTGCCCCAGCGGCTCGGCGTCATCGGTGCCGGCGTGATCGGACTCGAGCTGGGCAGTGTGTGGCGCCGTCTGGGCACGGAGACGGTAACCGTCCTCGAAGCCCAGGACCGTTTCCTGCCGATCGCGGACGATGCCATCGCCCGCGAGGCGTTGCGGGTGTTCACCGCGCAGGGGCTGGATATTCAGCTCGGCAGTCGCGTCACTGCCTGCGAGGTCGAGGACGGCCGGGTGCGCATCAACTACCAGAACGGCAATGGAGATATCCAGGCGGAGTTCGACAAGCTGATCGTGGCGGTCGGACGGCGGCCCAACACCGATCAGCTGGCTACCGATGAAGCGGAGCTGCTGCTGGACGAATGGGGACTGGTACATGTCGACGATCAGTGTCGAAGCAATCTGCCCGGTGTCTACGCAATTGGTGACGCGGTGCGCGGGCCGATGCTGGCACACAAGGGTTCCGAGGAGGGGATCATGGTGGCCGAGATTCTTGCGGGTGGGTCCGCCAGCGTCAGCTACGGTGCGATACCCTCCGTGGTTTACACACTCCCAGAGATCGCCTGGGTGGGCGAAACCGAGCAGTCCTTAAAGGCGAGCGGAAGCGACTACCGGAGCGGCATGTTTCCCTTCGCGGCATCCGGTCGGGCGCGTGCGGCCGGCGAGAGCGGGGGGTTCATCAAGATTCTGGCGGATGCAAAGACGGACCGGATTCGCGGGGTGCACATGATTGGTCCGCATTGCTCCGAGCTGATCTCGGAAGCCGTGATCGCGATGGAGCTCGGCGCCAGCGCGGAAGATATCGCGCTCACGATGTTCGCGCACCCCACGCTCTCCGAAAGCTTCCACGAAGCCGCTCTGGCGGTGCACAATAGGGCCATTCACACGGCCCGGCGAGGCGGGGGGAGATAGAGTCACTGCTGCCGGGCGGGTCCGCAACACATTACTCAAAAGCCGCGATGACAAAGCCTCCTGTCTCTCAACGGGACGCCGTGAATACATCCCTGTAGGCTTGACGGCCGCCTCCCTGCGGCCGACACCCGTCGAGAGACAGGAGGCTTTGTCAGGGTGCATTTCCTGTCTCTCAACGGGACGCCGTGAATGCATCCCTGTAGCTTGACGGTCGCCTCCCTGCGGCCGCATTTCCGCGACAGACGTGAGGCTTTCCGAGCTATGCGTTAGTATTGTCGATCGGGTCACCTGCGGCCTGATCTTCTGTGAAGCTTGCCGGACTCTTCGAGCGTTCTACCGGCTGGATGCGCAAATGGACCACCCACCTGCAGTAGTGTCTGACGAGCTTCGCGAGGCTGCCCGGGTATTGCTGGAAAGGGCGCGACAGCGGTGTCACCGTCGTGCCCTGGTGCTGTCAGGGAACGCGGCCTGGTGTCACGACGCAGCCGACACGCTGCTGGGTGAGCTGCAACTGAGCAGAGCGCACTGGTTCAGTGACCGGGCACCGAAGGGGGCGTCATCCAGTCTCGGCAGCGCTGCCCTGCGAATGCTGGGGAGCGAGCTCGATGCCCTGGTCTTTGACGCTCACGCGGGGTTTGATCCGGACGCCTTCGGAGCTCTGACGGGGTGTATCCGCGGGGGCGGTCTGCTGCTGTTGCTGACGCCGCCTTTTGGAAGCTGGGCAGTGTTTGCAGATCCGCAGAACCGGCGGATTACCGTGGCACCCTGGTCGGCGGAACAGCTCAGCGGACGGTTCCTGCAGCGACTGGTGGATGTGATTTCCGCCGACGCCGATGTGCTGCGCTGCGAAGAGGGGCGGCTGGTGCAGCGACCGCTGACCGTAGCCGCTGGGGTGACATCCCATACGGTGCTCACGGCACCGTATCGGACACCGGATCAGCAGCGCGCCGTGGAGGCGGTGCTCAGAGTCGCGACCGGCCACCGGCGTCGGCCGGTGGTGCTGACCTCAGATCGCGGGCGCGGCAAGTCGGCCGCGTTTGGCATCGCCGCCGCGCAGCTGATTCTGGCGGGGCGCCGATGCATTCTGGTGACGGGGCCGCGGATGCAGGCGGCCGAGGCGGTCCTGGCGCACGCGCGGAACCTGCTGCCCGAGGCGCACCGCGACGCCATCGCCTTCAGACCTCCGGATGAATTGCTTTGCGAAGCACCGCGCGCGGATCTGCTGCTTGTGGATGAGGCCGCGGGAATTCCGGCGCCCCTGCTCGAAGGGCTGCTGAAACGTTATCCGCGCATTGCTTTCGCCACGACGGTGCACGGGTACGAAGGTACCGGCCGCGGCTTTGCGCTGCGATTCAACCGGAGCCTGGATCGTCACAGCAACAGCTGGAAGACCGTCACTCTCGCGACGCCCGTTCGTTGGGCACCGGATGATCCGCTGGAGCGGCTGGTCTTTCGCATGCTGTTGCTGGACGTGAATGCGGCGCCGGATGCGCCGCTTCAGGCCGCGGCAACCGACGGCTACGACATCGAGCGCATTGACCGCGACCGGCTGCTCGCCGATGAGCCGACCCTGTCCGAGCTGTTCGGTCTCCTGGTGCTTGCTCATTACAGGACCCGGCCGTTGGATTTGCGGCATCTGCTCGATGGTCCGAACCTGTCGGTCTACGTACTGCGGATGGGGCGCCACGTCGCAGGTACTGCGCTGGTCGCCCACGAGGGAGGCTTCGATGCCGATATGGCGCAAGCCGTCTGGACCGGGCGGAGTCGACCGCACGGCCATTTACTGCCCGAGACGCTGGCGGCGCACCAGGGCCTGGAGGAAGCACCGCGACTGCGGGGCGTGCGTATCGTGCGCATTGCGGTACACCCCATGGTGCAGCGTCGGGGACTGGGCACCCGGCTGGTGGAGCACATCAGCGAGCGGTCAGCCGAAACGGGTTTTGACTACGTCGGCAGCAGCTTCGGCGCAGCCGACGACGTGCTGAATTTCTGGCACGGGCTGGGGTGGCTGCCGGTGAGGTTGAGTATCCAGGCCGCTGCCAGCAGCGGCCAGCATTCCGCCGTGATGCTGAAGGCGCTCAGCGAGAAGGGCGCCGGCCTGATTATTGCGGCGAGGGAGCGCTTCTTTGCCCACTTCCCACACCAGTTGTCCGACAGTTTCCGGGCGCTGGAGCCTTCCCTGGCGCGCACCCTGATGCGGGCGGACAGGGACGACAGGATCAGCAACCTCAACGGTGCCGACTGGAAAGATGTGGAGGCCTTCGCGCTGCACCGGCGGCTGCCGGAAGTCGCAATCGGGGCGTTATGGCGGCTGACCTGCAAAGCGCTCATGGAATCAGGCCCGCTGCGGCATCTCACAGAGGAGGAAGCGGCGCTTCTGGTGGCCCGCATCCTGCAAAAGCGCTCGTGGCAGGAATGCGCCCGGCTGATCGGTTTCAGCGGGCGGGAGGCTGCGCTGGCGGCGCTGCGCCGTGCCGCTGAGAAGCTTATCCGGTATTATCGGGAGCAGATGCCAACTTCGGATCAGAGCCATCGGGTGTAATCACATGGCGCATTACCAGGGCGATCCCGATTTTCATCACGATCAGCCGGCCTGCACCGGGGTGCTGCTGGTGAATCTCGGAACCCCCGAAGCACCGACACCCCGGGCGGTGCGACGCTATCTTGCGGAGTTTCTCTGGGACCCGCGCGTGGTTGAAATGCCGCGACCGCTCTGGTGGCTGATTCTGCACGCTGTGATACTGCGCTTGAGACCGCCCCGAGTTGCGAAAGCCTACCGCTCGGTGTGGACCGATGGGGGCGCGCCGTTGATGCATTTTTCACGCAAGCAGTTTGAGGCACTGGGTCCGGAGCTCCGGAAGCAGGTGGCGGGCGAGGTGCGGGTGGCCCTGGCCATGCGCTATGGAAAGCCCTCGATTGCACAGGCGCTCGACGAGCTGCACGGTCAGGGCATGCGGCGGCTGCTGGTACTGCCGCTCTATCCGCAGTACTCGGCAACTACAACGGCTTCCATTTTCGATCAGGTGTTCCGGGTGCTCAGTCGGTGGCGTTGGGTACCAGAGCTCAGGTTGATTCAGCACTACCACGATCGTCCTGCATACATCGGGGCGTTGGCCGCGAGCGTGCGTGAGCACTGGCACACGCATGGGCGACCTGACCGGCTGCTGATGTCATTTCACGGGCTTCCGCGGCGTTATTTCGACGCCGGTGATCCCTATTTCTGCGAATGCCAGAAAACCGGCCGACTCCTGGCCGGGCGGCTGCAGCTGAACGACAGCGAGTGGAAGCTCACCTTCCAGTCACGTTTCGGGCGGGAGGAATGGCTGCAGCCCTACACCGACCGTACCCTGGAAGCGTGGGGCAGGAATGGTGTCGGGCGCGTTGACGTCATTTGTCCGGGATTCAGCGCCGACTGTCTGGAGACGCTGGAGGAAATTGCGGGACAGAACCGGGAGCTGTTTCTGAACGCAGGAGGCAAGGAGCTGACGTACATTCCAGCGCTCAATGACCGAGCCGATCACGTGCAGGCACTGGCCGGCCTGCTGGCCGAGCACATGCAGGGGTGGGAAGCCGATTCGGAATCGAAACCGGAAGCCCTCAGCGGCCGCCTGCGGCGTGCCCAAGCGCTTGGTGCAACGCAGTAGGGCCGATGGTGCCGATGTCGGTCAGTGAGCTGGAGTTGCAGCGGGCACGCAGGATTCTGGAGGATTTCTGTGTGGGGCGCAACAGGGTGGAGAACAGGCAGCTCGCCTGCCTTATGCAGGGCAACGATATTGTGATCATGGAAACCAGCCAGCAAGAGGCTCGGGGGTTGGCCAGGAGCTCTACCCGGCCGCTGGTGCGTCTCCATTACGCAGATCGAGGATGGCGCGTGTTCTGGTCGCGCGATGACGGCCTATGGGAGCCCTATATTCCACTGCCACTCACCAGGAGCATTCACGATGTCGTCGATGAGCTCGAACGGGCCCCGCTGCATGTTCACTGGGCCTAGCCAGCAGGCGTATGCGTGCCCGCTCGACGGATCACGGAAACCGGCCGCTGCCGGGCTGCGATCCAAATCGCGTGACCGCCGGAGGCGGTTTCCGATCGTACTGCCCGCGTTGTTGTGGCTCCTCCTCGCCGGGTCGCCGGCGTTCGCGGACGAGGTCGAAAAGGTTCTGTTTCTCGTCGTCGAGAAGGACGGCGTCGTGGCTTCCAATGCCCTGACCGGCCGCATCGATCGGCTTGAGCTTCGTGCCAAGGAACGTATAGAGCAATACGAAGTGGCCAACGCCGTGGCCGTGGTCATTACCAATCAGCGCTACGCGGCCTATGCAGTGCCTTACGGTGCATGGCAGAGCCTGCGCGTCAAAGCGCAGGAGGAGACGGAATCGGTGCAGGTGGCAGACTATTCGGCCACCGTTGTGACCAGTGATCGGATACTGAATTTTTACGGGCGCCGCGGTGCCTGGAGCGAGGCACCTCGCTCGGTGCAGCTGGACTGATGATTGCCTGCGCGGAGCCTGCGGGGCGGGTACTGCTAGATGCCAGCCTGCCTGGTTACGTCCACGTAGAGCTTCAAGCGCTGGCCCGGCTGCAGATAGGCGCCTTCTCTGAGGCCGTTCCATTTGCGCAGGTCGCTCACCCGGACCCTGAAGCGGCTGCCTATCCGCGACAGTGAGTCACCCCTGCGGACTTTGTAGTACAGGGTACGCGCCCGTGCTCCCGGATGGGCTGAAACGGAGCCGGGAGCACCACTCCAGATCACCAGCTTCTGTCCCACCCGGAGCGTGTCGCCGGGCGCCATGCCATTCCAGGACGCGAGCCTGCGGACACTGACGCTGTAGGCGTTTGACAATTCCCACAGGGTCTCGCCGCTGTCCACCACGTGCTCGGTTCGCTTTCCGGCGCGATCCCTGTTCTGCTTGCGACTGAGGCGTTGCTGTGCGCTCAGGGTGTAGCTCGCGTTGTCCCTGCTGGCAACGGGAACCAAAAGGTGACGGCCTGCACGGATCGCGCTTCCGCTGAGGTCGTTGGTCTCCCGGAGAGCCGCCACGGTAGTCCGGTAACGTCCGGCGATGTGGCTTAAAGTCTCACCGCTGCGGATCTTGTGCCGCACCCACTGTACCCGCTTTTCCGGCGGCAGCTCGGCGAGAGCCTGCCGGAAGGCCTCGGCCCGTTCGACAGGAACCAAAAGCCGGTGCGGCCCGGTGGGTGCCGTGGCCCAGCGATTGAAACCCGGGTTGAACCGGTACAATTGCTCCAAGTCAACATCGGCCAGATCTGCGGCAATGGCAAGGTCGATCTGCCCCCCGGTATCGACCACTTCGAAACGGGCATCGGCCGGAAGGGGCTCCAGCGCGACATTGTAGCGCTCGGGCTCGGCCACCAGTTGTTTGAGCGCAATCAGTTTGGGTACGTAATCGCGCGTCTCGCGCGGAAGGTCGAGATTCCAGAACTCCGTCGCCTTGCCATGCTTACGGTTGCGGCGCTGGGCCCGGAGTACAGTGCCCTCCCCGGAGTTGTACGCGGCTAGCGCCAGTAGCCAGTCACCTTCAAAGCGTTCGTGCAGGTATTGCAGATAGTCGAGGGCGGCCCCGGTGGAATCCACTACGTCACGGCGCCCGTCGTACCACCAGTTCTGCTCGAGGCCGAACCGTCTGCCAGTGGCCGGGATGAACTGCCAGAGTCCGGCGGCCCGACCGTGTGAATAGGCGAATGGGTCATAGGCACTTTCGACCACGGGCAACAGCACGATCTCCGCAGGCACGTCGCGCTTGCACACTTCCTGCTGGATGTACCCGGCGTAGCGTTGCGCGCGCTCGCCGATGCGACGCAAGTATTCCGGATGATCGATGTACCATTGCCTGTGCGCGCGTATACGCGCGTTATCCAGATCGGGCAGGGCAAAGTGAAGGCGAAGTTGCCGCCACAGGCTGACCGGATGAGGTTCGGGCAGTGGGCTGGGGGCGACCCCTTGAACCGGCCCCGCTGCCGCCACAAGGGTTTCGGCCCGCGCGGCGTCGGCCGAGCTGCTCTCCGGCGATGGCGAGGCCGGGGGCGCGTCAGTGCGGAGGGGGAGCGCCGGCTCAGGCTTATGCATGGAACAGGCGACCAGCAGCGCGAGGAGCGGAGGAATGGGAGGTAGCATGCGACCGAGCATGCCTCCTTATCGGCGCGGTCCTCGAAGTGTTTAGCTCAAGGTCATGATTGGCAAAGTCTTCCCGATGACCAGCCGGCGGTGCCGGAATCTCCGCCGAAAGCTGTGCGGAAGTGTGGCCTGGAGCCGGTATACGTTATTATTTAGGCTCTTATGATTGAGCGACCCTGCCCAACGACCAGTCTTGAGACCTTGCAGCAGTTGCGCGCCTGGTGCGGCCATGCGCTCGGCCAGCAGCTGGTCGAGGCTGAGCAGGCCGCCCTGCGAGAGGTCCTGAGCGATGTGTTCGGGTACCACCTGGTCGTGGTCGACCCGTCCTATCAGCCGGATTCCCTGGAATCGAGCCGGATTCTGCATCGCGTACAGCAGTCCTGCACCGGGACCGGCCTGGTCGAGCGGCCCGGTCTGCTGGGTTGCGCGGAGGCGTTGCCGTTGCAGTCGGACAGTATTGACGCCTTCGTGCTGCCCCATGTCCTGGAACGTGCCCTCGATGCCCACCAGGTGTTGCGCGAAATCGACCGTTGCCTGGTCGCCGAGGGCCACCTCATCGCGCTTGGCTTCAATCCGTATGGATGGTGGGGCTTGAGTCGACTGACGCTGGGCTGGCGAGGCAAGGTGCCATGGGCCTTGCGCTTCGTCAGCGTGCCGCGACTCAAGGACTGGCTGTCACTGCTGGGATTTGACACTCTGCGGGTTCGTTATCTCTTCCCCCATCCTCCCTGGGCGTACCGGAGATGGCAATCCAAGGATAAGCTGGTGCGCCGACTGCATCGCGATCACTGGCCATGGCTGGCCGCCGCTTACCTGCTGGTGGCGCGTAAGCGCGTGGCTACCCTGACGCCGATCAAGCCGCGCTGGCGTCCGCGACGAGCGGTGCTCGCCGGTGGTGTCGCCGGGACCAGCCAGAGCAGGGTGCGAGAAAATGACTGACGTGGAAATTTTTACCGATGGTGCCTGCCGGGGAAATCCGGGGCCGGGAGGCTGGGGGGCGCTGCTGCGTTACGGCAAGCATGAGAAAGAGCTCTATGGCGGCGAGCCCGAGACCACCAACAATCGCATGGAGCTGATGGCCGCGATAATGGCGCTGGAGAGTCTGAAACGCCCCTGTTCGGTAAGATTGACCACCGATTCCGTCTATCTGAGGAGCGGCATTACCGAGTGGCTGCCGCAGTGGAAGAGGCGGGGCTGGAAGACTGCAGCCGGAAAACCGGTCAAAAACAGAGACCTGTGGCAGCGGCTGGATGCCGCCCTGAAGGACCACCGGGTCTCCTGGCACTGGGTCAAGGGGCACAGTGGCCACGCGGAAAACGAGCATGCGGACCGTCTGGCCAACCGCGGCATCGACGAGCTTTAGCGCCTGAAGGAGATACGATATGCGCCAGATTGTGCTGGATACGGAAACCACCGGCCTGGAGCCTCAGGGCGGTCACCGTATTATTGAAATCGGCTGTGTGGAACTGATGAACCGGCGTCTGACCGGTAACATTTTCCATCAATATCTGCAGCCCGACCGGGAAATCGACGCCGGAGCGATTGAGGTGCACGGCATCACCAACGAGTTCCTCGCGGACAAACCCCGGTTCCACGATGTCATTGAAGATTTCGTAAGCTACATTCGGGGTGCCCAGCTGATCATCCATAATGCGCCCTTCGATGTCGGGTTCATAAACCATGAAATGAGCCTGTGTGCCTACGGACACCAGGTATCCGAGCTGTGCCAGGTGCTGGACACGCTGGTCCTGGCCCGCAAGCTGCACCCCGGGCAGAAGAACAACCTGGATGCGCTGTGCAAACGTTATGAGATAGACAACTCGCGCCGTGATCTGCACGGCGCATTGCTCGATGCGGAAATCCTCGCCGACGTCTATCTGGCCATGACCGGGGGACAGGTGACATTGTCGCTCGGGGCTGCCACTGAAACCGCCGGCAGCGCGGTGCAACCGGAAAAACTGCGCAGACTTTCGAGGGAAGGGTTGCAGCTGCGCGTCATACGGGCGGATGAAAATGAGCTTGCGGCGCACCGGGCGCGCCTGGCGGCTATCAGCGACGCGATCGGTCGTCAATCCGTGTGGGAGAGACTGGAGAGCGATTGACATGGGGCAAGGCCCGTCGGCAACGTCCCTTTCCCCCGCCGATACGCCAAGGCCCAGCTCACCGGCGTCCGCCGGATGACTGCAGTCACCGACAAGCTTTGTTGTCAGGCATTCACAAGCGCTGCGAGGAGCTGCCTGTTTTCCGGTGAAATGCCGATGATCTGGAACCCGCTCCAGTAGGCTCCGGTGTCATTGGCGTCGTGGCACCACAAGTTTTCTGCAGCGAGGGCCAGCTCGCGCACTTCGGCATTGATTTTGACCGGTATTTGGAGCTGGTGAACAGCCCCGGATGCGATAGGGCAGGGGCTCACGAGCATCAGACCTTCGTTGGAGACGTTCACCAGCTGACCGAGGACCCTGCCGCTGTGCGCATCCCTCACATTCAGAGGTTCGTCCACTTCGGTCCGGGGTTGCCGGCGTTGCTCTACCAGGGTATCGGTTGACGACGAACTCATGATCATTCCTCCGACGGTTAGGCGCTTACCTTCTGCCATGTGCCGTGATCGAGCATGCGGTGAATTGCGTGCAGCGCACGGTCGACAAAGGGTTTCTTTTCTTCTTGCATGATGCGTGCTCTCCCCTCGATGATGAAGTCAGCGAGGTCACGCATCGATATCACCGCGGCCTTGACGCCCATCTGATCGACGAACATGAATTTTTCACTGATGGTGCTGCGCCACGATAGCTTGGCGCGCTGAGCTGCCGCGCGGTCCGGCGAATAAAACTCGAACCAGGTTCCGAAGGGGACGTTTTTCAGTTTGTCGATGGCGGCTTGCTGTGCGGCTGTCAGCGGGACATCCGGCGTGCGGGGCGATGCCCCGGCCGACCGGGGCGTGGCGGGGCGTGCCGATTTCGTTGGCTCAGGGGCACGATTCGGCGCTTCCAGGACCCGCGTCTGGCTTTCAAACAACCTGAGCAGCAGCCTTTCCTTGCCCGCCTGCTCCATGGTGTTGGCCTGTTCCCGCAGTTCCGCTTGCAGCTCCTGAAGCATCTCCCGCCGCTCTTCTCGGACAGCTTCGCTCAAGGGTGGAACAAGCGAAGCCACGACCCGTTCCGCCAGAGATACCGCCTTTTTCCAGTCCATCGATTGATCCCCTTCGGCATTGCGCAGAAGAATGAATGTGAGCCTGTCAGCCCATATGCCTTGAAGGAAATCGCGAGCCGCCTCGCCGGTCTGTGTCTCTGCCATCAGGCCGTCGATGACCCGGCGCGCACGGTTGCGCGCGGACTGAAGCTTATCCTGCCCCTCCGCCGCTTCGGTGTTGCGCCGCTCGACGAGTCGGGCGCGCTCTCGCAGGTCCTCAATGGCCGTATCGAAGTCGCTCACAAACAGCTCGAAAATAGCGCTGTCTTCTTCAAACTCGAGCAATACACGATCCACAATTTCCTTCATTTTGGGAAAGATGCCACGCTCGATATTGTTTTCCTCCACCCAGCGGATCCCAGCCGCGGTCATGTCGTTCAACAGCTTGCGCGCGGGGTGCTGCTTATGGGTGAAAAACGTCCGGTCCATGACGGCGACCTTGAGAAGCGGTGTATGGAGACGGCTGAGCAGCGCTTTGACGACGTTGGGCAAATGCTCTTCCTTGAGCATGTATTCGAACAGCATGCCCACGAGCTCGATGACGTTGGTATCCGCGGCGGGAAGCCGGCGACGGTCGACGCCGCCAAACAGTCTCGCGCGTTCTTTCACCAGCGTGCTCTGCAGGCGTTCGATCAGCCCCTCATCGATCTCAAGACTCTCAATGAACTCCGAGCTTGAGAGGCGGGTGGACCCGGTTTGCGCGACGGACTGCAGCCGGCTCAGCTCGCTCACGAGTGTGGACCCGGCTTGCACAGACGCCCTGGCTGCGGTGGCGCAACAGTCGGGCACGCCAGATTCGACCGGCTGCGAGGCCTCGGCTGGAGTGTCACTCCCACCGGTTTCCGCGCTTCTCGGAATGCTGCGACTCGTCATCAGCGTCAGTATGCGTCCGAACAATTCATCTGCCGGCTCCGGAGCAGTTTGCAAGGGGCCTCCATCGGGATTCTCCTCCCCTGATGAGGGTCGGGCAGCGCGCCGGGCCGGCGTGTGTCTTTCGCTGCTGACGGCACCGCTGGCGCGCGGCTGCCTGCGGACCTCGTAGTGGAGATCAGGCAGAATCCCAGCCTGGACCAGGCGCTCGTTGAATTCGTCGAAAAGCCCATCGACCCTGTTTAGCACGTACTTTTCGAAGAGCGCGATGAAAACGACCCGCACCTTGTTTTCCAGCTCCAGATGCTCAATGGCATGCCTATAGGCGCCCGCGAGCCAGGCGGGGCCGGCGGGAATCTCCACTTCTTCGACGGAGGCACCGCCGTTGACGACCGCCAACCGCTGCTTGAGGCCGAAAACCTTGTCCCTGACGCGGGTGCTCAGCTTCCCGGAGGCGTTCAGCATGGCCACCGAGGTTTCCATCGTATTCGTGTCAACCAGTGACAGGCCTGGGGAGGAGTC
>JASFKW010000071.1:0-18590 GCA_050118435.1 Gammaproteobacteria bacterium | reverse complement strand
CAGCGAGACGCCCAGCGCCTGGAAGCTTCGACCCGCCAGCTCCGGGCGGTGTGCGGTTGCCGAAGGGGGTAGTCCCGCGCCGTGCACGTGCGAGAAATTGATCCCGGCCTTTTCAAACACCGCGCCTTCTTCCAGCACCCGCGAGCGTCCTCCCCCGCCACCTTCGCGCTGCCAGGTGTCTTCACGGAAGCTGTTCTGCTCATCGAGCTGCTCGAGTGCGCGGCAGATCCCGTTCTGGAGGCCGGTGAGATAATCGCAAACCGCGCCTACGTCCACATGAGCTGTTGCCATAGCCTGTCCTTTCCGGAGCTCAGGGCCGGGCCTGCTTTCCGCTGGCCCTGGTGCTCCTGCAATGGGGTTAGTTGCGAATCACCCGTCCCGAGGCCAGATCGCGGATCGGGGTAGGCTTTCCCAGCGTGCCCAGCTGCCCCGGCAGAACAAAGTCAATGCGGGTGCCGAACTGCAGGCGCACCTCGAGCACCGAGCGCGCCGGCCGATGGCCGGAGCGGTTGGCGCTGGTGGAGACGATCGCGCGATCCAGAGACTCGCACAGTCGGCGAGCCAGCGGGTGCGCGGTGACCCGCACCGCAAGGGTATCGTGCTCGCCTGCGAGCCAGCGGGGACAGTTTCTGTTTGCCGGTATCAGCCAGGTGACCGGACCGGGCCAGCTGCGCTGCAGCCTGTCCTGCCAGGCGCCGGGGACCGCGATCAGCCATGGCTGGAGCTGTCGCCACCGGGATGCAATGAGAATCAGGCCCTTTGCCGCCGAACGGTGTTTCAGGACCAGCACGCGTTCCACGGCCGTGCGCTGAGCGGGGTCGCATCCCAGGCCGAATACAGATTCCGTCGGATAGGCGATGACGCCGCCGTTGCGAACCCAGTGTGCGGCGGCGTGCACCTGCCAGCGAGAGGGAAAGGCGCTCAACCCTCGGCGCTGTTTTCCACCGTCTCCAGCTCTTCGCATGGCTCAGCAAATTTGCAGTCGGGCTGCGGGCACACGCGCTCCATGCCGCGCTTCTTGGTGGTCTTGAGCGTCAGAATGGGCCAGTTGCACGCCGGACAGGGGCCCGGGATGGGCTCGTTCCACACCGCATAATCACAGTCCGGATAGCTGGAGCAGGAATAGAAGATCTTTCCGCGTCGCGACTTGCGCTTGAGCATCGTTCCTTTACCGCATTTGGGACAGGTGATCCCGGTGTCTTCGGGTTTTTCCAGCGGCTCGATATACCTGCATTCCGGATAGCCGGAGCAACCGATAAATTTGCCGTAGCGCCCACTGCGCACAATCAGGGGCGAGCCGCATTCGGGACAGCTCCTGCCCTCGACGATTTCGGGCTCGGAGCTTTCGTCCTCATCGATGTTGCGGGTGTAATCGCAGTCGGGGAAGCCGCTGCAGCCGATGAACCGCCCGCGCCGTCCGAGGCGGATATTGAGCTGCTTTCCGCACTTGGGGCAGTGCTCGTCGATGGCTTCGGTGGTGACCTCGCTGCGCGAAACGCTCTCTTCCTTCTCCTTCACCAGCTGTCTGAAGGGGTGCCAGAATTCCTCCATCAGCGGAATCCAGCCCCGTTCGCCGCGGGACACTTCGTCCAGCTCGTCTTCCAGGCGGGCCGTGAAATCGTAGTCGACGTAACGCGTGAAATGGTTGGTCAGAAACCGGCTCACGATGCGCCCTACATCGGTGGGCTGGAAGCGTTTCTTCTCCAGCGTGACGTAGCCCCGTTGCTGCAGGGTCGAAATGATGGTCGCATAGGTCGACGGGCGGCCAATGCCATATTCCTCCAGGGCTTTGACCAGGCTAGCCTCGCTGTAGCGAGGCGGCGGCTCGGTGAAATGCTGCTCCGACCTGAGCTTGATCAGCCTGACCGCATCGCCCTCTTCCAGCGGCGGCAGGCGTGCCTCGTCGGCGGCCTTCCTGGCGTCGTCGCTGCCCTCCTCGTAGACCGTCATGAATCCGGGCTCCACGACCGTCGAACCGGTCGCCCGGAGGATATTCCCCTTGCCGACGGCGAAGTCTACGCCCACCGTGTGAATGGTGGCATGGATCATCTGGCAGGCCACCGTACGCTTCCAGATCAAATCATAGAGCTTGTACTGGTCCGTGCTCAGAGAGGCCTTGATGCTGTCGGGCACGTTGTGCACGGAGGTGGGTCGGATGGCTTCGTGGGCTTCCTGCGCATTCTTGGCCTTGGTCTTGAAATGACGCGCATGCGGCGGGAGCTTGTCGTTCCCGTAGCGCTCCGAAATCAGGCTGCGCAGCTCATCCAGCGCTTCTCCGGCCAGGGTCACCGAATCGGTACGCATGTAGGTGATCAGACCCACGGCGCCTTCGCCGATATCGATGCCCTCGTACAATTGTTGGGCGACGCTCATGGTGCGCCTGGTTGTGAAGCCCAGCTTGCGTGACGCCTCCTGCTGCAGCGTCGAGGTCGTGAATGGCGCTGCCGGGTTGCGTTTACGCTGCTTCTTCTCAATGCTGCTGACGACGAGCTCGCCGCGTGCGGCCTGCTGCAGCTCCTGCTCCGCCGCCCGCGCCTGCCCTTCCTTGCTGATGCTGAACTGGCTGAGCTTTTTGCCGTGCAGCTGCGTCAGCTTGGCGGTGAAAGCCTGCCGATCCTTTTCAAGGTCGGCTTCGATGGTCCAGTACTCGCGGGGCTTGAATTTCTCGATTTCCTCCTCGCGCTCGACGATCATGCGCAGCGCCGGACTCTGCACGCGGCCGGCGGAAAGGCCACGACGCACCTTCTTCCACAGTAGCGGCGACAGGTTGAAGCCGACCAGATAGTCGAGCGCGCGACGTGCCTGCTGGGCGTTGACCAGATCGGTGGACAGCTTGCGGGGGTGCTCGACGGCCTCGTTTATGGCGCGCTTGGTGATTTCGTGAAACACCACGCGATGCGTCCCTTTGTCCTTGAGCGCGCCGCGCTCTCTGAGCAACTCGTGCAGATGCCAGGAAATCGCCTCGCCCTCGCGGTCGGGGTCGGTCGCGAGAATCAGGTTGTCGGCCTTTTTGAGCGCCTTGGCGATGGCGTCCACGTGCCTGGCGTTGCGGTCGATGACCTGATACTTCATGGCAAAGCCGTGCTGCGGATCGACCGCCCCCTCTTTGGGAACCAGATCGCGAACGTGCCCATAGGAGGCAAGCACTTCGAAGTCCTTACCGAGATATTTCTTGATGGTTTTCGCCTTGGCAGGTGATTCGACGATTACAAGATTTCTGGTCATGGTACTTGGAGCTAAAAAGCCGCACGGGTGTGCGGCCTTCTACCGGGCATCGGATGTCGCAATCAGTGCAGGTAGCCGCTCGGAAGAGTTTCGAATACGAGATCTTCCATCCAGGCGTAGGCCGCCTCTGCGCCCGGCTGGTTGAACAATACCATCAGGATCACCCACTTCAGCTGACCGATGTCGAAATCGTCGGTTTCGAGGGCCATGGCGCGCTCGATGACGCGCTCACGCGCCTCGGGCTGCAGTATGCCCATCTGCTCCAGAAACAGGAGGAAGCCGCGGCTTTCCATATCCAGCCGCTCGCACTCGCGTTCTGAAAAGATCCGGATGGCGTTTTCGGTTTGGGCCGGCTGCACGGCGGGCTGCTGCACCGCCAGGCCCTCGAGCCACTCGAAGGCCTGTGTAATTTCCGCGGCGGGGAACCCCGCCTCGATGAGCTCACTGTGCAGGGATTCGCGGTCGGGGTCGCTCTCCAGCTCTTCGTCCATGTAATAATGTTCAAAAAGATACATCAGAACATCAAACATATTTTCTTTCATATCAAGCCTCTATCTGACCCGGCTGTAGGATCCGCCTGCACCGGACACCAGGTGACCGTCCAATTCGAGCACCAGCAGCATGGAGGAAACCTCCTCCGGCGTCAATCCGCTGCGCTCCACCAGCTGATCCACGAACACCGGGTCATACCCTATGCAGTCAAGAAGTTGTGTGTACTCCGGGCTCAGCTCACCGGTTTCCGTGGCGTGCTCGGGCAGGTCGTCCGGCTCGAGGTCCGGTTTGCGCCGAAGCAGATAGGCCGACAGCTGCGGGGCCAACTCCTCCAGGATGTGCTCGCCGGTCTCGACCAGCTTGGCGCCTTCTCTGATGAGCGCATGGCAGCCACGCGCCAGCGGGTTGTGGATGGAGCCGGGTATCGCAAAGACCTCGCGACCCTGTTCCAGGGCGCTCCGAGCGGTGATCAGGGAGCCCGAGTGCAGCGCCGCCTCAACGATCAGGGTGCCCAGACTCAGGCCGCTGATGATGCGGTTTCTGCATGGGAAGTTTGCCGGCAGGGGGGCGGTTCCCGGGGGGAATTCGGATGCCAGTGCGCCCTGCTCGGCGATGCGGTGGGCCAGCTCGCGGTGTCGGGCGGGATAAACGCGATCGAGGCCGGTCCCGGTTACCGCGACCGTGGCTCCGTCAGCCTCGATCGCGCCGGTGTGAGCGGCGCCGTCAATGCCGCTGGCCAAGCCGCTGGTGATAGTCAGACCGCAGGACGCGAGGTACGCGGCGAAGTCTCTGGCTAGCGAGCGCCCGGTGTGACTCGGGTTGCGGCTGCCGACGATCGCCAGCTGCGGCTGACTGAGACAATCCGGGTTGCCGTGCACGAACAGCAGCGCCGGCGGATCGGCGATCTGCTGCAGGATCGCCGGGTAAGCCGGGTCTGCGTATCGGATCAGGTGATTGCCCGGCTCCGCGAGCCATTCGAGGTCCCGATCCACTGCCGCCCAATCGGGGTCCTGCAGGGATGCGATGGATTCGGTGGGAAGCCCGGCCGCGCGCAGGCGTTCGGGCGGGGAGCGGAAAACGTCCGCCGGCGTTCCGCATAAGCCGGTCAGCTTCAGGAAGCGGCGCGCGCCGATGCGGGGGGTGCGGTGCAGCGCGAGCCAGTGACGCAGGTCTTCGGTGTCTTCGCCGGACTGTCCGGGGGCGTTGGTCTGTCGCCTCATCCTTGAGAGGCCTCACATAGAAAAGCCGGTAGCTCATACCATGCACCAAGCCACCGACCTTTGCCAGTGAAACCTAAGGCTTGGCGATCTTGTCCCCGACGTGCAGGGCGCTCGTCGCCTTCATGATCAGACCGAAACTGACCTTCTCGAAGGTGCGGAACACCATCAGCAGTCCGGCGCGCTCGTCGGGCAGGCGGACCGATGCGTTGCGCTCTTTGCTCACCTGGTCCGGGATCACTGCTCCGGCCTGACTCACCGCGAAGACGGTGCCGACGTCGATGCCTTCACGCTCGCCACGGTTGATGACCACGACCTGGTACTGGCCGATCTGGCTCACGCCATCCACAACACTGATGATTCGCCCTTCGATGTCGCCGTCCGGCGCGTGCGGCATGAAATAGGCATGGACGTCTTCGTGGGTCGCCGGCATCACGCGATCGCCAATGTTGATTTCGCGGGTGGTGCGGATGAGCTGCAGCGTGGAGGGATCGGCGAACCGCTCGGCGTTGCCTTCTCCCAGATAGAGGGCCTCATAGCCCAGCACCTCGCCGGTGTCCGGATCGACGTAGGCGTCGCCGGGCCGGTAGACGTGATAGCGGGTGCCCTGGTCGGCGTCGATGCCGCGCACGTAGGCCCGGTCCCCGGCGCCCACGATCAGGTGCTCGTCGGCGCTCGAGACGACGTAGGGCGCATTTTCCAGAGTATCCTTGTCGACCACCAGGGGCTGCGTCAGGAACTGCTGAATCGCGTCGATCGGGATGGTCGGGATGGCTTTATCGAGGCGCTCGGTACGGATTCTGGGCGACAGCTTGTAGGTGCCCTTGCCGCGCCGGGCGCGTACTTGCGGCCTGCCGTCGACGTACACCAGCGTGAGAATGTCGCCCGGGTAGATCAGGTGCGGGTTCTCGACCTGCGGGTTCACGTACCAGATTTCCGGCCACAGCCAGGGCTTTTCAAGGAAGCGGTCCGAAATGTCCCAGAGGGTATCTCCTTCGACCACCACGTAGCGGTCAGGGTGATCGTCCTTGAGCACCACCTGTTCGGCATAAACAGCGGTGGCCAGGAGGGCCAGAGCCAGAGCCAGCGATTTCAATCTCGACATATACGCGTCCCTTTTCTGCGATCCATTCTCGTCTGTTTCCTGCCCGGCGTGGTGCCGACGCTTTAATGCGATGAAATATAACGGCAGTTCGGCCGTCGAGTGTAGCGGATTTTCATTCCATCACAAATCGGCCGGAATTGCGCAAACGGTCTAATGATCATTATGTTAGAGTATAGAGTCACGACTACACGCAAAGCGTGACTGAGATCACATGGCAATGCTCGAGATTCTCCATTTTCCCGATCCGCGCCTGCGGACCCCGGCTGCTCCCGTGGATGCAGTCGACGATGCGGTGCGCACGCTGGTGGATGACATGCTCCAGACCATGTACGCCGCACCGGGTATCGGTCTGGCCGCCACCCAGGTGAATGTGCACAAGCGCGTGGTGGTCATCGATCTGTCCAAGGAGCAGAACCAGCCGCTGGTGCTCATCAACCCCGAGATTCTCGAAAAGCAGGGTGTCGAGGAGACGGAGGAGGGCTGTCTCTCCGTTCCGGGCTTCTATGAGCGCGTGGTGCGGGCGGATCGTGTCAGAGTGCGTGCGCTGAACAGGGAGGGTCGGACGCGCGAATTCGATGCCGACGGTCTGCTGGCGGTCTGTATTCAGCACGAAATCGATCATCTCGACGGCAAGCTGTTCGTGGATTACCTGTCCGAGCTCAAGCGCCAGCGGATTCGCAAGAAGCTGGAGAAACAGCGCCGGCAGGGCGGTGTCGAGCCGCAACCCGAATACCACGGCGAACCCGTGATCTGAATCGCGCTTGACCCTGGCCATGCGCGTCGTGTTCGCAGGCACCCCGCAGTTTTCGGCTCCCGTGCTGAGAGCCCTGCTGGACAGCCCCCACCGGGTCGTCGGCGTGTATACGCAGCCGGACCGACCGGCGGGCAGGGGCCGTAAGCTGGTGCCGAGCCCGGTCAAGCAACTGGCCTTGGAAGCCGGGGCATCCGTGTTTCAGCCCGTCAGCCTCAAATCGCCCGAAGCCCAGCGCGAGCTCGCCGAGCTCCAGGCGAACCTGATGGTAGTCGTCGCCTATGGCCTCATTCTGCCGCCCGGCGTGCTGAAGCTTCCGGCGCTGGGTTGCGTGAATCTGCACGCGTCTCTGCTGCCGCGCTGGCGCGGCGCCGCGCCCATCCAGAGGGCCATCCTGGCGGGGGATGCCGAAACCGGGGTCTGTCTCATGCAAATGGAGGCGGGTCTGGATACCGGACCGGTGCTCGCCGAGCTGCGAACCCCGATCGGTGACGAGGACACCGCGGGATCGCTTCACGACCGCCTGAGCGGTCTGGCGGCCCGGCTGCTGGTCGAGCGTCTCGAAGATCTCGAGACCGGGCGCCTGACGCCGGTGCCGCAGGACGAAACCCGGGCCACCTATGCGGACAAGCTGGACAAGCGCGAAGCGGTCCTCGACTGGACCCGAGCGGCGGCCGAGCTCGACCGCCAGGTTCGCGCCTTCAATCCCTGGCCGGTGGCCCAGACGGTTTATCAGGGTGAAGTCCTGCGCGTGTGGGAGGCTCGGCCCATTGCCTGCGCAGGCGGAAGGCCGGGTGCAGTTGTGAGGGCTGGAAAGCAGGGTATCGATGTCGCGTGTGGCGAGGGTTGTCTGAGACTTCTGAGGATTCAGTTACCGGGCGGCAGGCCGTTGTCGGCGGCCGATTTTCTGAATGCGCGCCCGGCGGAGGGCGTGGTTTTGGGCTGAACGCCCCGTCTGACTGCTTCGGATCCCGTGCAGATGTGGCTGTGAACAGCGGCGCCGCCAACGGATCACAGGCGCGACGCGTCGCCGCTCACCTGGTTCACCGGGTCGCCGATTGCGGCGACTCCCTGAGCACGCTGCTGGGCGGGCAGCTCCAGAAGCTCGAGGACGTGCGGCAGCGCGCGCTGGCCCAGGAGCTCAGCTTCGGCACCTTGCGCTGGTACCTGCAGCTCGAAGCCGCGCTGGGAAAACTCCTTCAGCGGCCCCTCCGTGACAGAGACAGGGATATCCACGCCCTCCTGCTGGTGGGCCTCTATCAGCTCCTGATCCTCAACGTGAAGCCGCACGCGGCGGTGCACGAGACGGTGGAGGCGGCGCGGCGGTTGGGCAAGCGCTGGGCGGTGGGGCTGATCAACGGCGTGCTGCGCGAGGCTCAACGGCGCGGCGCAGGGCTTGTCGAGTCCGTTAAGCAGGACCCGGCGGCATGCTGGTCGCATCCGCGGTGGTGGATTGCACAGCTGCAGGCGGACTGGCCGCAGCACTGGCGGCAGATCCTGGAAGCCGGCAATGAGCGGCCCCCGATGGTGCTGCGCGTCAATCGGCTGCGCACCGACCGGAATCGCTACCTGGACCAGCTGCGGCGCGAGGGAATCGCCGCCAGGCCGCTGGCGCTCGTTGAGGCCGCGGTGCAAATCGAGCAGGCAGTGTCCGTGGAACGTCTGCCGGGTTTTCGCGACGGATTGGTTTCGGTTCAGGACGCCGCTGCCCAGCTCGCCGCTTCGCAGCTCGAGCTGCGCGCGGGACACCGCGTGCTGGATGCCTGCGCCGCCCCAGGCGGCAAGACCGGCCATATTCTGGAGCTGGCACCGGCGCTGGAAGCGCTGGTGGCTGTCGACAGCAACGCACGGCGTGTCGAGAAAATCCATGATAACCTTGCCAGGTTACGGCTCCAGGCGCAGCTCGTGGTCGGAGATGCGGGCGAGCCGGACCGGTGGTGGGATGGCAGGCCGTTTGACAGGATCCTGCTCGACGCTCCCTGCTCGGCCAGCGGCGTTGTCAGACGACACCCCGACATCAAGCTTTTGCGCCGCCGCGGCGACCTCGAGTCCCTGTCGCGACAGCAACAGCGGCTGCTGGACGCTTTATGGCCCTTGGTGGCACCGGGCGGTATCCTTTTGTACGTGACCTGCTCGGTATTCCGTAAAGAGAACGCCGATGGCGTACAGGCTTTCCTCACCCGGCACGCCGAGGCCAGGGAGCTGCCCATGACGGTGCAATGGGGCGTTGCACAGTCGGTGGGCAGGCAGATTCTGCCCGGCGAGCAGGGTATGGACGGATTCTATTTGGCGCGGCTGACCAAACTATCAACGACACCCCAGTGACGGCAGACCCCACAAGCAGCGCGGCTTGTGCCCGCAGCCCCCGTGCCAGCGTCTGGTACCTCGTGCTGATCGCAATGGCGGCGTGGTGGCTGTCGCCGCAGGTCCGCGCCAGCGACGCCGAGATTCGCGACGTGCGGACGCTCCTGTCCAACGGCGTCTATCGGCTCGGGGCACGCATCGACTTCAATCTCAACGATACCCTGCAGCAGGCGCTGCAGAACGGTGTGCCGCTGGTCCTCGAGCTGCGCATCGAGGTCATTCGGGAGCGCGAGTGGCTGTGGGCGGACCGGGTCGCTCAGCTCAGTCAGCGCTTCGGGCTGCAATACCATGCCCTGACGCGGCGTTATCTGGTCAACAATTACAGCACCGGCGTCCAGCACAGCTTTCTGGAGCTGGAAGAGGCGCTGGATTATATCGGCAACGTCTATGACCTGCCCTTGATCGATGCGAATCTACTCGACCCGGAGCAGAGCTACTGGGTGCGGATGCGCGCCGACCTCGATATCGAGTCCCTCCCGACCCCGGTTCGCCTGTGGGCCTACCTCGGCTCGGACTGGAGCCTGAAAAGCGACTGGCACCAATGGCCGCTGCAGCCGTGAAGCACTCCAGGCTGGGCGTCCTGCCCATGCTGGCCCTGTTCTGCATCCTGCTGGTATCGCTCTCACTGATGAGCAATGCCACGCATAACTCCGAGCGCTTCGGCCAGCTGTATTCCTGGCTGCTGCTGATCAACGCGGTCGGCCTCGTGGTCCTGGTCGGCTTGATTGGAAGCAATCTCTACTGGCTCGTGTCGCAGTACCGCGCCCGGGCGCCGGGGGCCAAGCTGACCTCGCGGCTGGTCATCACCTTCGTCGTTCTGGCGGTGGTGCCGGTGGCGGTGGTGTATTATTTCTCTCTCCAGTTTCTTCAGCGCGGCATCGATTCCTGGTTCGATGTCGAGATCGAGCAGGCCTTGGGCGACGCTCTGGAGCTCAGCCGGGGATCCCTGGATGTCCGGCTGGCCGATCAGATAAAGCTGACCGAAAAGCTGGCCTCCGAGCTCGGCGAGATGTCTCCCGCCCTGATGCCCATCGGCCTCTACGACCTGCGCGTGCGCAGCAGCGCGGTCGAGCTCGCCTTGTTCGGCAGCGACGGGCGGATCGTCGCCTCGAGCAGCGTGGAGGGCACCAACATCATCCCTCACCGCCCCCCCGACCAGGTCATGCTGTCCCTGGAACAGGGGCGTTCCTACGTGGGCCTGGATCCCATCGGCGACGTCGGGCTGTACGTGCGCGCCGTGGTGCCTGTGAGCACCTCCAAACCCGGCGCCGAACGACTGACGCTGCAGGCGCTCTACGAGGTTCCGGAGCGCCTGAGCACGCTGGCCGAGAATGTTGAGAATCAGATTGTCCGCTACCGGCAGCTCGCCTATCTGCGCACCTTCCTCAAGTACAGCTACATGCTCACTCTGTCGATGGTGCTGGTGCTGAGCATCCTGTCCGCGGTCTGGGCGGCATTTTTCTCCGCGCGCCGTATGGTCGCGCCGATTGCGGTGCTGGCCGAGGGCACGCGATCGGTTGCCGAGGGCGACTATGGCACGCGTCTCCCGGTGACCACCGAGGACGAGCTCGGTTTTCTGGTGCGGTCCTTCAACGACATGACCCGTCGCCTGTCCAAGGCCCGTGATCAGGCCAGGCGTAGTCAGCAGCGCGTGGAGGGCCAACGTGCCTATCTGGAGACCATTCTCGGCAGCCTTTCGTCCGGTGTCCTGGGCATCAGTGATGCCGGGGAGTTGCGCACCGTCAACGAGGCCGCCTGTCAGATTCTCGGCATCGGCCTCAGCGGCCAGCTGGGCTACACACTGAGCGATATCTCGCAACGATACGATTTCCTCGAGCCTCTGCTGTCACTCGTGGAGGCCCGTCGCAGCGAGCAGCGCCTGGACTGGCAGGAAGAGGTCGTTCTGTTCGACGGCTCGGGTCGGCGGGTGCTGATGTGCCGCAGCGCCGCCCTGCCGGTCACCGAGGAGTCAGCCGGCGGGCAGGTGGTGGTTTTTGATGACGTGACCGACCTGATACGGGCACAGCGCGATGCGGCCTGGGGCGAAGTGGCGCGGCGACTGGCCCACGAGATCAAGAATCCGCTCACGCCGATTCAGTTGTCCGCCGAGCGCCTGAGACGCAAGTATCTGAACAGCATGGAGGAAGGCGAGTCGGAGGTAATGGACCGGGCCACGCGCACCATTGTCCAGCAGGTGGAGACGCTGAAGGAAATGGTCAACGCCTTCGGTGACTATGCCCGGGCTCCGAAGCTGCAGCTGGAAAGGGTGGAGCTGTACGAGCTGCTGCGCGACACCGCCGCGCTGTATGAGGGATCAACGCTGCACATCCGGCTCGATCTCGCAGAACCGCCGCCGATCGTGAAGGGAGACGCTGGCCGCCTGCGGCAGCTTCTTCACAACCTGTTCAAGAATGCCATGGAAGCGGTGCGCGATCAGGAGAACGGCAGCCTGCGGGTGTGCGCCCGATGGGGGTTCGCGGCGGGTGACCGATTCATCGATCTGTCATTCGAGGACAGCGGCAGCGGATTCTCGGATGAGGTGCTGGAGCGGCTGTTCGAGCCCTACGTCACCACCAAGACGCGGGGCACCGGCCTGGGGCTGGCGATCGTCAAGAAGATTGTCGAGGAGCACAACGGACAGATCCGTGCGCACAACAGCGCCGAGCACCACGCCTGCATCGAGCTGCGTTTTCATGCCGACGCCCAGACCGGCTTGGCGTGATGTCGACAGCTCCCCGATGTATGTCGTATAAAGATCTCTCCGATAACGTAGAAACGGGAAGCGCCATGTCCTCCGGCCACATACTGGTGGTAGACGACGAACCGGACATCCGTAATCTGGTCAAGGAGATCCTGGAAGACGAGGGATTCGAGGTCAGCGTTGCGGAAAGCGGCGAAACGGCTCGCCACGCGCGGCGGCTGCGTCGTCCGGACCTGATACTGCTCGATATCTGGATGGATGACGTCGACGGTATCACGCTGCTGCGCGAATGGACCGAAGGCGGTGGCCTGCCGTGTCCTGTCATCATCATGTCCGGCCACGGAACGGTGGAAACCGCCGTCGAGGCCACCCGCCTCGGGGCCTACGATTTCATCGAAAAGCCGATCTCGCTGGCCAAGCTGCTGCTGGTGGTCAATCGTGCCCTCGAGACGGAGAAGCTGCAGCAGGAGAATCTGGGCCTGAAACGCCAGGCGCAGCCGGTCTCCGAGCCCGCCGGCAAGAGCAAGGTGATGCAGAATCTGCGCGAGCAGGCCCAGCGCATCGCGCAGCACAGCACCTGGGTCCTGATCAGCGGTGAGCCGGGCACCGGCAAGGAAGTGATGGCCCGTTACATCCACGCCCACAGCCCGCTGCGTGACCGGCCGTTTGTCGAGGTTGCGGTCGGGTCCATGTCCCCCGAGCATTCCGCAGCCGAGCTGTTCGGCACCGAGGAGGGCGATCGGGTCGTTTATGGACGACTGGAGCAGGCCAATGGCGGCACACTGCTGCTGGCCAATATCTCGGATATGGACTTGCAGACCCAGTCCCGTCTGTTGAGCGTCTTCCAGTCACATTCGTTCCTGCGGATGGGGGGGACTGAACCCGTGCCGATCGACATCCGGGTGATCGCGACCAGCGCGGACGATCTCGAGCGTGAGGTTGAGGAAGGCCGTTTCCGCGAGGATCTGTATTATCACCTCAACGTCGTGCCGCTCAGCGTTCCCCCTTTGCGCGAGCATAGCTCCGATGTCCCCGAGCTGCTCAATTACTATGTCGATCGCTTCGTGATGCAGGAAAACCTGCCCTACCGGGAGTTCTCCATTGCCGCTCAGAACCGCCTGCGCAACTACAGCTGGCCGGGGAATGTCCGCGAGCTGAAGAATCTGGTGCAACGTCTGCTCATTCTGGGACAGGGGCCGGTGATCGACGTGGACGAGGTGGAATCCGCGCTGCGCCACCCCGAGCAGCCGGGCGCCGCGGAAGGGGGCAGCGCCAGGCTGCCGCTGGACCTGCCGCTTCGCGAAGCCCGTGAGCAGTTCGAAAAGGTCTATTTGGAGCACCAGCTGCAGGAGGTCGGGGGCAGCGTGGGCAAGCTCGCCAAACGGGTCGGAATGGAGCGGACGCACCTGTATCGGAAGCTGCGCGCCCTGGGCATCGATTTCAAGAAGGGCGGCGACTAGGCCGGCAAGGCGATGAAAATCATCATCCTGGGGGCAGGACAGGTGGGATCGTCGGTCGCGCAGAATCTCGCCAGCGAAGCCAACGACATCACCGTCGTCGACAACCGGGCCGACGTGTTGCGCGACCTCCAGGACCGCATCGATATTCGGACCGTCCTGGGCCCGGCGTCCCATCCCGAGGTGCTCACGCGCGCCGGCGCGGAGGACGCGGACATGATTCTCGCCGTCACCAACAGCGACGAGACCAATATGATCGCCTGCCAGATCGCCTACACACTGTTTCATACGCCGATCAAGGTCGCGCGTGTGCGTGCACAGGAGTACCTGAGCTATCCCAAGCTCTTCACCCAGGAAGCGCTGCCCGTCGATGTGCTGATCAGCCCGGAGCAACTGGTGACCGACTACATACAGCGCCTCATCGAGCAGCCGGAGGCGCTTCAGGTCATGGATTTCGCGGGCGGGCGTGTCCAGCTGGTGGCGGTGCGCGCGGTGCGCGGCGGGCCTCTGGTCGGCCAGGAGCTGGCCGAGCTGCGCCAGCACATGCCGGGTGTGGAGGCGCGTGTGGCGGCCATCTTTCGGCGCGGCAGCGCCATTCTGCCCGAAGGCAACACCGTCATCGAGGCCAACGACGAGGTGTTTTTTATTGCGGCGCGAAAGAACATCCGCGCCGTCACCAGCGAGCTGCGCAGTCTGGACAAGCCGGTCAAGCGTGTGATCATCGCCGGCGGCGGCAACATCGGGCTGCGACTCGCCGAATCGATCGAGGACCGCTACCAGGTCAAGCTGATCGACTGCAATCCTGAAACCACGCGCCGACTGTCAGAATTGCTCGGCAAGAGCATTGTGCTGCTCGGCGATGCGGCGGACGAGGAGCTGCTGCTCGAGGAGAACATCGAGAACACCGACGTGTTCTGCGCGCTGACCAATGACGAGGAGGCCAACATCCTCTCGGCCATGCTGGCCAAGCGGCTGGGGGCGCGCAAGGTGATGTCGTTGATCAATCGCCCGGCCTATGTCGATCTGGTCCAGAGCGAGGCCATCGACATCGCGGTGTCGCCGCAGCAGGCCACCATCGGCAGTCTGCTCACCCACGTGAGACGCGGCGATGTCGCCGCAGTGCACTCCCTGCGTCGCGGTGCGGCTGAGGCGATCGAAGCCGTGGCGCACGGGGACAGCAAGACCTCAAAGGTGGTCGGCCGGGCCGTCGAGGATCTCAAGCTGCCGCCGAGCACGACCATCGGTGCCATCGTGCGCGGCGAGAATGTGATCATCGCCCACCACGATACGGTGATCGAAAGCGAGGATCACGTGATCCTGTTCCTGGCCGACAAGCGCCACATTCCGGATGTCGAGCATCTGTTCCAGGTCGGGGTCACCTTCTTCTGAACCGCTGATGCAATTCCGCCCGATTCAACGCATTCTGGGTCTGCTGCTGATGTTCTCCAGTGCGACCATGCTGCCGCCGCTGCTGCTCGCGCTGTGGTACGGCGAAGGCAGTGGGCAGGCCTTTTCGACGGCGCTGCTGGCCGTGCTGGTGGTCGGGGCCCTGTTCTGGCTTCCGGTGCGTCGACAGCACCGCGAGCTGCGGGTCCGCGATGGTTTCGTGGTCGTGGCGCTGTTCTGGACGGTGCTGGCGGTGGTGGGTGCGGTGCCGTTTGTGCTCGCCGAGCAGCCGCAAATGAGCTTCACCGACGCCATGTTCGAGTCGATGTCCGGCCTCACGACCACCGGTGCCACGGTGATCACCGGCATCGATCACCTGCCGAAATCCGTGCAGTTCTATCGCCAGGAGCTGCAGTGGCTGGGCGGCATGGGAATTATCGTGCTGGCGGTGGCGGTGCTGCCCATGCTCGGCATCGGCGGCATGCAGCTCTACCGGGCCGAGACACCGGGCCCGATGAAGGACAACAAGCTCACCCCGCGTATCACCGAAACGGCAAAAGCCCTCTGGTACATTTACCTTGGGCTCACGGTGAGCTGTGCGCTGGCTTACTGGCTGGTGGGCATGGATGCCTTCGACGCCGTAGCGCACAGCTTCTCGACCGTAGCCATCGGCGGGTTCTCGACGCACGATCTCAGCATGGGGTATTTCCGCAGCGAAGCCGTGGAAGTGGTGGCCGTGGTGTTCATGCTGCTGGCCGGAGTCAATTTCTCGCTGCATTTCGTGGCCTGGCGCTCGGTGGATCCGTTCGCCTATTTCCGCGATTCGGAGTTCAAAACCTACGTCACGCTGCTGGTTTTCGCCGCCGCGGTCACCGTGGCCTATCTGTATCTCAGCCGCACCTTCGATGAATTCGGCGATGCGCTGCACCACGGCATCTTCCAGGCCGTGTCCATTGGCACCACCACCGGGTTCACCACCTCGGCCTATTTCCACTGGCCCGGTTTTCTGCCGGTCATGCTCCTGTTCACCAGCTTCATAGGCGGCTGCGCCGGCTCCACGGGCGGGGGGATGAAGGTTATACGGTTTCTGCTGCTCTTCAAGCAGGGCATGCGGGAAATCACGCGGTTGGTGCATCCGAACGCACAGATTCCCGTCAAGATCGGCAACAAGCCGATGCCGGAACGGGTGGTCGAGGCCGTGTGGGGCTTCTTCTCCATCTACATCGGCTGCTTCACCCTGATGATGCTGGTGTTGCTGGCGACCGGGCTGGACCAGATCACCGCCTTTTCCGCGGTGGCGGCGTGCCTGAACAACCTGGGCCCGGGACTGGGCGAGGTCGGCTTTCATTACGCCGACATCAACACGACGGCCAAGTGGGTCCTGAGCCTGGCGATGTTGCTGGGCCGGCTGGAGATCTTTACCCTGCTGGTGCTGCTGTCGCCGGCCTTCTGGCGACGCTGATGCCCGACTGGCCCGCGACCTTGAGGCGCATACGATGAGCACCATAGATAGCTTCGAGAAACTCCTGGCCGCCGGTCAGGACAGCGCGCTGCTCAGATACAGCCTGGGTAGCGCGTACTACAAGGATGGGCAGCTGGAGCCGGCGATCGCACATCTGGTCCGCGCGGTCGAGCAGGACCCGGGCTATTCCGCCGCCTGGAAGATGTACGGCAAGGCGCTGGCCGATGCCGGCCGGCTCGAGGAGGCCGAGCAGGTCTATACCCGCGGCATCGCCGTGGCCGAGGACAAGGGCGACCTCCAGGCCGCCAAGGAGATGCAGGTGTTCCTGAAGCGCGTGAAAAAGGCCCGTCCCGGTTGAGGGGAGAACGATATCGACGGTGAGGGCAGGGCTCAGCCGGTTCGCGGCCCGGGGACGCCGCCGCTTTCCGCCTGCGACAGGCTCATCAGGGGACGCATGGTAGCGAGGAGGCTTTTGAAAAGCCCCGGGTTGCGCCGCTCCTCTGCCGAGAGCAATTCTTTGATATGCTGGCGCTCGGTAGGCATGGAAAAACAGGCCGGGCAGGTGTCGCCGATGACGGGCAGCGAAGCGGTGCGGGCGAAATCGGCGGTCTGGCGCTCACGCGCGTAGACCAGGGGCCGAATCACCCTCAGATCACCCTCGGTGACGGTGTAGTGGGCCTTCATGGTCTTGAGCCGCCCGCCGTGAAAGGCCGACAGCAGGAAGCTTTCGGCGAGGTCGTCGAGGTGCTGGGCGAGCGCGAGCACGTTGTAGCCCTCCTGTCGAGCGGCGGTATACATGACGCCCCGCTTCATGCGCGCGCACCAGCTGCAATAGGAGTCGCCGCTCATGTGCGCCATGGCGCGTGCCAGGATGGGCTCTGCCCGGTAGAAGTAGGGGATCCCAAGCTCGCGCAGATAGGACTTGAGCACCGACGGGTCGAAGCCCTCCACCTGGGGGTCGACCGTGACGGCAGCGAGCTCGAAGTTGATCGGAGCGTGGGACCGCAGCTGATGCAGGATGTGCAGCAGCGAGAGCGAGTCCTTGCCGCCGGACAGGCCCAGCAGGATCCGGTCCTGATTGCGGATCATGGCGAAGTCGGCGATGGCGCGGCCGACGGGTCGCATCAGTCGTTTCGGTGGCTTCGCCATCTCAACATACCCCGGAGCTTGCCCGATACAGAGGCCGAACTATACTTCCCCGAGCACCGCAAGGGAGGACTTATCTTGAAGGAAGTCAAGACCATCTCACCCCAGGAGGCTTGGAACATCATGCAGCAAGAGCCGCGCGCCGTCATGATCGACGTGCGCTCGGACATGGAGTTCCTGTTCGTCGGTCATCCCGTCGGCGCGATCCATATTCCCTGGATCGACTACCCCGACTGGCGACTCAACCCCAATTTCGTCACCGAGGTGCGCAAGCTCATCCTGGGTGGAATCTGCCATGAAGAGCCCAACTCGGGCGTGCCTATCCTGCTTATCTGCCGCAGCGGAAAGCGCTCCCTGGAAGCCGGAAATATCCTTTTGAAAGAAGGGTTTTGCGACGTCTACAATGTGGCGGAGGGTTTCGAGGGCGAATTGGACGAGGAGCACCACAGAAGCACCCGCGGCGGATGGCGTCACCACGGGCTGCCCTGGGAGCAGTGTTGAGGCGCCTACGGCGCCGCACGATTTGCTGCCAATAGTTTGACCCTGTAAAAATCCATTCATATAATCGCGGACTGGGTGCCACCCCTTCCATTCTGTCCGCGGTCTCGTACGCCCGTCGACGAACTGCTTCATGGGACAGCGGTGCCAAACATCCTGTGGTACGAGGGCGCGCGGCTCGCACACCGACACGCCTCGGGTTTCAGACAGCTAACCGCCAGCGCAAGCGGTTAGGAGGAGCAAAGTATGTCGACTAGTGCCGAAAGCATGAACACAGCACAGATGGACGAGTGGCTGAACCAGAAGCTGGACGAGCTGCTGCCGGCCAAACTCAAGGAAATCGACGAGGCGAAGACGCCCTCCATGGCGATCATCGCCACCAAGGGCACGCTGGACTGGGCCTACCCGCCCTTCATCCTTGCCTCGACCGCCGCCGCCCTGGGCTGGGAGGCCTCGATCTTCTTCACCTTCTACGGGCTGCTGCTGCTGAAAAAGGAAATCCCCTCCGAGGTCAGCCCCCTGGGCAACCCGGCGATGCCGATGAAGATGCCCTTCGGTCCCAAGTGGTTCCAGGAGGTCAGCTGGCCGATGCCCAACCTGCTGATGGCCGGTGTGCCGGGCTTCGAGAAGGTCGCCACCAACCTGATGAAGAAGACCTTCAAGAACAAGGGCGTGGCCACAGTCGAAGAGCTGCGCGAGCTGTGCATCGAGGCGGACGTCAAGATGTATGCCTGCCAGATGACGGTGGACGTGTTCGGCTTCAGCCACGACGAATTCATCGACGGC
>JASFKW010000070.1:0-18726 GCA_050118435.1 Gammaproteobacteria bacterium | reverse complement strand
CAAGAACAAGGGCGTGGCCACAGTCGAAGAGCTGCGCGAGCTGTGCATCGAGGCGGACGTCAAGATGTATGCCTGCCAGATGACGGTGGACGTGTTCGGCTTCAGCCACGACGAATTCATCGACGGCGTCGACTACGTCGGGGCGACCTACTTTCTGCCCATGGGCCGACAGGCCGACGTCTGTCTGTTTATCTGAGCCCGGATGCATCTCCGGTAAAGGCGTGCTCGGCACGCCTTTTTATTGCGGCGAAGCGCTGAGGATGCAGACGCTCTGTCTGCCTGTTGAACCTTTTATTCGGCCTACGCTCGCCGTCGACGGGCCGCACCGGCTACACGTCGAGGACTGCGGCGACCCCGGGGCGTTCCGGTGCTGTTCATCCACGGCGGGCCGGGCGGCTCGCGGGCATTCCAGGTATCATCGTGCAGGGCGCTATGAGGTGATCTGCCCCATGGCTCAGGCACACCCCCTGTATCGGGCCTGGCCGGACGCACGGCTGGAAGTCATCGAGGATGCGGGTCACTCCGCCGGCGGGCCCGGCATGGTCGATCCCCTGGTCCAGGCCACCGGCGACTTTGCCGGACGTCTGGCATGATTGCGCTGCTGCAGCGGGTAAGCCGCGCCTCGGTCGAAGTCGGCGGCGAGCGCATCGCCGAGATCGGCCCGGGCCTGCTGGTCTTTGTCGGCGTGGAACGCGCCGACGGGACTCCTCAGGCGGATCGACTGCTCGAGCGGCTGCTGGGCTATCGGGTCTTCGAGGACGCAGCGGGACGCATGAATCGCAACCTCAGCGAGGTCCACGGTGGTCTGCTGCTGGTGCCGCAGTTCACGCTCGCGGCGGACACGACCAAAGGGATGCGCCCGAGCTTCACGCGCGCCGCCGACCCGCAGGCCGGCAAGCACTGGTTCGATTACCTGGCCGGGCTCGCCGCCAGATCGCACGCCCCGGTCGGCTGCGGTGTATTCGGTGCCAGCATGCAGGTCGCCTTGGTCAACGACGGGCCGGTGACCTTCTGGCTGCGGGTTCCCCCTGGGCCTGAGTCAGCGGATTGACGCCTACCGGTGACCCTTGATTTTGTCGCAGGGCTTCTGGAAATAGCAGGTGAGCGCACAGGTGGTGGAGGTCAGCAGCCAGAACAGGAAGAAACCGATGCTGTAGGCGCCGGTGCGGCTTACCTCCAGATAGCCCGCCACGGTCAGCAGCTCGGCCGGGTCGAATACCGTGAAAAACGCCGCTGTTGCAATACCGGACATGATAAACGATGGCCAGAGCACCGCAATGATGCGCTGAATAACCGGTATCTCTTCTGCCATCTTCTCCTCCATCGGCGGATTGCTGCTCAGATTCATATTGTCTGTCCCCCAGGCTGGTGTGGTCGGCCGCACGCAGTCAGCGCCCTGCGCCACTCCCCCAGCGGCGCGACGCCCAATACTAGCCGCCGAGCCCGGTTGCGTCCAGTCAGGGGTCCGGCGTCAGGTTGGCCTGGAACGGGCCGTCGGTGGCAACCCGCGCACGAATCTCCCAGGCCGCATCGCCCGGGCCCAGGCGCAGATACCAGGTTCCCGGCAGCAGCTCTCGCATCCGGCCGCTGTAGCGTCCGGCGCCGGTGCGTTGCAGGGTCACTTCCCGATCGAGGTCGGAGCGCGTGGAGTGGATGAGCTGCAGCCTGAGGGCGTCAGCTGTCACCGGCGTCGTGCTGCTCAGGCTCAGGGTCAGTCGGGTGCCGTTGTTGCGCAGCAGACCCTCCAGGCCCAGATCGTCGGCCGCCTGCAGGCGCTGCTTGTGCTGGTTGATGGCGAGGCCCTCCTTGTAGTAATCATCCACCACCAGGGCGTTAGGGCTCTGCACCGCCAGCAACAGGGTGATGATCCCGCCCAGCACCGCGCTGGCGGGCAGGGCGATCAGCAGCCAGGGCCAGCCCTGCCGGTACCAGGGCTCGATCTCGGGTGTGAGGGGTGGTCGTGACATCGGCTTACCTCTGCACGGGACCGAGAAAACGCGCTTTCTCGGTGCGGGACAGTTGCGGCTCGTCTCTCGCCGCGAGGGTGAATTTGATTTCGCTCGCCGCCCGCTCCAGGGCCACGGGGTCGACGCGTACCGAAACCGGCAGACTCAGCACCTCGCCCGGCGGGACTTCGATATCCGGGTCGGGCGTGATCAGCTCCAGCCCCTGCGCACCGCTGACCGTCAGGTCGTATTGGTGCGCCTCGTCGTCCATGTTGATGATCTTGAGCGTGTAGACGTTCTCCACCAGGCCTTCGGCGGTCTCACGGTACAGACTCTGGCGATCGCGAATGATATCGAGCTCCAGCGGCGTGCGCTGAGCGATGGCGTAGACCAGGCCGAAAGCGAGCAGGCCCAGCAGGATGCTGTACATGATGGTGCGCGGTCGTACCACGTGGGTGTGGCGCCCCTCCATCGCATTCTCTGTGGTGTACCGGATCAGGCCTTTCGGATAATCCATCTTCTCCATGACCTGGTCACAGACATCGATGCAGGCGGCGCATCCGATGCACTGGTACTGCAGGCCGTCGCGGATATCGATCCCGGTTGGGCATACCTGCACGCACAGGGTGCAGTCGATGCAGTCGCCGAGGCCCGCCTTCTTGTAGTCAGTGCCGCGTTTGCGCGAGCCGCGCGGCTCGCCGCGCGCTTCGTCGTAGGAGATTATCAGGGTGTCCTTGTCGAACATCGCGCTCTGGAAACGCGCATAGGGGCACATGTAGATGCACACCTGCTCGCGCATCCAGCCGGCGTTGCCATAGGTGGCGAAGCCGTAGAAGAGTACCCAGAAGGTTTCCCAGGGACCCAACGAAAAATTCGCCATCGACACGGCCAGCTCCCGAATCGGCGTGAAGTAGCCGACGAAGGTGAAGCCGGTATAAAGAGAAAAGACGATCCAGATGAAATGCTTGGTCGCTTTGAGCCGGAACTTCTGCCAGCTCATCTGCGCTTTGTCGCGTTTCATCTGCTGGTTGCGCGAGCCTTCGACCTTGCGCTCGATCCACAGGAACACGTCGGTCCACACGGTCTGCGGGCAGGCGTAGCCGCACCACAGCCGTCCGGCCAGCGCCGTGAAGAAGAACAGCGACAGGGCCGCGATCACCAGGAGCCAGGCGAAGTAGAAGAAGTCCTGCGGCCAGAAGGTCAGGCCGAAGATATAGAATTTACGCGCCGGCAGATCGAAAAGGACGGCCTGGTGGCCATCCCATTTCAGCCAGGCAAGACCATAGAACAGACCCAGCAGAACGAAGACGCCGAGCACCCGCAGGTTGCGGAAGATGCCGTGGACTTCGCGCGGGTAGATTTTCTCATGCTTGGCGTAAATCTCCTCCTCTCCGGAGTCCTGCGCGGACTCCGGAGCGGGTCTGGATTTGCGGACGGGATCGGGACCTGCCATGGACTTGCCTTAGGGCTCCCAGCGGTTACTTCGAGAGGCTGTAGACGTAGGTTGCCAGCAGATGCACCTTGTCCTCGCCCAGGAACTCGCGGTGCGCCGGCATGCGGCCGTTGCGGCCCTGGACGATGCTCTGACGGATCGCGCCGGCGGAGCCCCCGTACAGCCAGGCGTCGTCGGTCAGATCGGGGGCGCCGAGCGCGGTGTTGCCGGTGCCGTCGGCGCCGTGGCAGGCGACGCAGTAGGTCGCGAAGTGTTTGTTGCCCGCTTCGACCTTGGCAGGGTCGGCGTCGCGGCCGCTCAGGCTGAGCACATAGGCCGTGACTTCCTCGACTCCCTGGTCCTGCAGCACCGCGGCCCAGGCCGGCATGGCACCGGTGCGACCGTCCAGAATGCTGGTCTTGATCGCCTCGGGCGTGCCGCCGTACAGCCAGGCATCGTCACGCAGATTCGGGAATCCCGGACCGCCGCCGGCATCCGAGCCGTGGCAGCTGGCGCAGTAGTTGACGAACAGCCGCCGGCCGATCTTCAGGGCCCCCTCGTCGTCGGCCAGGGCTGCGATCGGCTGGGAGGCATACTGGGCGAACAGGGGGCCGTACTTGTCCTCGGCCGCCGCCATTTCCTGCTCGTACTGCTTCTGCTGCGTCCAGCCGAGCGCGCCTTTCCACCAGGTTCCGAGCGACGGGTAGAGAACGAAGTATATCAGCGCAAACACCAGCGTGATGTGGAACAGCCACAGCCACCAGCGCGGCAGTGGATTGTTGTATTCCTTGAGGTTTTCGTCCCAGGTGTGGCCGGTCACATCGCCGGTGCTGGCCTCGCCGGCGCGTTTCTTGGAAGTCCAGGCAATCAGCCACCAGCAGCCGAGCACGTTGGCCAGGGTGAGAACGACGATCCAGAGATTCCAGAAATCGCTGTTGACAGTGAATTCACTCATGACGGCCACCTTTGCTTTGTTGGTCGATGTCATCGTCCGCGAACGGCAGCTTCGCGGCCTCATCGAAGGCGCGCTTGCGTTTGCCGCTCCAGGCCCACACCCACACCCCGATGAAGGCGATCAGTGCCAGGGCCGTGAAGATCCCGCGCATTGTGTTGATGTCCATGCCGCTCACCTCCGTGCCGAAATGGCTGTGCCCAGGTCCTGGAGGTAGGCGATGAGGGCCTCCATCTCCGTTTTGCCTTCCACCGCCGCCGTCGCGCCGGCGATGTCCTCATCGCTGTAGGGGACGCCCAGGGTGCGCAGCACCTTCATCTTCTTCGGTGTCAACTTGCCGTCGAGCGTGTTTTCCGCCAGCCAGGGGAAGCCCGGCATGTTCGATTCGGGAACCACGTCGCGGGGATTGATCAGGTGCACGCGGTGCCAATCATCGCTGTAACGCCCGCCGACGCGCGCCAGGTCGGGACCGGTGCGCTTGGAGCCCCACTGGAAGGGGTGGTCGTAGACGAACTCACCCGCCACCGAGTAATGGCCGTAGCGCTCGGTCTCGGCACGGAAAGGCCGGATCATCTGCGAGTGACAGACGTAGCACCCCTCGCGGACATACACGTCCCGCCCCTCGAGCTCGAGCGCGGAGTAGGGCTCCAGCCCCTCCACCGGCTCGGTGGTGCTCTTCAGAAAGAACAGCGGGACAATCTCCACCAGGCCGCCGATGCTGATGACCAGGAGGATGAGCAACCCCATCAGGCCGATATTTTTTTCAACGACTTCATGAGTCATGACGGTTCTCCTTCCTCAGGCCGTCTGCGGGATGGCCGCTTCCGCCGGTTTGGCGCCGGAGACAGTCTTGATTACGTTGTAGGCCATGACCAGCATGCCGGTCAGGAACAGCGCACCGCCGAGGAAGCGCACGAAGTAGTAGGGGTACATGGCTTCCAGCGACTCGACGAAGCTGTAGGTCAACGTGCCGTCCTCGTTCACCGCGCGCCACATCAGCCCCTGCATGATGCCGGCGATCCACATGGCAACGATGTAGAGCACCACCCCGATGGTCGACATCCAGAAGTGCCAGTCGATGAGCCGGATGGAGTACATCTGCTCGCGGCCGAACAGCTTCGGGACCAGGAAGTACACCGAGCCGATCGAAACCATCGCCACCCACCCGAGCGCCCCGGAGTGCACGTGACCGATGGTCCAGTCGGTGTAGTGGGACAGCGCATTCACCGTCTTGATGGACATCATCGGGCCCTCAAAGGTCGACATGCCGTAGAAGGACAGCGATACGATCAGGAACTTGAGAATCGGGTCGGTGCGCAGCTTGTGCCAGGCGCCGGAGAGGGTCATTATGCCGTTGATCATGCCGCCCCAGGAAGGCGCCAGCAGGATCAGGGAAAACACCATGCCCAGCGACTGCGCCCACATCGGCAGCGCGGTGTAGTGCAGGTGGTGGGGACCGGCCCACATGTAGGTCGAGATAAGGGCCCAGAAGTGCACCACCGAGAGGCGGTAGGAGTACACCGGGCGGCCCGCCTGCTTGGGAACGAAGTAGTACATCATGCCCAGGAAGCCGGCGGTGAGGAAGAAGCCCACCGCGTTGTGTCCGTACCACCACTGCACCATGGCGTCGATGGCGCCCGGATACACCGAATAGGACTTGAGCATGCTCACCGGCAGGGCCGCGCTGTTGCCCAGGTGCAGCACCGCGATGGTGAGTATGAAGGCCCCGTAGAACCAGTTGGCCACGTAAATGTGCTTCACCCGGCGCTTGACGATGGTGCCGAAAAAGACGATCGCATAGGCGACCCATACCAGGGTGATCAGGATGTCGATCGGCCACTCCAGCTCGGCGTATTCCTTGCTGCTGGTGATGCCGAGCGGCAGCGTCACGGCGGCAAGCACGATGGTCAGCGTCCAGCCCCAGAAGGTGAATGCCGCCAGCCCATCGCTGAACAGACGGGCCTGACAGGTACGCTGGACCACGTAGTACGAGGTTGCGAACAGCGCCGAGCCGCCGAAGGCGAAGATCACCGCATTGGTGTGCAGCGGGCGCAGCCGGCTGAACGTCAGCCAGGGCAGGTCGAAGTTCAACTGTGGCCATACCAGCTGTGCGGCGATGAGCACGCCGACCAGCATACCGACGATGCCCCACACGACGGTCATCACGGTGAACTGGCGCACGACCTTGTAGTTGTACGTGGTCTGTGAGTCCATAGCGTTTCCCTGTAGGTTGATGGATTTATGGTTTATGAAGAAAAGGGCGGCGACGGCCGTCGCCGCCCCTCAGGCAGCATCAGAACTTCTTGCCGGCGCTGAGCAAGAACACCCAGGGGTCGATCTCGACATCGATTTTCTCGTCGAGACCCAGTGTGCCGCCGGTGATTTTCGCTTCCGGCTCGATGCCGATGTACCAGATCTGTCCGCTGAGCAGCCACTCGTTCTGCAGCTCGTAGTCTAAACCGACCTCGCCTGCAAAACCCCAGGAATCGTCGATGTCCAGATCGGCGCCGGTGTCACCGAGGTCGCCCTTGGTGTCCTCATCAAAGAAATAGGTGTAGTTAAAGCCGGCGCCCACGTAGGGATGGAAGCTGGAGCCTGTGGGGAAGTGCCACTGCAGGGTCACTGTGGGTGGAAGATGCTTGGTTTCGCCAACGTCTCCCAGGTCAGAAATAGTTCCCTGACCTTCGATATCATGCTCGAAGGGCCAGGCGCCCAGCACGCCCAGACCGAGCTGGTCGGTCAGCATGTACGTGAAGGTGATACCCAGGCTCCAGGCACTGTCGGCCTCCACCTTTCCGCCCGGTACGGCGTCCAGACTGTCCGATTCGCCGGTAGGATACACACCGGCCGCGCCGAGCCGCAGCATCATGTCTCCTTTCTCATAAGCCAATGCCGACGCCGACGTGAAAACCGCCGCCGTGGCGACGGCCAGTGCGGTCTTTCTCAGAATACTCATCACGTTATCTCCCAAACTAGCGTTTAAGACCGGGTCGTAACTTTGCGCGATGGCCACCCGATGGACATTGACACAGGTCAAAAGTCCATCACAAATGGCTAATGATCTAATAAAACTGGAATTTACGGTGCGTGCGGCCGGATGGTATGGGGGCCGCGGCTGTCGCACTTGGATCCCGAAAACATGCACAGGCGATCCCGATCGAGCAGCTGGATGTGCTTGCGGTCGACCCGCAGCAGTCCTTCGTTCTGGAAGCGGGTGAACAGGCGGCTGACCGTTTCCAGGGCCAGACCCAGGTAATTACCGATGTCGCTGCGCGACATGCTGAGATTGAACTGGGTGGCGGAAAAACCCCGGCGCCGGAAGCGATCCGACAGGCTGATCAGGAAGGAGGCCAGGCGTTCCTCGGCCGACTTCTGTCCCAGGATCACCATGTTGTGCTCATCGTCCCGGATTTCCTGGCTCATGACGCGCAGCAACTGGCGCTGCAGGCCGGGCAGCTGGGCACTCAGGCTTTCCAGGTCCCTGAACGGAATTTCGCATACGCTGGTGGTTTCCAGCGCTCGGGCCGCCAGCGGATGGTATTCATCGGCAATGGCGTCCAGGCCGACCAGCTCGCCCGGGAGGTGAAATCCCATGACCTGTTCGTGGCCATCCTCCGACGTGGCGTAGGTCTTCAGCGAGCCGGAGCGCACCGCAAACAGCGCCTGAAACGGGGCGCCGGTTCTGAACAGATGCTCGCCGCGCGCCAGCGGGCGCTTGCGGTCGATAATGGAGTCGAGGCGGCTGAGATCATCCTCGCCGACGCCCACTGGCAGACAGATCTCGTTCAGGCTGCATTCCCGGCAGGCAACCTTGATTTCCTTGAGCGAGACGACCTTCTCGACCTTCCGCGTAGGCATGGGGACAACTACCTATGGACCACCTGATTCAATTGGAGCAAATTCATTGACCTCGATCAACAAGTAAATGACCTGGCGGCGGGAGGTTCTCTCGGAGGCGGATTTCGGCTACGATGCCATGCATGTGTGACTGCTTGATCTGCACTAACATATAAAGAATGGCCGCTCGTGCAGCCCAGCTGAGGCGCGACACCCTCGAGACACAGATATGGGTCGATCTCGACCTGGATGGGACCGGCACGGCGCACCTGGAGACGGGGGTCCCCTTCCTGGACCACATGCTCGACCAGATTGCACGGCATGGCCTGCTGAACCTTTCGATACAGGCCAAAGGGGATTTGCACATCGATGCTCACCACACCGTGGAGGACATCGGCATTACGCTGGGGCAGGCCTTCGAGCGGGCACTGGGGGATAAGAAGGGTATCCGTCGCTACGGGCACGCCTACGTGCCGCTCGACGAAGCCCTCTCGCGGGTGGTCATCGATTTTTCCGGGCGGCCGGGCCTGGAGTATCACCTCGATTTTCCACGCAGCCGCATTGGGGAGTTCGATGTGGACCTGATTCATGAGTTCTTTCAAGGATTTGTGAACCATGCCAGGGCCACTTTGCACATCGATTGCATTCGCGGTGTGAACGCCCACCACATCGCCGAAACGGCTTTCAAGGCGTTCGGCCGGGCGCTGCGCATGGCGGCCGAGGCGGATTCCCGCATGGCCGGTTTGACGCCGTCGACCAAGGGGAGCCTGTAGACCGGGAACATCGGATGCCGGACTGATCCGGCGGTTTTCGACGCGCCATGCCTTCCGTTGCGATTATCGATTACGAGATGGGTAACCTGCATTCCATTGCCAAGGCGATGGAGCATGTCGCCCCGGACACCCGGGTTCTGGTGACCGCCGATGCCGAGGTGATTCTCTCGGCCGACCGCGTCATCTTTCCCGGGGTCGGCGGTATCGGGCACTGCATGGACGCCCTGCAGCGGACCGGCCTGGACCGGGTGGTCCGCGAGGCGGCGGCCAGCCGGCCGCTGCTCGGTATCTGCCTGGGCATGCAGGCGCTGCTGGGATCCAGCGAGGAGAACGGGGGCACGACGTGCCTCGGCCTGGTTCCCGGCGAGGTACGTCGTTTTGAGGACGGGCGCGCCGACAGCGCCACTGGCGAAAAGCTCAAGATCCCCCACATGGGCTGGAATCAGGTCCATCACGACGGCCACACGCTCTGGGAAGGCATCGCCCAGGACAGCCGCTTCTACTTCGTGCACAGCTACTATGCCGCACCCGCGCGGCAGGCCGACCGGAGCGGGAGCGCCGACTACGGTGGCCCGTTCTGTTGCGCGCTGGCCCACGAAAATGTGTTCGCGGTACAGTTCCACCCGGAAAAGAGCCAGCGTGCCGGCCTGAACCTGCTGGAAAATTTCAGCCGCTGGGACGGCCACCCCTGAACCCCGCGATATCAGCCATATATAGATGAGGACTGACGCATGCTGCTGATCCCCGCCATCGATCTCAAGGACGGAAAGTGCGTCCGGCTCCGTCAGGGCCGCATGGACGAGGAGACAGTCTTCGCCGACGATCCGCTGGAGGTCGCGCAGCGCTGGGTGGACGCCGGTGCCCGCCGCCTGCACCTGGTCGATTTGAACGGCGCCTTTGCGGGCAGGCCGGTGAACGCCGATGTGATCCGGCGCATCTCCGAACGCTATCCCGAGGTGCCCATCCAGGTTGGCGGTGGTATCCGTGACGAGGACACGGTACAGCTGTACCTCGATGCCGGCGTCCAGTACGTCATCATCGGGACCAAGGCGGTACGGGCGCCGCATTTCGTCAACGATCTGTGCCTGGAGTTTCCGGGCCACATCATCGTTGGCCTGGATGCCCGGGACGGCAAGGTGGCCATCGACGGCTGGTCCAAGCTCTCCAACCACGATGTCATCGATATGGCGCAGCGTTTCGAGCGCGATGGCGTCGAAGCCATTGTCTATACCGACATCAGCCGTGACGGCATGATGACGGGGGTCAACGTGAAGGCCACCGCGAAGCTCGCCGGCGAGATCAGTATCCCCGTGATCGCCTCCGGCGGCATCAGCAGCCTCGAGGACATCAGGGGGCTCCTGTCGGTGGCAGACGAGGGCATCATGGGGGCCATCATCGGGCGGGCCCTGTACGAAGGCACCATCGATCTGGCGGCCGCGCAGAAGGTGGTCAATGGCGACTGATTTCCGCACTCGGCCGATGCGCTGTCTCATGGTGCGCCCGCGGCGGGCAGACTGACTGTGGCGCTCGCCAAACGCATCATTCCCTGTCTCGACGTGGATGCCGGCCGCGTGGTCAAGGGTGTCCGTTTCGTGGAAATCCGCGACGCGGGCGATCCGGTGGAGATCGCCCGGCGCTACGACCAGGAGGGGGCCGACGAGCTGACCTTCCTCGACATCACCGCCAGCCACGAGCAGCGCGACACCATGGTGCACGTGGTCGAGCAGGTGGCCGGCGAAGTGTTCATCCCCCTGACCGTGGGCGGGGGAATCCGCGAATCAGCCGACATTCGCCGGATGCTAAACGCGGGCGCCGACAAGGTGGCGATCAACACCGCCGCCGTATTCAGCCCGGATTTCGTCAGGGAGGCGGCCGAGCGTTTCGGCTCCCAGTGCATTGTGGTCGCGATCGACGCCAAGCAGGTCGCGCCGCGCAGCCAGGACCAGTCGCCCCGCTGGGAGATCTTCACCCACGGCGGCCGACGGCCGACGGGGCTTGACGCCGTGGCGTGGGCGCAAAAGATGGTCGCCTATGGCGCCGGTGAGATCCTGCTGACCAGCATGGACCGCGACGGCACCCGAAACGGCTTTGATCTCGACCTCACCCGCACCGTGTGCGACGCGGTGAGCGTGCCGGTGATCGCCTCCGGCGGCGTCGGAAACCTGGAGCACCTGGCCGAGGGTGTGCTGGAAGGCGGCGCCGATGCGGTGCTGGCGGCCAGCATCTTCCATTTTGCCGAATTCACCATCGCCGAGGCCAAGCAGTACATGGCCAGCCGCGGCATCGAGGTCAGGCTGTAGATTAACCACGAAGGCGCACGAAGGAAAAACTTTTTAAAATATGTTTATGTTCCTTTGTGTGACTTGGTGGTCTGATCGATGAAACCCAGCTGGCTCGACGAAATCAAATGGAATGAAGACGGGCTGGTGCCCGTCATTGCCCAGGGTGCCGGTGACGGGACAGTGCTGATGCTGGCCTGGATGAATCCGGAAGCGCTGCAGCTGACCGCCGAGACCGGGCACGCCGTGTACTGGTCGCGCTCGCGCGGCAGGCTGTGGCGCAAGGGCGAGGAGTCCGGGCACCAGCAGGTGGTGAAGGACATCCGGCTGGACTGCGACAACGACGTGGTGCTGCTCAAGGTCGAGCAGGAGGGCGGGATCGCCTGTCACACCGGGCGTCGCAGCTGTTTCTTCCAGCGCCTCGAAGGCGGACAGTGGCGGCCGGTCGAGCCGGTGCTGAAAGACCCCTCCGAAATCTACGGGAAACGCTGAGATGACCGATGACATCCTGCGCCGCCTCGCCGAGGTGCTGGAGCAGCGCAAGCAGGCGGACCCGGAATCCTCCTATGTGGCACGGCTTTATGCCAAGGGCCTGGATACCATATTGAAAAAGATCGGCGAGGAGGCGACCGAGACCGTGATCGCGGCCAAGGGCGGTGACCGGGATCAGCTGGTTTATGAGACCGCGGATTTGTGGTTTCATAGTCTGGTGCTTCTGGCCCACCAGGGCGTCAGCCCGGACCAGGTGCTGGCCGAGTTGGAGCGCCGCTTCGGCCTGTCGGGTCTACAGGAGAAAGCGGCGCGCCACAACGGCTAGCCTGTTTCCATTCTGCATGAATTCCGGGAGTAGTTTATGGGTATCAGTGTTTGGCAACTGTTGATCATTCTCGCCATCGTGCTGGTGTTGTTCGGCGCCAAGCGCCTGCGCAACATCGGCGGGGACCTGGGCGGGGCCATCAAGGGATTCCGCCATGCCATGAAGGAAGAGGATGAGCCCAAGGGCAAGGATGCGCTGGAAGACCAGGGCGAGGGACGGGTCATCGACGGCGAGGTCACGTCCAAGAAACAGGACAAGGTCTGATTAGTGGCGCCGGCCGGTCATGTTCGACATCGGTTTCTGGGAGCTTCTGATCATCGGGGTGGTGGCGCTGCTCGTCATCGGCCCCGAGCGGCTGCCGAAGGTGGCCCGGACGGCGGGGCTGTGGCTGGGGCGTGCGCGCCGTTTCGTGTCCTCGGTTAAGGCCGATATCGACCGGGAAATCGCCGCTGAGGAGCTGAAAAAGGTTCTCGCCAAGCAGGCCGAATCGACCGGTCTGCACGACATCATCGAGGAGACCAGGCAGTCCATCGAGCCCGGCGATACCGGCAAGACCGGGTCACGCGAGTCCACAGACGCCGGCCCCGCCGGGACCGAGGGGTCGGATGAGGCGAGCGAGGAAATCGCCTCGCACAAGTCCGAAAAACCCAGTTCCGCCAGCACCGACAGGTCGAATGACGCAAGCGGATAAGAGCCCCCCGCCCGAGGGTGGCGAAGAACAGCCCTTCATCTCCCACCTCATCGAACTGCGTGACCGGCTGCTGCGGGTCATTCTGGTCGTGGTGGTAATCTTCCTCGGGCTGATGCCGTTCGCCAACTGGCTGTTCAGCCGGCTGGCGGGACCGCTGACCCGGCACCTGCCCGAGGGCAGCTCGATGATCGCCATCGAGGTGGCCTCACCGTTCTTCACGCCGTTCAAGCTGGCGATGGTGGTCGCCATCTTCGCCGCCATGCCCTACATTCTCTACCAGGCCTGGGCGTTCATCGCGCCGGGGCTCTACCGGCACGAGCGCCAGAGGGTCTTTCCGCTGCTGGTCTCCAGCACGCTGCTGTTCTACCTCGGCGCGGCGTTCGCCTATTACGTGGTGTTTCCGCTGGTGTTCGGCTTCCTCACCAACACGGCCCCCGAGGGTGTGGCCGTGATGACCGACATCAGCCGCTACCTGGATTTCGTCCTGACCCTGTTCTTCGCCTTCGGCATCGCCTTCGAAGTGCCGGTGGCGACCGTGCTCCTGGTGTGGTCCGGCGCCGTGTCGCCGGACTCTCTGCGCAACAAGCGCGCCTACATTATCGTGGCGGCCTTCGTGATCGGCATGGTGCTCACGCCCCCCGACGTGATCTCCCAGACGCTGCTCGCGCTGCCCATGTGGCTGCTGTTCGAGGTCGGTGTCTTCATGTCCACGCGCTTCGCACCCGCCGCCGATGAGCCGGAAGAGACGTACGAGCCGATGTCGGATGAGGAGATGGAAAGCGAGCTGGATCGGATCGAGGACGAAGATCACCGGTCGAAGGAGTCCTGAGCGGCTGGCGGTCCCGGCCGGCCTGCGCCGGAACAGCCGGTTTTGCGAAACGGCAGGGCCCTGATATGACCCGCACAACGCTGTTGGTGACAGGCTGGCTGGCACCCCTGGTGGTCTGGGCCGCCAGCGTGACATTCTCCAATCAACTGGAGGATCACCCATCGTCCTACTTGGCCATGCACGCGCAGGATCCGGTGCAGTGGCAGCTCTGGAGCCGGGAAACCCTGGAGAAAGCCCGAACGCTGAACCGGCCCCTGCTGGTTTCCATAGGCTACTTCGCCTGTCACTGGTGTCATGTCATGCAGCGGGAGAGCTATCGTGATCCGGCGCTCGCCAGACTGCTCAACGAACATTTCATTCCGGTCAAGGTGGACCGCGAGCTGGAGCCGGCGCTGGATTCCCACCTCATCGAATTCGTCGAGCTGACCCGTGGACACGCCGGCTGGCCTCTGAACGTATTCCTCACACCCGACGGATATCCCATCGTCGGCACCGTCTACGAGCCGCGCGCGCGTTTCTACGCGATACTCGATGATCTGAGACGGCGTTGGGAGGCGGACCCGAGCCGGCTTGCCGGGCTCGCACAGGGGGCCATGGCGGAGTGGAGGGAGCTGCGCAGTGCAACCCCGCGCAGCCACGCGCGGGATATTCCGTTCGCCCAGAGCCTCGAGACCCAGGCCAGTCTGCGCGCCGACGAGCTGGCCGGCGGCTTCGGCCAGGCGACCAAGTTTCCCATGGCGCCCCAGCTGCGGGCGCTCCTGATCCTGAGCGAAGGTGCAGGCGACGCTTTTCCGAGCGACTTTCTCCGCCTGACGCTGGACCAGATGGCCGATCAGGGTCTGCACGACCTGCTCGGCGGCGGATTCTTTCGCTACGTCGTCGACCCCGCCTGGCGGGTGCCGCACTATGAAAAAATGCTCTACGATAACGCTCAGCTGGCGCGCCTGTACCTGGCCGCGGCGGTGCGCTTCGACTCGCCGCGCTACCGGGAAGTCGGTCTGGAGACGCTCGATTTCCTGCTGCGGGAGATGCTCGCCGAGGATGGCTACTTCATCAGCAGCTTTTCGGCGGTCGATGATCAAGGGCGTGAGGGTTACTACTATCTCTGGGACGAGACGTCACTGGAGCAGGCCCTCGACGCGCAGGAACTGCGGGCGGTGCAGGCCGCGTGGTTTTCCGGGGACGCGGCTCACTCCGAGTACGGCAGGCTGCCGCGCTGGCAGAAGCGGGGCCGCGAGTTGGCAGAGAGCCTGGGCTGGACCCAGGAGAAGCTGGCCGACACCCTGTCCTCGGCCCGCCGCAAGCTGCTCGAGCGGCGTTCTGCACGCTCACGCCCGGCCGACGAGAAGGGCCTGGCTGCCTGGAACGGTCTGGCACTGAGCGCACTGGCGGCAGGCCACGCTGCGACGCGCGGCGCCCGCTACGGGCAGGCGGCCGAGCGGCTGGCGTCGTGGCTCGCCACCCGGCTGTGGGACGGGCAGCGACTGGTGCGGGCCCGCGCGGGGGACCGGGTGCTGGCCGAGGCCAGTCTGGAAGACTATGCGCTGGCGGCCCGCGGTCTGTGGGACTGGCACCGGCAGAAACCGGCCGGCGATTACGCCCGGCTCGCCGAGCAGCTGGTGCGCATCGCCTGGCGACGCTATTTCAAGAATCGTCGCTGGGTGGAGACCAATACGCCTCTGATCCCCAAGCTGGGCGGGCGCATTGCCACCGAGGACAGTCCGCTGCCCTCGGCGACCGCGGCCATCAGCCAGCTGACGGCGGCGCATCCGGGGCTGAAGGCCGATGCGGTTATGCGCGGCCGGCTCATGGCCCACCTCAAGGAGGTCCGCACCCGTCTCGGCGATGCGGCATTCTGGTACGCCAGCTATCTGGAGCTGATCGACGCCGATCAATCCTCGCGGTAGCGCATCCGGGTGCCGTGGGTCAGCGAGAGCGTGATCTCCTCGGCGCTCAATTCACGGGGGAAGTAGGTGCCCGCAATCTTGGCGGCGTTGATACTGGCGCCCTCCAGCTTCGCCTCGGTCAGGTCGACACCGCGCAGATCCGCTGAATGAAAATAGCAGTCGCGCAGGTCGAGACCCTTCGCGTGCAGTCTGCGCAGATCGCTGCTACGGAAGTCGCAGCCGCGCAGATCGCAGCTCTCGCCCGCCGCCCGGCGCGCGTTGAACTCCTCTACGTCCCCCTCACGCAGCAGACGATACATCGGGTCGTCCTTGATCTGGGGCTGATTGTTGCTCACTGGTCGTCTCCTCTCGGCCCAGAGCGTGGGGCGAAACGCGTCAGCGACGCCATCTGCCTCCTGGCGGCCGGACGGACCACCGGCGCACAACGGCTGTAGCGCGTTCCATGCAGGCTCGCCGCAGCCACACCTGATCGTATTGAACCGCTCACCAAAGGGCAAGATCTTTGTCGGTTGCAGGCCCGGCGCGCCAATCGCCGGGTGGCAGCGGCGGGGAGCATGCAGGCGGGGCATGCAGGCGGGGCATAAAAAAGCCAGCGCCACGGGTGGCGCTGGCTCGCCGCTGGCTGGAGGAGAATTGGGCACCAGCGACACACAGTGCGGCACTTCCCCCCACCCTGTGTCTCCCGTTTGTCGGCCGGTGCCCATCAATCCTTAGTACGACACTGGGTTATCCGCGGCAGCGCGCTCCTGATGTGTCGGCGGTGTGGCCGAAGCTGTTGAAATGTGCACCGCATCACTCAATCGCCGCCGCGGCTGAGCATAATCGGGGTACCGGCCATGCTTTCCGAGGATCCTCAATGTGACCACGAGCCTACGATATCTCCTCCTGCCGATCGCCCTTTTCACGGCAGCGGCAAACGCGGGCAACTCCACCCTGAACGCCGCCATAGGCGGAGGCGTTGGCGGTGCGACCGGCGCGGCCATCGGCAACGAAGTCGGCGGTCGTGAAGGGGCCATCCTCGGCGGTGCTCTGGGCGGTGCGGTGGGAGCAGCCGTGACGACGGATTCCGAGCCGCGCCACGCGGCGCCGCCGCCCGCGCGTTATCACGACCATGCCCCCTCGCGGGGGTTCTGTCCGCCCGGACAGGCGAGGAAGGGCCGCTGCTGATTCCAAGGGGGCGGGGTCCACACTCCGACATCGCGGTTCACCGCTGCCTCGGCGGTGGGCCTCCGACCCTCGCTCTTACCGCCCAGCGCCCAGTGAAACCCCCGGGCGTCCTTCCACTTGGGCGCCGCGTCTCGGGCACCCCTGTTTTCTTTGAAGGACGAAGCCTGACCACGCGGCGGCTTCGGTGGTCGCCGGAGACCGCGCTCCGGGACCCGGTCTCGGACCCACCGCGAACGGTGCCCGAACGTGAATTGCTTCACGTTCCCCGTGCGAGAGGCTTGAGCAAGCGCATTGCCTTGCCGAAAGCTCCCTCGGCCGGCTCGGCGCCGCGAGGGAGGGCCGGACTGGATCCCTTTGCGGTCTTTCGGGCGCGCCACAAAGGTCTGCCGAGCAGAAAGCTCACATCACAACCGGGGCGCTCATCGGGCAGTACGTTCACCGTCTACATTTGAGGAGTACGAGGGCATGTACCGAAAAACACGCGACTTCGTCAGCCTGGCCTGCGTGGTCTCTCTGATCGCCTTGCCGGGGTGCACCACCACCAACCCCTACACCGGCGAAAAACAGGTCAGCAAGGCCGCCATCGGGACGGGGCTCGGCGCCGCGGCGGGCGCCGCCATCGGAGCGATCTCCGGCGGCGATTCGTCCAAGGAACGGCGCAAGAAGGCGCTGATCGGCGCCGGAGTGGGTGCGGTCGCCGGCGGCAGCGTCGGTTACTACATGGATGTTCAGGAAGCCAAGCTGCGCGAGCAGCTTCAGGGCACCGGGGTGAGTGTCACGCGGGTGGGCGATGAGATCATGCTCAATATGCCCGGCAACGTGACATTTGCCACCAACAGCTCCGATATCAACTCGAGCTTTTATGGCGTGCTCGACTCAGTGTCACTGGTGCTCAAGGAGTACGACAAGACCGTCATCGAGGTGGCCGGCCACACGGATGACCGTGGTGAAGCGTCTTACAACCAGGCGCTGTCGGAACGACGCGCAAACAGTGTCGCCCAGTATTTTCGCAGTCGGGGCCTCGATGGCATGCGGCTCATCACCGTCGGTTACGGTGAGTCGCGCCCCGCGGCGGATAACGCCACCCCGGTAGGGCGGGAACAGAACCGTCGCGTTGAGCTGACCCTGGCTCCGGTCACGGGGTGATCCGGCGAGCACCGCAGGGACTGCCGTCCCTGCGGTCGCTTCCGGCATCCGCCGAATTCGAAGCTCATCACTCAATCCGTGCAAAGGCGCGACGATAATCACCATACCTGTCACTCGCCATGAGGATACTCTCCGCCATGAACTCTCGTTGCCTCCTGTTGTCAGCGGTACTGCTCAGCTCTGCGGCGAACGCAGGGGATTCCACTCTGGACGCGGCCATTGGCGGCGGCATCGGGGGCGCGGCCGGCGCAGCCATAGGCAACGAAGTCGGCGGGCGTGACGGAGCCATCATAGGCGGGGCCCTGGGCGGCGCCGTCGGAGCGGCTGTGACCACCCGCCCGCAACAGCGATATGCGCCCCCGCCGCCGCCATCGCATTATCACTACTACTACGCTCCGCCGCCTCCGCGCCACCATCACTACTACGTCCCCTCGCGCGGGTTCTGTCCGCCGGGGCAGGCGAAGAAGGGACGCTGCTGATTGCACGGCTGACACAGGGCTCGCCGGCTTCAGTAGCCAAAGCTTGTGTGGCGCCCGCGACCGACTGCAGTGACGCTCACAGCACCGCCGTCGCGGTGAGCCGGATTCGGGGCTGCGGCTTCCCGCATCGGCGCCCGAAGCGGCTAGTGGGCCGACACCTGCCCCAGGGCCAGGGAATCCAGATCGAAGCGGCGGAAGTCGCAGGCGTCGGGGGCATCCGGCTGCGCAAGGTCGCAGGATGAAGGCGCCGTGCCGCTGACGGTTTCCGATTCCATGGAAGCCACGGTCTCGTCCAATTTGTCCTCCTGATACACCTTCTGGAAGGCTCCGACCATCAGGGCCGTCGCTAACACAACGGCTGCCACGCTTTGCAGGTCGACAATCGCATTCAGGATCCGGGTCATGTGTAGCACCCCCTACTTGTTCGCTGTAGGGTCAACTTTAGGGATTGACACGCCGACGGTGTTATAA
>JASFKW010000069.1:0-18969 GCA_050118435.1 Gammaproteobacteria bacterium | reverse complement strand
AATGCAACTAACCGCCTGGTGCTGCAGCGGATGCTCGAGAAAATGGGGCATCATTGTGTGCCGGTGACCGGTGGCGAAGCGGTTCTTGCAGCACTCGAGCACAGCCAGTTCGACATTGCCATAGTAGATAAAAACATGCCCGACATGAGCGGCCTGGATGTATTCCACACCTACTGCATGGCGCACGGGGGGCAGCCGCCAGTTAAATTTGTAGTTCTGACAGCCGACGCGACACCCGAGGCCAAAGAAGCCTGCATCGCTGCCGGTGTCGAGCACTTTCTGACCAAGCCCGAGTCGCTGGCGAGGCTGCAGGAAACCCTGGGCGAGGCTATGGCGGATAGTTACGCTGATCGCTGCCCGCCCGCGGATACAATCAGCACAGTGAAACCGCCGGAAATGGATGTTCCCGTGATCGACGAGGAGGAGCTCGGTAAGCTGCAGTTGTTATCGGGCGGTGACGGTGAATTTATGCGCGACATGATCGTTAACTTCGAGCGCGATGCTGAGCAGGATATCAACGGCCTCGAAGCGGCAATAGCGCGCCATGATTGGCAGGAGTTCAGAGACAGCGCCCACGCGCTCAAAGGTGCGGCTCTGTACCTCGGTCTGAAGCGCCTCGCTCAGCTGAGCGCGCAGGCGCAGAATCTGGATCGGGAAGAATTCGAGCTGCACGGTATCGCCAGAATCCAGGAGCTTAGGGGTGCAGCAGAAACCGCGCTGGCCGCGCTCAGGCAGAGGCTCATTACCGCGAGAAAGCTGGGTTAGGGACCGTCGGACCAGCGTGCGGGGCCGATAACGCTCATGCGCTGCGGAATGGCCCCTCCGCTAACGCGATTCTCCTGGGCGCGGGCGAAATAGGCCATGAGTCTCCGGTTTTTCTCACTCAGTTGCAGGGCGGTGTCCACCCAGTGCTCTACGATGTCATAGAGCTCCTCGTAACTTACAGGCATGACCCGATCAACAGCGGCCTGAAATCCGTGCAGGCCCGGCACTATTGGCGCGTGGCGGTGGAGGTAGTTGAGCACGGCGCCGCGCCCTTCGCCATCGGCCGCAAGCACGTCCACCACGCCGATGTCGTAAAGCTCACCGGCGGTGTGCACGCGGCGATCCATGATCAGGCGGCGTGCCACGGCCGGTGCCACTTTTCGGCTGAGCAGTGAAATGGCACCCATGCCGGGAAACATGCCGTAATTTATTTCCGGAAAGCCGAAACGGGCCGATTCTTCAGCGATCAGCACATTGTTCGACAGCGCGGCCTCGAACCCACCGCCGAGCGCTTCGCCCTGCACCAGCGCAATAGTCGTGAACGGAACATCGTAGTGCGTGATCGCGGCGTGCTGGATTTCAATGCAGGCCTCGGCGTACGCGAGTAGGCGCTCGCGGTCATGGGACTCGATCAATTCGATGAAATAAGCGAGGTCGCCACCGAGGCTGAAGGTCCTGGGATGGCCGGACGTAATAACTTGATACAACAGCCGGTTATCGCTGCGGTTTTCATATTCTGTCCGAGCGATTTGTCGTATGGCGTGCTGTGCGGCCCCGATGTCAGCGAGAACCTCCGCAGAGAAACACGGGCGGCCGATGTAGCTCAGCTCCACCCACACCGCGCGGTTAGCGTCGTCCCGTTCGACCCTGATGTTGCGCAGGCGCCTGTCTAACAGATCATGGCTTGTAGTCGGCACTGCTACTCCAATCTGCTCAGAGCTGCGAGTTGTCGGATCCCGCCACCTGCCGCGGACTGCCAAAAGATTGCCAGAAACAGGCATAGAAGTATACCGGTAGACTGTGAGGAGCGGTTCTCGGTCCGGTTCGGTGCGTGACGTGCAGTATGAGGCTGGGCATACCCCCTTGCCTGCCTTGCCGTCCGATGCGACGATCAAGGGGTTCTCGCCGGTTCAGCGCCGGAATCTGCGGCACGCTAACAATGACGCACGGGCGGGAATCCATTGAGAAAATTCCGGGCGCAGAGCTCACGAGGCTCGCTGGATACTGACTGTGGTGAAATCCAAATCCTACTACCAGTGCACTGAATGCGGTGGTCAGAGCCCCAAGTGGACCGGCCAGTGTCCGGATTGCGGTGCCTGGAATTCGCTGACGGAGAGCGTGATCGCGGCGGCGGCTCCGCGGGCCGGTCGATTCGCGGGCTATTCAGGGTCCGCAGAAAGCGGGATCCAGATTCTGGCGGATGTGCGGCCGGGAAAGGAAACGCGGGTCTCCGTGGGCGTGGAGGAGCTCAATCGGGTTCTGGGTGGAGGCCTTGTTGCCGGGTCCGTGGTCCTGATTGGCGGGGACCCCGGGATTGGGAAATCGACGCTGCTGCTGCAGGCCCTGGCCTCGTTTCCCGAAACACTGAGCTCGCTCTATGTGACCGGAGAAGAATCCCCGGAACAGGTGTCGCTTCGGGCCGCGAGGCTCGACCTGGACGCACGCAGGCTGCGGCTGCTGCCTGAAACCTCGGTCGAGCGAATTCTTGAGCACGCACGAGGCGACGAACCTCACATCATGGTCATCGATTCGGTGCAGACGCTGTATACGGAGCTGCTCCAGTCGGCGCCGGGCTCGGTGGGTCAGGTGCGCGAGAGTGCGGCACAGCTGGTGCGCTTCGCCAAGCAGACGGGAACCGCTTTGTTTCTGGTCGGTCACGTCACCAAGGAAGGGACTCTGGCCGGACCGCGCGTGCTCGAGCACATGGTGGATACGGTGCTCTATTTCGAGGGTGACCCCGGCGGTCGTTACCGCCTTGTGCGGGCTATCAAGAATCGCTTCGGCGCGGTCAATGAGCTGGGCGTGTTCGCCATGACTGACAAGGGGCTGAAGGAGGTGCGCAATCCCTCGTCGATTTTTCTGTCTCGCCACGAGCAACCAGTCGCAGGGAGTGTGATCCTGGTCACGATGGAAGGTACTCGTCCGCTGCTGGTAGAAGTGCAGGCACTGGTGGATGACAGCCAGCTCTCCAGTCCGAGGCGCGTGACTCTGGGGCTGGAGCACAATCGCCTGGCCATGTTGCTGGCAGTGCAGCATCGCCACGGCGGCGTGTTGATGGCCGACCAGGACGTCTTTGTGAACGTCGTCGGCGGCGTGCGTGTCAATGAAACCGCGGCCGATCTGGCCGTGCTGCTGGCCGTTATATCCAGCTTTCGTGACAGGCCTCTGCCGACCGGTCTGGTGGTGTTCGGCGAGGTCGGGTTGGCCGGTGAGATTCGTCCGGTGCCGAATGGGCAACAGCGCCTGCGCGAGGCCGCGAAGCTGGGCTTCAGGCAGGCGCTGGTGCCGGGGGCTAACGCGCCGAAGTCCCGCGTTGAAGGGTTGGAGATTCAGCCGGTCTCGCGCTACTCTGAAGTGCTAGACTGGCTTGGGTAGCCTTACGGGCGATGGGCCCTCCTGTGTGTGCCCGGTCTCGCTGTGGTGCGACGCAGTGGTGCTGGCCCAGACCCGGAAGGGGCCTTAACCCAGCGCCGAGACTTCCCGCTCCAGGGCTCCTGCCCAGCCCAGATTCACTTCCACCAGCCGCCCCAGGCGAGAAGCACTGTCCGGGTCGATGTTGACGCAACGCAGGCCAAGGCCGTCGCTGCCGTGGTGGGCCATCATCACATCCATGACAATGTCCGGACCGCTCTCGAGGGGGATCGAGAGCCGGTACACCTGTTCGGGGTCCGGCTCAAAGCCCTCAGCGGGGCGTACCAGCGCTCCGTACAGGGAAATGTCGCACAGCTGTGTCGTCAATTCCTCTTGGCCCTTCCACAGCCTAGCGGGTACATCCAAAGGGGTTCTGGTGGAGCGCCGCCGCGGTGACTCGGCGAAAAACGATTCATCTGAACCTGCCGCAGCACGAGCGAAAAACTGTACTCTGAGCTCGCCGACGGTGATGAAATCGTTGTCGCACAGTCGCGTGGTACGGGCGGCGATATCGTGACCATTGATCCGCGGTGTATTTTCTCCCTGGAGGTGAGAGAGGTAGTAGCCGTCTTCACGGTGAGCGATGACGGCGAGGCTGCCATCGGGCCTGCCAATGCGGGTGAAGGCCTTGTCGAGGCGGATGGTGCGGCCGAGGTGGCTGCCGCTCTGAATCTGCAGCCAGGCAGCGCCCCGGAAGCCTGAGTGGCTGGCTTCCTGGTGTTTGGAGGCGAGCCCCTCCGCAGAGAAGTAAAATGTGTGTTTCCCGATCTGGAATCTGTCCCCTTCCTCGAGCTCATGGCCCGAGCTGATGTTGCGGTCGTTTACCAGGACCTGTGCGCCGTCCAGCGGCTCGAGGACAAAAGCCTGATCCAGGGCGCGTATCCGCGCATGCCGCGGTGCTACGGCCAGGCTGTCGATCCGAATGGTGCAGTCACTGTCCCGGCCGATCACACAATCACCGGGCTGCAAACCGAAGGCTTTCAGCTTGCGGTCTTTGAATGACAACGTCAGTCTGGCCATGAATGCCCCTCGAGGGTGCGCTGATGGATATCTCCGGCTATAAACAGCGGCAGCTGCGGCTTAATCTGATGCTCGAGTTGCACCGGCCAGCAGACTTTGTGGCTGACATACGACTCAGCCCGTTTTTTTCAGCTCCCTTGCGCCAGAGGATGGGGGCTTTTCCTCGAGCTCGGCTCAGCCGTCCTGTTTGCCGCCCCTCAGCTTTCCGGCTGGGTAATGCGGCGTTTTTCGGTGTGTACCCGGAGGGTCTTTACCAGGTTGCCCTTGGTCTGCACGATATCGATGGGGTAACCCGAAAGCAGGACACTGGTCCCAGGTTGGGGAATATCTTCCAGATATTCCAACACCAGTCCGTTGAGCGTCTTGGGCCCGTCAGTGGGCAGTTCCATGTCAAGCGCGCGGTTGAGGTCGCGGACGCTGGTGGTCCCACTGACCAAAAAACTTCCATCCTCCTGCGGTATGTAATCTCTGATGCTGGTCATGGGATCAGTCGTGAATTCGCCGACGACTTCTTCGAGGATATCTTCCAGGGTCACCAGCCCCTGAATATCGCCGTATTCGTCAACCACCAGACCGACCCTGCGGCGCTCGCGCTGAAAGTTCAGAAGCTGGCGATTCAAGGGCGTGTTTTCCGGCACGAAAAGCGGTTCCTTCACAAGACCTTCCAGAGTTTGTCTGTCCAGCCTGTCGCGCTTCACGAGCGGCAGAACCTTGCGCAGGTGAATAAAGCCCAGGACGTTGTCGATGTTGTCACGAAACACAGGCAGACGGGTGTACTGGCTCGACGTGATTTGGCGCGCAATCGTATTCCAGTCATCCTCCAGGTTGATGCCGGTGATTTCATTGCGCGGAATCATGATGTCTTCCACCGTGACGTTTTCCAGATCCAGAATATTGAGCAGCATGTCCTGGTGTCGTTTCGGGATCATGGCGCCGGCTTCCAGAACCACCGTGCGCAGCTCTTCCTGACTCAGGGAGGCCGCCGAGCTGTTTTCGGGGTGTACGCCGATCAGCTTGAGAAGCGCATTGGCGATGGCGTTGACGATCCACACGAACGGGTACATCACCCACATCAAGGGCGCGTATACGAAGGCTGCGGGGAAAGCGACGCGTTCCGGATGGAGGGCCGCCAGCGTTTTCGGGGCGACCTCCGCGAAGATGAGTATGACGAGCGTCAGCAATGCGGCGCCGATCACCAGCCCGGCCTCACCGATGAGCCGGACGGCGATGACGGCCGTCAGTGTCGATGCCAGGATGTTGACGAAGTTATTGCCGAGCAGTATCAAGCCGATGAGCCGGTCCGGGCGCTCCAGCAACTTTTCAGCGCGGCGCGCAGCGGGGTGCCGGGCGCGTGCCAGATGGCGAAGCCGATAGCGGTTCAGCGTCATCAGGCCGGTTTCGGACCCGGAAAAGAAGCCTGATAATATGATAAGGAAAACCAGCGCGCCGAACAGCGCGCTAAGCGGGATGTCGTTCAACGAGGTGTAACCCGGTTACCAGTGTGTGCGTCAATTCTAGGACGAAAGCGGAGGGTTGTCAGGCCGCCCGATCGAGGATCAGCTCCAGCACCAGCTTGCTGCCGAAATAGGCGAGGATCAGGAATGCAAATCCGCTCAGGGTCCAGCTGATTGCTTTACGACCGCGCCAGCCGAATTTCCATCGTCCCCACAACAGCACACCAAAAATCACCCAGCCCGCGAGCGAGAGTATGGTCTTGTGTACCAGGTGCTGGGCAAAGATATCTTCCAGAAACAAGATGCCGGTCAACAGGGCGGCGCTGAGAAGCGTATAGCCTGTGCCGATCATCTGGAAAAGCAGCCGTTCCATGACCTGAAGCGGGGGCAGGGCACGGATAAAGCCCCCAGGATGGCGGTTGCGCAGATGGTTGTCCTGGATGGCCAGCAACACAGATTGGACGGCCGCGAGCGCGAGCATGCTGTAGGCGAGTACGGAGAACAGGATATGCAGCTCCAGTTGCCAGCTGTCGCCCGCGATCACCACCTGCTGATTGGGGTACCACGTCGCCAGCGCCGTCGTCGCCGCGGCAACCGGAAGCAGCGGTATGCCGAGATTTTCAACCGGCTGTCGAATGGAGGCCAACAGCAGGAGCGAGGCGGTGATCAGCGCGGTCAGGGATGCGGCGTTGAAGAAGCCGAGATTCAACCCGCTGTCGGTGACCAGTCTGGGGTACAGGGCGAGGGCGTGGAGAGCCACCGCGCCGAAGCCAAGCAGCAGCACGAGGGTGCGGTTGGGGCTCGCTCCGGAGTGCGCGTGGGCGAGACGGACCGTGAGCGCCGCACTGGTGAGAAGGTACAGGATGATCGCGAGCGTGACTATGCCTATGGCTTGCATGATCGGAATAATGGCACAAGGCGTTAGCCGCTGAAAGTCCGGCCGGGACGCCTGCTGCCGGGCTGTGTCAGGGCAAGTGACGTGCTGCGGCAGATGGCCCGCCAGGGCCGGTTCGAGTGGTGCGAATCCACGAAATTCCAGGGAAAATTGCGACGGGCTCGACAGTTCTGGTGTGAAATCGGCTGGCACGGTCCTCGCATCGTCGCGAAGCGAGCAACGACAGCGAGCGACAGATGGAACTCAGAATACTCGGGTGCAGCGGGGGTATCGGCGGCGATCTGAGCACCACGTCCCTACTCATCGACGACGACATACTGATCGACGGTGGAACAGGCATTTCGGAGCTCGCCCTGGAGGAAATGGCGCGAGTGCGGCACATTTTTGTGACCCATTCTCACCTCGATCACATTGCAGGCATCCCCATGCTGCTGGACTCGATATTCGAGCAGATCAGTCAGCCCGTGACCCTGTACGCGCGGCCGGAGACCCTGCAGATTTTGCGGGAACACATCTTCAACTGGCAGGTATGGCCGGACTTCACCTGCCTGCCGAGCGGCGAGCGCGCGGTGTTGCGTTTCGCCGCCATGACTCCCGGCGAGCGGCTCGACATCGGGGGGCGATCCGTCGAGATGATCGAGGTGAACCACGCGGTGCCGGCTGCCGGTTATCGGGTCCAGAACGGGGTGGGCAGTTTCGCATTCAGCGGGGACACCACCAGCAACGACGGTTTCTGGAAGGCCCTCAACCGGCATGACGCGCTCGACTTGTTGATCGTTGAAAGCGCTTTCGCAGACGAAGACCGCGAGCTCAGCGTCAAAGCGCGCCACTACTGCCCGCAACTGCTGGCGGAAGATCTGAAGAAACTGCGTCACCGACCGCGTCTCTATCTCACGCATCTCAAGCCCGGCTGCGAGGACAAGATCCTTGCGCAGTGCCGGGGTCATGCCCCCGGGCTGCCTGTGCACCGCCTGTTCGGAGGGCACCGCTTCAAGCTATAATCTGCGCTCATTTGGCAGAGATTGCTTCGATGTTTGAAAATCTGACTGAGCGACTGACTCATACTGTTAAGCGTCTGCGCGGCCAGGGGCGTCTGAGCGAGGACAATATCAAGGAGAGCCTGCGAGAAGTTCGAATGGCTCTGCTGGAAGCCGACGTCGCATTGCCGGTGGTGAAGGATTTCGTCGAGAAAGTCCGGGAGCGCGCTGTCGGTCGTGAGGTGATGCAGAGCCTGACGCCAGGGCAGGCTCTTGTGAAGATCGTCAGCGACGAACTGATCTCCGTCATGGGCGAGGCCTGTGATGAGTTACAGCTCAACGTGCAGCCGCCGGCTGTCATCCTGATGGCGGGTCTGCAGGGCTCGGGCAAGACCACCTCGACGGCGAAGCTGGCGCGATGGCTGAAAGAGCGCAAGAAAAAAACGGTCCTGCTGGCCAGCTGTGACGTATATCGTCCGGCGGCCATCGACCAGCTGCAGAAACTGGCGGCCGAAGTCGGGGTCGGCTTTTTTCCCAGTAGCGGCGACCAGGACCCCGTTGGCATCGCCACGGCCGCTTTGGAGCACGCGCGCCAGAAGCATCTCGATGTGTTGATCGTAGACACCGCCGGTCGGCTGCACATCGATGACCAGATGATGACCGAGATACAGCGTCTGCACGCGGCCGTCGCTCCGGTGGAGACGCTGTTCGTGGTCGACAGCATGACGGGTCAGGATGCAGCCAATACCGCCCGGGCCTTCAACGATGCGTTGCCACTCACCGGCGTTGTTTTGACCAAAGCGGACGGTGACGCGCGCGGCGGCGCTGCGCTGTCGATTCGTGCCATTACCGGCAAGCCGATCAAGTTTCTCGGCGTCGGGGAGAAGACCACGGCGCTGGAGCCCTTTTATCCCGATCGGGTTGCTTCGCGGATTCTGGGCATGGGGGACGTGCTCAGTCTGGTCGAAGAAGCGCAGCGCAAGGTCGATCGGGACAAGGCTGCCAAGCTCGCCAGCAAGCTGCATAAGGGCAAGCGTTTCGATCTGGAGGATTTTCACGACCAGCTCGAGCAGATGCTCGGAATGGGCGGTCTGGGCAGCCTCATCGACAAGCTGCCGGGCGTGGGGCAGTTGCCGCAGGCGGCGCGCGAGCAGGTCAACGATCGGGAAATGCATCGCATGCTGGCAATCATCCGCTCCATGACGCGCAAAGAACGGCAGTTCCCGGATATCATCAAGGGGTCGCGGCGCAAACGGATTGCGGCCGGCTCGGGGACGCAGATTCAGGATGTCAACCGGCTTCTGAAACAGTTCATGCAGATGCAGAAGATGATGAAAAAGATGTCCAAGGGTGGCATGCAGAACATGATGCGGGGGCTCAAAGGGCGCATGCCGCAGGGCTTCCCGTTCTGAGTGCCGCAATGGCAGCAGGCTGCCAATAAGAAAAGCGATCCCCGCAGGGATCGCCTCAAGACAGGGCTTACTTCGATCCACCCCCCTAAGCCACCGGCTTGTTATTGTTGTTTCCGGTGGCACGTTCTCGCTGTTCGCAGGCTGCTCTTGACGGCAGCTGGCTACCAGTGCCCTACTCCAGCTTTGTTGTCTTAACTCCTGGTGTTATCCGATACAAGCTCCGTGCCAGACAATTAAAATCATGAACTATCAAAGAGTTAGATCTCAGAGCGATGGTGCTGGGCCGGGCTGTTGCAGGAGTATGTAAAATAATCCGTCAATTGTGCCTCTAAGAAAAGGCCGCCAGCGTGGCATTAAATCTTGCTTCAACAATGGGTTGTAATTAGAATACTCAAACGCTTGACCGCTGTCTTCAGTGTAAAATGTGGCGACAATTGGGCGCTGGCTCGGGCAGATCTCGGATTCAATGAGCTAGCGCCGGCGGCGCGGGCGACGTAGTCGGCCGGGTCCCGTGGGCCCCCTACGTGTTGCTCAAGCGTTTCACTTTTTTGCCAATTCGCGTAAAATCGCCCGATTTCCCGCGGTGCTCAGCTATGCATTGCCCGCATTCGTTGTTCAGTAGAGGGATTACTCTCCATGGTGACTATCAGATTGGCGCGCAGTGGTGCCAAGAAGCGGCCTTTTTACCACGTGGTCGTAACCGACTCCCGCAATCGCCGCGATGGCCGTTACATCGAGCGCATCGGATTCTTTAATCCGATTGCCGCTGGCGAAGAGATGCGCCTCAACATCGATCCAGAACGTGCCCAGTACTGGGTGAAGCAGGGGGCCAGGCCTTCTGACAGGGTCGCTAAGCTGTTCAAGGAGCAGCAACAGTAGGCGAATCGGGGAAACAATCGCGCATCATTCCCGTAGGCCGGATCACGGGTATTTACGGAGTGCGCGGTTGGGTGCGGGTGTTCTCCTACACGCAGCCGCGGGAGAACATCGTCCGCTACCGGCCCTGGTATCTCCAAAGGGGCGGTGAGTGGGAGGAGCATGAGGTCGCAGAAGGCCGACGGCATGGCAAGGGGGTGGTGGCCCGTCTGGAAGGTTGTTCCGACCGGGATCAGGCCCGCCTGCTTCTGGGCAGGGAGATCAGCATAAGGCGTGCCCAGCTGCCTGAGGCCGGTGCCGGCGAATATTACTGGAGTGATCTGGAAGGCCTGAAGGTCGTCGGAATTAACGGGGAGCGGTTGGGTACGGTTGATCATCTTCTGGAGACCGGCGCACACGACGTGCTGGTGGTGCGGGGTGAGGCCGAGTGTCTGATCCCCTTCGTCCTGGAGGAGGTGATCAAAGAAGTCGATCTGGAAACAGGCAAGATCCGGGTCGACTGGGACAAGGAGTTTTAGCGGGGCGGAGTCCGGTGCGTGTCGATGTGGTGACCCTGTTCCCGGAAATGATCCGCGATTTCTGCCAATACGGGATACCGCGGATCGCTGTGCAGCGTGGCCTGCTGGAGATCGGGACCTGGAACCCGAGGGAATACACGGCCGACCGCCACCGGAGCGTGGACGACCGCCCTTACGGGGGCGGACCCGGAATGGTGTTGCAGGTCCAGCCCGTCGTGGATGCCGTTCGGGCGGCACGTAGGCGGGGGGAAGGGCCCGTCATATACCTGAGCCCCCAGGGCAGGCGCCTTGACCAGGGTGCTGTAAGGGATTTCGCTGCGCTGCAGCACACGATCTTGCTGGCCGGGCGGTATGAGGGTATCGATGAGCGGGCGATCGAGCGCGAAGTCGACGAAGAGTGGTCGATTGGAGATTATGTGCTGAGCGGCGGCGAACCTGCTGCCATGGTGTGGATCGATGCGGTGGCACGCCTGATTCCCGGGGTGCTCGGTGATCAGGCATCGGCCGAACGGGATTCTTTCATGGACGGCTTGCTCGACTATCCGCACTACACGCGGCCGGAAACGATCGACGGGCAGGATGTGCCCGCGGTTCTGGTGGGCGGCAACCATGCCGAAATAGCACGCTGGCGCCTGAAGCAGTCGCTAGGTCGAACCTGGCAACGCAGGCCCGACTTGCTCGAGGCACTGCCGCTCGATGAGGAACAAAGCGCATTGCTCGCGGAGTTTATCCGCGAGCAGAAGACCCAAGGAACCTCTGATTAATCCGTTAACCCGTCATCGCGAGCGAGGCGAAGCAATTTTTCAGCTTGTCATCAGGCACTTGGAGATCGCTTCGTTACCGAAGGGTATCCTTATAAGGCGCTGCGTTTCTCGCAATGACCAGTTAATCACACTCCTTAATACCAAAATACCAATTGAAGACCCGTAGCAGGGGAAGAGCCATGAGCAACATCATTGAAGAGCTTGAGAAAGAGCAGATGACCAAGGACGTGCCCGAGTTTTCACCGGGGGACACTGTGGTCGTCGAAGTAAAGGTCAAAGAAGGCGAGCGGGAGCGCTTGCAGGCTTTTGAGGGCGTGGTCATCGGGAAACGGAACCGGGGCCTGAACTCGGCCTTCACGGTGCGCAAGGTCTCCCACGGCGAAGGTGTGGAGCGCGTTTTCCAGACCTACAGCCCAACGGTGGCAAGCATCAAGGTCAAGCGTCGAGGCGACGTGCGGCGGGCCAAGCTCTATTACCTGCGCCAGCGGTCCGGGAAGGCGGCACGCATCAAGGAGAAGCTCTGATTGAGCGGTGCCCCCGGCTGTCGCAAGCCCCGGAGCCATACCAGCCGGCAACCTCACGCCGGCTTGCCCGTTGGTTTATATCCACCGGGGCAGCGTGGCCACGGTGTCCGACGCTCTCGGCCGTCCTGTCTCTCAGCTTGCTCCTGGCGGCCGCCCTTTCCGGCGGGTCCGTCCAGGCGCTCGATTCAGCGACTCCCGAGGAGGTGGCGCAACTCGCCTCTCGCGGTTTTGCGCAGCTGGCGCTGCGCCGCATAAACGCCGCGCAGCCCGGGCCGGAGCAAGATTCGGCCGACTGGGCAGCCTGGGAGCGGGAGCGGTTGCAGATCCTGTTTGACCAGCGCAGATACCGGGAGGTCGTGGACAGGACCTCCGACCTGCCCCAAGCGATCGATGCGCAGTTCCCGTGCTTTGCACTGACGCTCAGAGCCCGCTCACTGCTGGCATTGCGACAGACACGGTCGGCGCGGGCGGCGGCGCGGGAGCTGCTGTGGGTCCACAATCGCCATGCCGACCGCGCCCAGCTGGAGGAGGGGCGGCGGCTGATCGTGCGCACCTATCTGCTGGAAGGCCTCGATGACGACGCTGAGCTCGCCGTGCGGCGTTACGGACAGGATTTCGGCACTCAGGCGCCGCAGTGGATGAGGCTCAATGCGCGTGTGATGCTGCAGCGTGGCCAGCCCCAGTCGGCGTTCCGGCTGCTGGAAAACGAAAGCTCGACGAAAGGGCGGCTTTTGCGTTCGCTGGCGGAGCTTGAGGCATTCCCCGACCGGGCCGCCCGAATTGCATCGACCGCCGCAGAACAGGCGCAGCAGGCCGAAGAGCCTGCTTTGAAACGCGCCTACTGGATGCTGGCTGCGCGGGCCGCCCGTCGCGCCGGTGAGCCTTTCGACGAGATTCGCTACCTGGAACATGCACTCTCACTGCCGCACGCATCCGAGCGCACTCTCCCACTGGCGGAAGTCGACGCCGATCAGCTCTGGGATCGCTACCTCGAGGTCGGAAAGCACATCGGAAACCAGGAGCAGCGCCTCATTGGTCGCGACGAAGACTGGTATTTCCCGGCGACAGAAGCGCTGCAGGAGGACCCGCTCAGGGCGCGTGTGCTGTTTTCCGTGCTTGCTGAATCTGGCTCCACTCAGCAGAGTCGCGCGCTGGCTCACGAATACCTGGTGGGAATGCTCGATGAGCTGGTCAACGGCCGAACACTGGTGCGGCGCATGTACCTCGACTCCGCCCGCTATGCGGAGGTCGAAAGCCTCCCGGCGGTCATCCGCTGGCGCCTGATTGACGATGGTTTGGAATCGGGCCAGGTGGACGCGGCGTCTCGGCTCATAAAGGGGCTGAGCGCTCCGGCGGGGACCAATGCCTTCGAATGGGACTTGCGGCGCGCGCGGGTCAAAATTTACACCGGAGACGTCGACGGGGGCGCGGCCGTGCTGAAACGGCTGCTGAGTACAGACGCCCAGCCCGGGGAAGGCGAGCGCATCGACCGGTTGCTTGAGGTGATCTTAGACCTCCAGGCAGTGCGTGCGCATGAGTCGGCTCTGGCGCTGTTGACCTCGATGCTGGAAAAACCGCACGAAGCACAGCAGCGTCGCGAGCTGCTTTTCTGGATGGCCGAATCGGCGCAGGCGCTGGAAAGGCACGATGAAGCCGCGTATCTGTATCTGAAAGCCGCGGATTCACAGGCAATGGACCCTTGGGCGCGGACGGCGCGTCTCCGGGCCGCCAGCGCGCTGGCAGAGGCGGGGTTGCTGGAAGATGCCGCTCGGCTTTATGCCGATCTGTTGCGGGCCAACCAGGACCCGGGGCGTCGCGCTCTGCTGGAGCGCGAAATACAGCATCTTCGCCGGGTGAAAACGGCTGCCGCCGAAGGCGAGGACATCGAGCCATGACAGCGCGGCGGCGCGAGCCGCGAACGGACGGGGCTCACCAGAATGCCGGACGCGGCAGCCGTGCCGGAGCGGGCTTCATAACGGTTCGGCTGCCGTATCGGGCAGGGGTTGAAATTCGAGGGCGCTGCCCCCACCCCTTGGTGCGGGCCGGAAACAACGGGGCATTATTCCCGGACAGAACGTGAATCGCGAAACAGGATACAGGTTGGACATGACGGTAGAAACTTCGAAAGAGACGCTTGAATTTCAGACTGAGGTTCGGCAGCTGCTGAACCTGATGATCCATTCACTTTACTCCAACAAGGAGATTTTTCTGCGGGAGCTGATATCGAATGCGTCCGACGCGTGCGACAAGCTGCGCTTTGAGGCCCTCTCCGACGAGGCGCTGTATGAAGGCGACAGTGACCTCAAAATCCGCGTCACGGTTGACAAAGATGCCCGCACCATCACGGTGACGGACAACGGGGTCGGGATGTCGCGGGCAGAAGTGGTCGAGCAGATAGGTACCATCGCCAAATCGGGAACCCGGCAGTTTTTCGAATCGCTGACGGGTGATCAGCGCAAGGACATGGAGCTCATCGGCCAGTTCGGCGTGGGGTTTTATTCCGCGTTCATTGTAGCCGACCAGGTGACGCTGACGACGCGGCGTGCGGGCCTGCCGGCCGGTGAAGGCGTACGCTGGGTTTCCGATGGCGAGGGGACCTACACACTGGAGGGTGTGGAGAAGGAAGGGCGCGGAACAGAGGTGACGCTGCGTCTGCGCGAAGACGAGGACGAATTTCTCGAAGATTACCGTCTCCGCTCGATTATCACACGTTATTCCGATCACATCGGATTGCCGATCGAAATGCCTGCGTCTGGAGAGGAGGACGAAGCGAAGCTCGAGGTGGTCAATGACGCTTCGGCACTCTGGAGACGCCCCAAGCGCGATATCTCGGACGAGGAGTACAAGCAGTTTTACAAGCACGTTGCGCACGACTTTGGCGAGCCCCTGGCCTGGACGCACAATCAAGTCGAGGGAACGCAGGCATACACGACGCTGCTGTATATTCCCGAGCAGGCCCCTTTCGATCTGTGGGACCGTGACCGGCGTCACGGTATCAAGCTCTACGTGCGCCGTGTATTCATCATGGACGATGCCGAAAACCTGATGCCACAGTATCTGCGCTTTGTGCGCGGTCTGGTGGATTCGGACGATCTTCCGCTGAATGTGTCGCGCGAGATTCTGCAGAAAAACCGCTTTATCGACAGCATTCGGGCGGCTTCGGTCAAGAAGGTGCTGGGCCTGCTCGAATCGATGGCGAAGGAGGAGCCCGAGAAATACTCCAAATTCTGGTCACAGTTCGGCCATGTGCTCAAAGAAGGGCCCGCGGAGGACTTTGCCAACCGTGAGCGCATCGCGGGCTTGCTTCGGTTTGCGTCGACCCACAGTGAATCGGGCGAAAAGGCCGTCTCGCTGAAGGATTATATCGCCCGCATGAAACCGGGGCAGGAGAAGATTTATTACCTCACCGCGGACAGTCTGGCCGCGGCCAGCAACAGCCCGCATCTGGAGGTGTTCCGCAAGAAAGGCATCGAGGTGCTGTTACTGCACGATCGGGTGGACGAGTGGCTGGTCGCGCACCTGACCGAATTCGACGGCAAGCAGCTCGTGTCGGTTGCCAAAGGTGAGCTGAATCTCGGTAAGCTGGAGAACGAGGACGAGCAGCAGGCCGCCAAACGCGCCGAGGATGAATACAAGGACCTGCTGGACAGGATACAGCAGGCGTTGAAGGACGAGGTCACCGAGGTGCGTGTAAGTCACCGCCTGACTGATTCGCCGTCCTGTCTCGTCCAGTCGGAGCACGACATGGCCATGCACATGCAGCGGCTCATGAAGCAAGCGGGTCACGATGTCCCGCTCACCAAGCCTGCGCTCGAAATTAACCCGGAGCACAGCCTGGTCAAGCGGCTGCAGCAGGAGGGCGACGAAACACGCTTCACCGAATGGAGCCGGTTATTGTTCGAGCAGGCGATGCTGACGCAGGGCGCCCAACTGGATGATCCGGCGGCTTTCGTGAAACGATTGAACCGTATCCTGGTCGAGGTGTCCGAAACTCCGGGAAGCGCTGATTGATCGAATCGTTGCGTTTCGGGCGCTGTAGCCGCGTGGTGCTCGCGCCCGCCTGGCGTGGCTGACGAGCGGGAAACGCGGGGTCGGCGCATCGACGAGCGTTCGGGGCAACGCGCCTGCTGCCGATGAGGCCACGACGCGACCGGGAAAGGGCGCCGGACGCCACCGTCAGGCCGAGTGAAAGGCGGGGTGCGTGTGACAGAGTTCAGGCGGCAACTGAGGATCACGGTTTTCAGCGACTACATCTGCCCGTTCTGCTACGTCGGCGATGCGCGGCTGAATCGTCTGCGTGAGCGCTACGACCTGAAGGTCAACTGGTGCTTCCTGGAAATCCACCCGGAGACGTCTGTCGAGGGGGAACCCGTGAGCGCGCTCGGTTACAGTGAAGATACCTGGCGCAGAATGATGGTTACCCTCCAACGGCTCGCGCAGGAGGAGGATATCCCTTTTCAGAATCACGATTTCACCACCAACTCGCGCTCCGCCCTGCAACTCGCCGAGGCGGCCAAGGCCATCGACCGGGACCTGTTCTATCGGCTTCACGCGAGTCTGTTCGAGGCTTTCTTCGTCCACGAAGAGAACATCGGTGACCGCCTGGTGTTGCGACGCCTCGCTCAGGAGGCGGGTATGTCCCGGCACGAGGTTGAGTGGGCATGGGGTGATCAGACCGCCACGGCGCGTCTGCGGCAGTACAATATGGCGGCGCGGGAGCTGGCTGTGCGTGCTACACCGACGTTTTTTGTCGGCGCGCGGCGGCTCGACGGGGTCGTTCCCGTCGACCGGCTGTTTGAGGCGGCCCAAGATGCAATGGGCCGTGCACAGTCTTGACGAAGCAGGCGGGCGTCGCCAGAGAACGTACACGGCGTGCCTGAGGGTGGCGGCCCGGGCGTTCTGGCAGGGCATCGGCAGAGCTGTGACCTCGTACCGCTTCACGGACGTGATCCGCGGTGGCTGAACCCAAGCTGGATTTGGCAGTCAGGTGACTGAATCGGTCCGCATCGACAAGTGGCTGTGGGCAGCACGTTTTTTCAAGACGCGGAGTCTTGCTGCGCAGGCGGTCAGCGGCGGCAAGGTGCAGCTTAATGGCGTGCGGGTGAAGCCGGCGCGCCCGGTCGAGCCAGGCGACGAGCTGGCGATCAACAAAGAGGGCTTCGAATACTGCATTCGCGTGCTGGAGCTGGCCGTGCGCCGGGGGCCCGCCCGCATCGCCCAGACGCTCTACCAGGAGTCCGAGGAAAGCATTCGCAGAAGGGAGGCGTTGCGCGAGCAGCAGCGGCTTGCGGGCGCCAGCGCACCGCATCCGCGCGGCAAACCGGACAAGAAAGCCAGACGTCAGCTGCGTGACATGAAGAGGTGACCCCATGACGGCTCCGGTGACCCCCTTGCTGACCGTGGACACGATCATTGAAATGATTGACCGGCCCGGATGTCCCGTGGTGCTGATCGAACGCAAGTATCCGCCCTATGGCTGGGCCTTGCCGGGCGGGTTTGTAGATGTCGGTGAGCGCCTCGAACACGCCGCGATGCGCGAGGCGAGGGAGGAAACCTCTCTCGACGTAAAGCTGGTCACGCTGTTGGGTTGCTACTCCGATCCCGAGCGCGACCGACGCGGTCATACCGTGAGTGCGGTGTATGTGGCCAGGGCATCGGGTGAGGCGCGCGCACGCGACGATGCTCGCAAACTGGCGCTGTTTGACCCGCGGCACTGTCCTGAGCTCGCATTCGACCATGCCACGATCCTGCAGGACTACCTCAATTATCGCGACAGCGGTCAAACAGCGCCGTTACGCTTTTGAAGCTCGGGTTCCCCTTTAACAGTAGGCTGGTTGGTGCACCAAGGGGCGGCTGCGCAGCTTGTTGAGGATAGTGAGAACGGGATCACCGTCGCCGGCTTCAATATACACGGGTGCGGATCCGCCAGTGTCTGCGTCCCCCACCGCGCCGCTCTGAAGCGTCTGGCTCCGGACCAGTGCCAGATCATAGTCCTGCAGCTCCAGTGCAATTCTAGCCTCCCGGGCGGTGCGGGCGCGGAACAGCTGTGTCTGTTTCCCGATCGTGTTGCGCACCAGAGAGGCCAGCTGGTCGTCCTCCTCCAAGTGCAGAATTTTCGGCGTCCGTCCGGCGGCTCGCTGCCCCGCCTGCTTGAGCGCAAAGACCAGACGGGCGTGGTCTGTGCATTGCGACAGCCAGTGCGGCTCGCGGTCCTGAGATCGGATATGTTGGGTCGTTGAGATCACCACTACGGAAAGCCACGGATGCTCTCGCCGCAATTCCAGCGCAAACGAGATGCCATCGCGGTCGGATAACAGCAGGTCAACGGCTACAGCGTCGTAGTGCTGCTTCCACAGCAGCGCCCGAGCCTCGTCTACATGGACAGCGCAATCCACTTCGATGCCCGCGGTAACGAGCCGCACGCGAAGGGGGGCGAGTTTGTCTTTGGCGGACGAGCACAGCAGCAGGCGACGAATACGGGCTTCAACAGGCATCGGAGCGTTTGATTCAATGTGGGAGACTAACGATACCTAACGGCGCCCGGGTTCATATATTGAGCAGGATGGGGGATCTGAACGAACCGTCCGGCGGTCTGGCATTCGCCAATGCATATGCAGGTCAGGCGACCCGGGCTTTCGCGGCGGGCTGTTAATTCAGCCGCGAGCCCTCGATGGCGGCCATACTGCGGTCGCGTGTCCCGCCAGTGCATCCCGGTCCATTCCGGCACGCCTTAGTAACCCTCTGTGTTCTGGTGCTTTTCGATCGTCGCCATGCATTTTCGCGCGTATTTGCGTACCATGATTTGCCTCGGCGGGAAGCGGCAAGACTCGCCGGCATGTGGGAGGAAAAATGCGTCCAGCTCATTTGTTAACCATCCTGGAGACCGAATTCCAGAGCGTGCAACACGGCCAGCATACGCCCGTGATGCTGTGGGGTCCGCCGGGCGTTGGAAAATCACAGATTGTTGTCCAGATTGCACAACGCCATGAGGTTCCAGCGATCGATATCCGACTTTCACAGATGGAACCGACGGACCTGAGGGGCATTCCGTTTCGCGTAGCCGATCAGGTGGAATGGGCAGTGCCGGCCATGCTGCCGAACACCGAGCGACACGGGCGGCAGGGAATCCTGTT
>JASFKW010000068.1:0-19212 GCA_050118435.1 Gammaproteobacteria bacterium | reverse complement strand
GACCGGTCCCAGCTGTAGAGGAGGTCGCTTGCGAGCTCTTCGAGCCGCGCCAGCTCCTCCGGAATCCGCGGTTGCACTTCCAGCGTAAAACGGGTCCCTGACATACGTTCTCCCATCACAAGCGTTTTCTGGAATTTCGGCCACACCGGTCTACCTGCACGAGGCGTACCAGCGGCCGCGGGTGGTCTCGACAGGATTCCGGATTATAGGTCAATCGGCCGCCATGTCGAGGCGAGGCCCGGGCCTCGACCCAGGGCGCCGACAGCGCTAGACAGGTGTCCATAGCCCGCCCGGGGCGGCGGAATCTGCACTGGATCAGGGCGCGGCCGGTGCGTGGCCGACTATACTGAAACCCAGGAATGGGAAGGAGCGCAGGCACATGAAAGACCACTTACGACACGACCCCGTTGACATGGTGGGCGAGGCCTACGAGCGGATGCTCGAGCGCGCCATGGAAGACTTCCATCAGGCCGGAGAGAAGACCGGCCCCGCGCTCCACAGGTTCATCGACGCGGCGAAGGAAAAAGCCGTGGAGCTCGAAGAGCTCTCGCGGGAAGAGGCCGAAAAGATCGCCGGGTACCTGAAGCGCGACCTGATCGACGCGGCGGAGTTCACCACGGAGACCGGCGACGAGCTCCGTGAGTGGCTTGGCTTTGAGGTTCGCCTGATCGAGAACCAGATGCTGAGCCTGTTCCTCCGCGCGGCAGACAAGACCACCGTCGAGCTCCTCGAGCTCAAGGAGAACGCCAGGCGGGCGTCGACCTATTACGCCGGCGAGGTCACCGGACCGGGCACGCTCATCTGCGACGCCTGCGGGACCCCCCAGCAGTTTCACAAGGCGCGCAGAATCTCTCCGTGCCCCAACTGTCACGCTACGGAGTTTCATCGCACCAAACGCTAGCCGGCGCACGACTCGAGCCGGTGGTCCTTTCGGGCGCGCTGCAAGCGGCCGGCGGGTATGCCCTTCTTGCCCCGGTTTGGGGCCCAGTGCAGGTGCGCCTGCGGGGGGGTGGTGCGTCACCGAAATTGGATGACTTCTGCAGAAATCGGAGTAAATTATTCCCGTGTTTCATGACCTGTAGCAGCTCGCGACCCCGTGGAACGGGGTTCCACTGCCATCGAACAGAGCTTGCAAGCGAGAGGATCTAGAGATGACAAGGGAAGAAACGAAGCGGGATGTGCATCACCTCTACGGACACTGGCGGCACAGAATGGTGAGCAGGGACAGCAGGATGAACGCCCTCTTGTTCTACGCCTGGCTCAAGACCATGGACACGGGCATATTGAGCTACGGAAATTTCGGACCCGGTGCTGTCTACCACCACATTGCCGAGTGGATTGAGGAATGGGAAACCGCGCCCGTGGCACGCAGAGCGGCGCACTGAGCGTCACGCCTTGATCGTCTGTGTACTTGGGGTCTCTGACTGAGGACCTGCCGCCTCGACTGCGCCGCGCCCGGATTTGTGTGCGCGTCGCGAGCGGGGCGCCTCTGGGGGCGGCCTGCCGGGCCCTAAGGAAGCGTGGAGCACCTTTCGCCCGACGAACCATCGCGCAGGACTCGAATCGCCTTAACAACTTGCACCGAAGGCTGTCGCCGCGGCGGAAGAAAAAGCCGACTTCTCGCGCGGCGATCTCACCACTCCCTCGGAGCTGATCCCGTTTGGGCAAGCCTCCGTCAGGAAACCGCGCCGCGCTTGGACTGGTGCGGGCCGTATTTGTTGACCCACCACTCGCGGGCACCCACCCCGAAGGTAAGGACGCCAAAGAGCACTGTGCCGACTATTTGCACCAACAGACCGACCACTACACCTACAGCGGCCCCAATGAGCAGGATGTTAAAGAGTGTTTCCATATCAATCTCCAATGTGCCGCGGCAAGCCGAAATGCAGTGCCTGTCACGGCATTATCGCGGTCTGCTTGCCTGGATATCGATTCCTCGAAACCAGTAGTTCTCTCCATCCTGGCCGATGGTGTACACCTTCGTTACCCAACACCTAGTTTCCTTATAACGTTTGAGCGCCGCATAAGCATTGCCGATTGTCAATTTTTGTTTTTATCGCCCGGTCACCTCGTAGCCGGCTGCTCCCTTGAAGGTGTTCAGGGACAGCGTGTGGATGCACTCAGCTGCCGGGCTGCGGCACATGCGGTCGCCCACGTGCCATAGGTATGCCTGACCGGGCCACCACCTGCTCAGCCAGGCCGTGGCGCTGGTGCTTCATCAGCTGAGCCACAGTCCACTTCGGCAGCCGCGCGTTTTCGCAGGGTTCGACATTGAAGACTCGAAGCTTAGTCATTATCCTGAGCCGCTCTTCAAACCTGTTTTTAAGCCGCCATGATCGACTCACTGCCCGTGCGCAATGCATACTAATCGCGGGCGGACTCCCTGCTATGTGCAGCTCTCGCCACGGCCGGTACTCCTGTCGTTATGCATGCTGGTATTTGGCGGCGTTCGTGCGGCCGGAGAGCAACAGGCCTCTGAACCGATACCACCCGGGACGGGTGATTATGTCGACCAGTTGATCGATCCGGCTCTGGCTGCCGAGCTGGAAAGAGGAGAGCCGGCGGAGGACGGTGGCGTCCCGCAAGGGCGACGCTTTTTCAGTATCGAATACCAGCACTATCAGGAGCGCCAGGACCCGTATGACCTCACGGAGAACGGCGTGCTTGTGAACTGGGGCCAGGAGACGCTGGATTACGGCGAATTTCGCCTCGAGGCCCTGGGGCGCACGGGCGACAGCGACCAGCCGTTTGCGGATACTTCAGGGAGTGGCCACTTTATCCTGAATCAGTATGGCTTCGTCATCGATGAAAACCGGATCATGGATAACACGCTGGGCGTGCTGCGCAGTGCCTCCGATCCGATGATTTCGAGAAGTTTCCGGCTCAATCTGTCTTCTACGCTGCTGGCTGGTGGTCAGTCCCGGGTCACTCATGACGGTGTATCCGTCCTGTACGCGAGCGCCGGGCGCATCGGCAGACTGGATACCGGCCAGATACAGGCCTTCGATATCGAGGAGGGAGAACAATACAGTCTTGGGTACAGCCGGCAGCTGAACAGACGCCTGCGTGCCGGTGCACACCTGGTCCACGTCGACGGTTCGGACAACACCACCGATCATCAGAGCCTGGCGTCCGCAGTTCAATACCTGTCTGCAGATGGCGCCGGCCTCTATACCGGGCACGCCCTGGTCGACAGCGAGGCACAGTATGGCCTCTGGGCCGACGGGGACAACCGCATCGGCCGCTGGCGCCACCGCTATGGGCTGTTCCGCCTCGAGCCTGAGCTGCTGTGGTCGGATAACGAGCCCAACAACGACCAACAGGGTGGCTACCTTCGTTCGGAAATGACTACCTTGCGTTACGACGTCGCGTTCGGTCTGGACCTGACGCAGACCGATATCGACAACCGCGATGAGCGTGCAGGCAACAATCTGTATAACGGTTTTGTCAATGGTTCCTGGCGCAGGAGCCGCAAGACCACCGTCGGTGGCACGCTCACGCTGCGAGGGAGTGATCCGCGCGATGATTTCAGCCGCGACGATACTCGTGCCTATCAGCTGTCGGGCTTTGTGGCGCATGGATTTCAGATCGGCGTATCGCGCTTGCAACTGCTCGCTTCGCGGCTACAGGAGGGTGGAAAGACAGGAAATGGTTACGGATTAATCTGGGACCAGGACTGGGATGTGGACCGCGATCTGACGTTTTCATCCACACTGGCCCATGAAACCGAGCGTGGTCTCGATAACAGCGAGTCGAGCAGTTGGGCGGCCTTGCTGTTTCGCCACGCGGTTACATCACGACTGCACTGGAACGGTGACCTGTCGTATACGCATGTCGACAGGGACAACGGCAAAACTCAAAACACCACCAATGCATCGCTGGCCGTAGTCTGGCGCTTTTTGCCGAAGTGGGACGCGAGCCTGCGGGCCACCTACAACCGGGTGGGTGACGCACTCGAAACGGCCGCTGTCGATTTTTCGGACGAAACCAAGACCCTGCTGCTGAACATCCGTTACAGTGACAGCAGCGGCCGACCGTTTACAGTGCTGGGTGAACCGACGGATGCTGCGGGCCATGGTGTGGTTACGGGCGTGGTGTTTTACGATGAAAACGGCGATGGCCGACGCCAGGCAGGAGAGCAGCCTGCGGCGGGTGTGTTTATCTATCTTGATCGGCGCTACCAGGCGGTGACCGACCATGATGGCCGGTACGTCTTCGCACCCGTGCCGACAGGTCGCCACGATGTCACACTGGCGCAGGAAGATCTGCCGTTACCCTGGGGCTTGCTGGATGAAGCCCCGCGTGCCGTAGAGGTCGACGTACGTGCCAAAGCAGTGCAGGATTTTGCCCTGCAGCGGCTGAATGAGTGATCGGTTGGATCTCATTCCACACGGCGGCTGAATTTTTCCTCGCCGCCGCGCCATTCCAATGTCCCTTGCAGGTGGAGCGGTGCGGTGAAGGCCTGTGGCTGGCGGCCATCTATCTCCGGTTGGAACAGGGGCACACGCCGGGTCTGCCCTGACAGGATCGGCAGGGGCGTGATTTCGAGCTCGATGCGTTTGCCGCTGGCATCGACAGCATCCACAAACCCGGTGGTGCGACCGTGGGCAGTCCCGCTGTTGTGCACCACGATAAAAGGAGTCTGCAGACCATTGTATTCATCCAGCAGCGCATCCTGCAGGTGCAATTCAGGTGCAGCTTCTCCGACAGCAAGGTATATGACCACCGCAATGCGGCCTTTCACCGGCAGATTCAGCGAGCCCGCCCGGGTTTCCACGGCGTCTTCCGGCGGGGCTTCGATCAGCAGCGCCGTGCGGCACTCGCCCGCTGATGCATCACCGGGGACGTGGGCCTCAAAGCGGTAACGTTTTCTGCCCCGTGCGGGCAGCCGGATCCGGTGGCGCTCGATGCGCATCCAGGGACGGCAACTGCCCGGTCTGAGCGCCGGCGGATGAAAGGTCGCCGCACCGTCGTCGGTCATATCCCAGTCGGCCGTGCGTATCAATAAGGTCATCGGTTGATTGCCGGGATTGCTGATATCCAGGTGCTCGCGGATCACTTCGCCGGGTTTCGCCTTCAGCTCAAACCGGGGCGGGGCGACCAGCACGGAAAACCCTTCAGCGAGCGCTGTGTGGGGGGGCGCCACCAGCAATGCAAGGGCGACCAACAGACAATCAAGGCGAAATGATTTCGATTTCATATATGGGTTCCAGGCGCACGGTGTGGGTGAGGAAGCGCGCGTCCACTTCGAAGGTGAAATTGAAGACGTCTCGCATCACAGGTTCGGTAATTCTACCTTCAAAGATCTGTCGGCGGTTGCCGGGTGTCACCTCGCCATCCTGGAACAGTCCGCCGGTCGTCCACGAGACCGTCAGGCGTTGCGGTGTGCTCAAGCCCCGGACCTGGACCGGGAGCTCCAGAAAGATACGCGCTTTCTGATCAACAAAATCAGAAGTATCGAGCCGCGTATCCACATTGCGGGCATGGGCAACCACGGCGTTGAGCTCGCTTGCGTCCAGTTCGCCGCCGGGTGCCCGGTATTTCCAGACGAATTCAAGATTGATCTGTTCCTGCGGTGACAGCGCGTCGTCCAGTCGCTCTGCCTGCAGCGGTCCGGCCAGGAGACTTGCCGGTACAATCAAACAACTCAGGGTGCGGACCATGTATAAGTGACCTGGCCGTTATAGGCGCCGGCATCATAGATATTTGTATTGGAATACTGGAAAGTATGCCGGTCGTCTACTCTGATCGATCCGGTGAAACTCACCAGCAACTGACTGCTGGTGCCGGCATAGCTCCCCGAAGGGATGTCGCCGTAGCGCGCGGTCCAGCTGATCTCGGAGAGCGGAATCGTGGCCCCGCGTCCGTTGTCGAGCGGCGTGGCCGAATCGACTGTCAGAAAACCAGTCAAGGGCACCGGTGCCGGTGCACGGATTATGAGTCGTATTCTGATGCTGCGGTTGCCGGCGACCGGATTGCCGCTTCCTACCTCGTCGACGGGCACATCGAACGTAACCCGGGTCATGGCCTTGCCGCCACCTCCCACCTGTATTGAGATCTCGGGCGTAGCGCTGTTGCGGATATTGAACACCATTGCACTGACGGGATTGGTCAGTGCGTCAACACACATGCCGGCCAGGACAAGGGTCAGCAGTGTCGAGATCGCAACGGAGTCTCGATTGTTGCGGTGGCCAGGCGGCGACAAAGGGTTCTGCAACATTATTTTGATCACAGGATAGCTGGCTGTCGCCACATGGGCCCTGCCTACGGACTGACGGCAGTGTAGACAATCTCCGCACTATACGTGCCGGGTTCGACCGCGTTGCGGTTACGGTATGCGTAGGACCAGATGGCCCGTCGGTCGGTAATATCGCCACCCGTCGGCGTTGCCTTGATCGTGGTTCCGCCGGAGTCGGTCAGTTGTGGCGTTTGCAGGGCGGCAGAATCGCTTCGGGCTGTGATTTCCGACAGACTGATGGGGCCACCGCTTCCCAATCCGCCTGTACCACCGTCGTTGTCCGCAACGATGGTGATTTCTCCGGCGTTGCTGCGCAGTGCCACGCGGGTAGCGCTACCTCCCGCTGTTCCCGCGACGCTGATACCGTCGCCAACGCTATCCGTTGCCGGCTCAAAGGCGACAGCTTCCACTGAACTCCCCACTGCGCCTACACGGAAGTAAAGAAAGCGCGGAATAACGATCCGGAGCTTCAGCCGAGCGACAGCCGACACGTCGGAGCCGCCTGTACCTCGGGTGGCGTCGCTCTCTGCAGGCAAATGGGGCGAGGCGCCGGCGAGTAGGCCGAGGACACAAACTGTAGCTATATGTTTCATCTTTTTCATTATTATAATACCGTATTGTCACTCGCCGGCATGGCGTGATTTTTACCCCTGCCTCAACCGCTGCCGGCCAACAGCGGCCATACCCTCCTGATAAGAGCTTAGCGGGCGCCGGGCGCTCGCGCAAAAAAAACCCCGCACGAGGCGGGGTGAATGAATCGCGGAAGCCAGTGGCTCAGAAGTTTGCCGCCGTGTACGTAATCTGAGCGTCGTAGGTCCCGCTGGCCGGAGTGGTGTTGTTGTCATAGGTATAGGTCCACACTGCCGTTCGATCGGTCACGCTGCCGTTGTTCGGGGTCGGTGAGGAGGTATTGCCGCCGGTGTCACTGAGTGTCGGGGCGCCCAGTGCGCCGTTATCACTCGTGACGGAGATTTCAGACAGCGAGATTGCCCCGCCGGAGCCCAGCCCACCGATACCGGCATCATTGCTCTCGGTGATCGTGATCTGACCACTGTTGCTGCGGACGACGACATTGGCGCCGCTGCCGCCGGCCGCATCACCTCCGCTACCGGAAATCGGCGTACCGCTTCCCACTTCGTTCTGGGTCGGTGCGAACAGAATCTGATCGACCGTGGCGCCCACAGTGCCCACCTGGAAATACAGGAACGCGGGGATGGTGACCCGCAGGTTCAGTCGCGCGCTGGCACTCATGTTGCCGCCGCCCGTGGCGGATGAAGACTCGGCCAGCGCTGTCAACGGCACTATGCCAAGCGCAGCCACCACGCCGCTCACAAGCAACTTCTCGATTGATCTCATCTTCACGCTCCTTATAAGACGGGAATAACACCATCGTCAGGGTTGACGGTTGCTTCCCTTAGCGGCGCAGGTAAGGAGCACTTGAGAAGTCTCGGGAAGTTGAGCGCCGGAGGATACGGCTCAGACAAGGCCCAGACGGAGGGGCTGGTACTGTCACCCTGCAACAGACAGGGCAGCGCACAAGACATTGGCGTCAGCAACGGGCGGCGAACGGGGTGCCGGCGCACACCGGGGTTGATGGCAGACACTTAAGCGACCCAGCGGTGCCCCATGGCGGGAGATTGGACAACACTTGTTCAATAACCTGAGGCGGTTCTTCGTGAATATCTTGATGGGGCTTCGAGCTGAGCGGCGGGCAGTGATCGATGTGGCAGAGAAGCTGGCCGAGCCGTTCTCGTGCTTGATGCCCCGGTAGGTGCTTTCGACGTCAAGGTAGTTGTTTGCAACCGTGGATAGGTTGCCCGGCCCTATGCCGTCCGGCAAAAGCTTCGAGAGCCGTTTATACAAGGCCATGAGCGGAGTCCTGGAAGCCCCCGAGGCCTGGCCAGTACATCTGGTCAGGCGGTTTGGGCACCCCGTACGCCTGACCGGGGGCCAGGAGTACTGCTACACAATAACGTCCTATACTGCCGGCTGCGAATCCGGCTACAGCAATGTGCGTTGCGCGACGGCGACCCAGCCCGGCCAGCAGACGGCGGTGCCTGATGTGGTCGATCAGCCGCAGGCCACCGCCGAGCAGCTGATCGTCGCGGCCGAACTGGCGGTTGGAACGGTGACCGACACCTACAGCAGCGCCATCGTGTCCGGCAATGTCATCAGTCAGGATCCAGCGGGTGGATCGCTGGCGCCAATTGGATCCGCAGTAGACCTCTCGGTTTCGCTGGGTCCAGCCCCCGGAGTGGTTTGCGCCGATATCCCAGACAAGTCCACCTGCAACAACGAGCCGACCTGCGAGTGGCAGGGCAGTCCCAAGAGCGGCAGCTGCGTCGAAGTCGCTGCCTGTACGCCGGCGACAGAAGGGCCGGTTGGCGACGCGACCTGCAGCGATGGGCTCGACAATGATTGCGACACGCTCACCGACGGCGACGGCAGCATCTGCGACGGCAATTTCTGAGGGCTGCAACGCCCAGCCTCGGGGGCGGGATGCGAATGCATCCTGCCCCGCATCTTGTTTGTTGCAGCGAGCACCGAAGCATTAGCCGTGCTGTGGAACGCCGGGCACAGACACCTGAGCGGAGGAAAAGACCATGAGGCGTGACAGTCTGATTAACCGCCGCTTTATCCTGTGCGGCTATGTGACGCTTGTTATTTGGGGTGCGTTGCCTGCCGAAGAGCGCCCAGCCGCCGAACGGCTCCCGGTTGCCGAAGTTGACGCCGCGCCGCTGGCGCGCGTCAACGGAGAGCCGATCAGCGAGACGGATCAGGGCCTCGTTTCTCAACCGGCGCCAGCAGCGCGCCCTCGATGATTGGCACAAGGAGGCTGCAAAAGCGGCTGACATCGAGTACAGCGCTCAGCGTTGACTCTTGTGACAGCTGGCGCGTCAGTTATTGGCCACACCTGCTTGGCCGGGATAGTCTTCCCCGTGCGGGGCAGCCCTGGTGATAACGGCCAGTCCGGCTATCCGGTTCTCCAACTCAGGGAAGGACTGCAGGCCGTCGAACAGGCCCCATTGCACGAAGTGTTGGGTGCGGGCGTGCTTGGTTGCCATCGGGGGTTCGCGGAGTCCTCAGCCGGTCAGACTTGACCCATAGGATAACGCGGAGTTGAGCCCGCCTGGTCCTAAATGCCGGGACGCTGCGGCCGATATGTTTCTCGTCAGCCAACGTCTGATGCTCCTCCCGGCTCGCAAAGTCAGCGCGACGGAGACAGTCGGGAGGAGCCAGTTGGGCTTGCCGCAAGGACGCGGGGCTGGCTCAACTCTCCCTGGCAGCTTCTCCCTTCAATAATATCTACCAACTGCTCGACAAATCTCGGGCAACCTGACGTGCCGCTCGGCAGTCGGCTGCGAGCTGCTATCGGGGTCAGTAGTGGCAGGCGACTCAGTCTTTTTCGCTGGCTTGTCGGGCATCAGGATGGTGGGAACTTGTGTACTAGGGGACGTGTACTAGCTGACCAGAAGGCGACACCGATGAAACGCAGTAAATACCGTGCAAACCGGAGCTGATGAGGTATTGGTGCCGAGGGCGAGACTCGAACTCGCACTCCCGAAGGAACCTGATTTTGAGTCAGGCGCGTCTACCAGTTCCGCCACCCCGGCAATGGCATTCGACCGGGCTCAGCTGGATGGCCCAGGCCGGCCCAGTATAAGGATTCTCGTGGCAGCCGCAAGCAAGCGCTGTGTTACCATGCCGCGCCATGCGAGTCACCGACTTCGACTATGAGCTGCCGCGGGAGCTGATTGCGGATCGGCCCGCACGGCCGCGGAGCAGCAGCCGCCTCCTCGAGGTGCTTGCCAACGCCGCTCTGCACGATCGGCGCATGAGTGAATTTCCGGACTTGCTGGGGCGCGAAGACCTGCTGGTGCTCAACGACACCCGCGTCATCCCGGCGCGCCTGTTCGGCGACAAGTCGACCGGCGGCAGGGTCGAGGTGCTGGTCGAACGTATTCTGGATCCGCACCGCGTCCTCGCCCACGTGCGCGCCAGCAAGTCACCGAAAGCCGGCGCCCGCCTGCGGCTGGGTGAGCCACCCATGCTCGATGTGCACGTGCTCGGACGCACGGACGATCTGTTCGAGCTGCAATTCGCCGGGGAGACCCCGGTGCTCGAGCTGCTGGAGCGACAGGGTCACGTGCCTCTCCCGCCTTACATCGAGCGCGACGAGCGGCCCGGGGACCGGGCGGACTATCAGACCCTGTATGCAAGGCACCCGGGTGCGGTCGCCGCGCCCACCGCGGGGCTGCATTTCGATGCACTGCTGCTGGAGGCGCTCGAATCACGGGGCGTGCGGACTGCCTTCGTGACCCTGCACGTGGGCGCCGGCACCTTCCAGCCGGTGCGGGTGGACAGGCTCGAAGACCATCACATGCACGCCGAGTACACGCAGGTCGACGCGGCGGTGTGCCGCGCCGTGGAGGAAGCGCGCAGCCGCGGCGGGCGCGTGGTGGCGGTCGGAACCACCGTGGTCCGCAGTCTGGAATCGGCCGCCGCCGGGGGTGGGCTGCGGCCTTTCACGGGCGATACCCGGCTGTTCATAACACCAGGGTATCGCTTCAGGGTGGTCGATGCACTGCTGACCAATTTTCACCTGCCGCAGTCGACTCTGCTGATGCTGGTCTGTGCCTTCGCGGGCTTCGAATCCGTGATGGCGGCCTACCGGCACGCTATCGCGCAGCGCTATCGGTTCTACAGCTACGGCGATGCGATGTTTGTGCAGCGGAAGCGATTGACAGCCACGGAAAAGCACGGAAGACACGGAAATTGCGAATAATGATTCCGGGGGAGCGCCCGGGTCCCGCGGTCACGCGATACGCATCCGGAACGACGCCACAGGGACCCGTACACGGCATGCTGGCAGCTGGATTACCAGAAGGCCCGGACCTGCCGCAGGAAAGAAGGTTTCCGTGCTGTCCGTGTGTTCCGTGGCTACTTGTACAATGCCTGCGATAGCCGAACCGGATGAGACAGGGGTATGAGGTTTGAGCTCCTGAGTACGGATGGTCGCGCCCGGCGTGGCCGCCTGCGCTTCGAGCGCGGCATGGTCGAAACCCCCGCGTTCATGCCGGTCGGAACCTATGCCACGGTCAAGAGCATGCGCCCGGAGCAGGTCGCCGAAAGCGGCGCGCAGATGCTGCTCGGAAACACCTTCCACCTCATGCTGCGCCCCGGCACCGGAATCATCCAGGCGCACGGCGGCCTGCACGAGTTCATGCGCTGGCCGGGACCGATCCTCACCGATTCGGGCGGCTTTCAGGTGTTCAGCCTCGGGGAGCTGCGCCGGATCACCGAGCAGGGTGTGCATTTCCGGTCTCCGGTCAACGGAGACCCGGTGTTCCTGGGGCCGGAGGAGTCGGTTGCGGTGCAGCATGCCCTCGGAGCCGACGTCGTGATGATCTTCGACGAATGCACGCCCTATCCGGCCGATCCTGATACGGCCCGGAGCTCAATGGAGTTATCGCTGCGCTGGGCGCAGCGCAGCCGCGACGCCCACCGAGATTCGGCCGCCGCCCTGTTCGGCATCGTGCAGGGCGGAATGTACCCGGAGCTGCGGTTGGAATCCCTGGCGGGGCTGACCGCCATCGGCTTTGACGGCTACGCCATCGGCGGGCTGTCGGTCGGCGAGCCGGCGGCCGAGCGGAGCCGCGTCCTGGAAGCGCTCGATCCGGCCATGCCGGTCGACAGGCCGCGTTATCTGATGGGGGTGGGTACCCCGGAGGATATCGTAGAGGCGGTACAGCGCGGTATCGACATGTTCGACTGCGTGTTGCCGACCCGCAACGCCCGCAACGGCCATCTGTTCACCTCACGCGGCGTCCTGCGGTTGCGCAACGCGCGCTACCGGGAGGATCGGGGGCCGCTCGATCCGGACTGCGACTGCTACACCTGCCGCAACTACAGCCGCGCCTACCTGCACCACCTCGACAAGTGCAACGAAATCCTGGGATCCCATCTGAATACGGTTCACAACCTGCGTTTTTACCAGAGGCTCATGCAGGGGCTGCGGGAGGCCATCGCGGCGCAGCGGCTGGAGCCCTTTGTGGCGGATTTTTATGCCAAATGCCAACAATCGTCGGAGGCTGTGTCATAATAGCCCGCTTTATAAAGACCCCCCTGACCAGGTGAACGAGATATGAGCTTCTTTATCAACGACGCACTGGCGGCCGCGCCCGAGGGGCAGCCGGACCCCTTGATGAGCTTCCTGCCGCTGGTGCTGATTTTTGTGGTGTTCTATTTCCTGTTGATCCGTCCCCAGACCAAGCGCGCCAAGGAGCACAAGAAAATGGTCGAAGGGCTGGCCAAGGGCGACGAAGTGGTCACCAACGGCGGCCTGCTGGGGCGGATCACCCAGGTCGGGGAAAACTTCGTCCAGGTGAAAGTGGCCGAGGGTGTCGAGGTCAAGATCCAGAAGCAGTCCGTGGCCACCCTGATGCCGAAAGGCACCGTCAAAGAATCCTGATCTAACCAAGCAAGCAAAGGCTGCGTCGAACCATGAACCAGTATCCGGCCTGGAAGTACCTGCTCATTTTCGTTGCGCTGGTTGTCGGAATCTTTTACGCCTTGCCCAACCTCTACGGCGAAGACCCGGCGGTACAGATATCCTCCACGCGGGGCGCCGAGCTGGGCGAGAGCGTCCAGGGGCTGGTGGAGGCCAGGCTGGGTGATCAGCGCATACCGATCCAGGCGGTGGAGTCGACCGACCAGCAGCTGCTGTTCCGTTTCAATAACACCGAAGATCAGCTGGCGGCGGCGGACGTGATCAAGGAGGCTCTGGGGCCGCAGTACGTCGTGGCCCTGAATCTGGCGCCCTCGACGCCCGGCTGGCTGCAGGCGATCAACGCGCTGCCCATGTACCTGGGTCTGGATCTGCGCGGAGGGGTGCACTTTCTGATGGAAGTGGACATGGACGCCGCGATCCAGAAGGCGCTGGAGCGCTACGGCTCGGACCTGCGCACCGTGCTGCGCAAGGCCAAGGTGCGGTACATCAGCATCCGGCCGAGCGATCGCCAGCTGGTGATCAAGTTCCGCAGCCCCGAGGACCGCGAAAAAGGGGCGGAGGAGATTCATTCCGAGTACCGCGATCTCCAGCTCAACGAGGTGGATGACGGCAAAGCCTACCTGCTGGAGGTTGCCCTCGACGAAAACGAGGTCAGGGAGATCCGCAAGCTGGCTCTGCAGCAGAACATCACCACGCTGCGCAACCGCATCAACGAGCTCGGTGTCGCGGAGCCGATCGTGCAGCAGCAGGGGGACCGCCGCGTAGTGGTGCAGCTGCCCGGGGTCCAGGACACGGCAGCCGCCAAGCGCATTCTCGGGGCCACCGCGACCCTGGAGTACCGGGCCGTCGACATCAAGCACGACGTGGAGAAGGCGCGCGCCGGGCGGGTGCCCGCCGGATCCACCCTCTACCGGCACCGCGATGGCAGCTACGTGTTGCTGAAGAACCGCGTCATCGTCACAGGCGACCAGATCATCAACGCGCGTGCCGGCTTCGACTCCAATACCGGCAGCCCGCAGGTCTCGGTGACGCTGGACGGCAAGGGCGCCCGAAAGATGCTCGACTTCACCAAGGAAAACGTCGGCAAGCCCATGGCGGTGGTGTTCATCGAGAACAAGCCGGTGACCAAGACGGTCGACGGCGAGCAGGTGGTGGTCAATCGTAAGGTCGAGGAAGTGATCAGCGTCGCCACCGTTCGGGACGTGTTCGGCAAGAAGTTCCAGACCACCGGTCTGGACAGCCCGCAGGAGGCGCACGAGCTCGCTCTGCTGCTTCGCTCGGGTGCGCTGGCCGCGCCGATCCGCATCATCGAGGAGCGCACCATCGGTCCGAGCCTGGGCGCGGAGAACATCGAGCAGGGCTTCCAGTCGGTGGTCATCGGTTTCCTGCTCGTGCTGGTGTTCATGGCGGTCTATTACAAGGTGTTCGGACTGGTGGCGGACCTGGCGCTGGCGTTCAACGTGGTGCTGGTGGTGGCGCTGCTGTCCATGCTGCAGGCGACTCTGACCATGCCCGGCATCGCCGGTATCGTGCTCACGGTGGGCATGGCCGTGGACGCCAATGTGCTCATCTTCGAGCGCATCCGTGAAGAGCTGCGCAACGGAAACACGCCCCAGGCGAGCATACACGCCGGTTACGCCAAGGCGTTCTCTACCATCGCCGACGCCAATGTGACCACCCTGATCGCGTCGGTGGTGCTGTTCAGCTTCGGCACTGGCCCGATCAAGGGGTTCGCCGTCACCCTGTCGCTCGGCATCATCACCTCGATGTTCACGGCCATCCTGGGAACCCGCGCCGTGATCAACCTGGTGTATGGCGGGCGTCGCCTGCAGCGCCTGCCGATCTGAGGACCCGTTTCATGGAATTTTTCAACAAGAAAACCAACATCGACTTCATGGGCAAGCGCAAGTATGCCATTGTGCTGTCGCTGGTGTTGATCGCCGCATCGCTGGGCTCACTGGTCGTTCGCGGCCTGAATTTCGGCATCGACTTCACCGGCGGCACGCTGATCGAGGTCGGTTATCCGGAGCCGGCGGATCTCGGCACGGTGCGCGAGCTGCTGGGGGAGGCCGGCTACGGCGATGCCCAGGTGCAGCATTTCGGTACCTCGAAGGATGTGCTGATCCGCGTGGCGCCGCGGGCCGATCGCGCCAGCGCCCAGATCAGCGAGGATATTCTGGCGGCGCTCAAGAACGCGGACGCCGCGGTGAAAATGCGCCGCGTCGAGTTCGTCGGACCGCAGGTGGGCGAGGAGCTCACCGAGAAGGGTGGTCTGGCGATGCTCTATGCGCTGATCGGTATCCTCATCTATGTGTCGCTGCGTTTTGAATATCGCTTCTCGCTGGGCGCGGTGGCAGCGCTGGTGCACGACGTGTTCATCACCCTGGGGGTGTTTTCCCTGGTACAGATCGAGTTCGACCTCACCGTGCTCGCGGCGCTGTTGGCGGTGATCGGCTATTCACTCAACGACACCATTGTGGTATTCGACCGGGTGCGTGAAAACTTCCGCAAGATACGCAAGGCAAGCTCCGAACGGGTCATGAATGTCTCGGTAAACGAGACCCTGTCGCGCACCGTGATGACGGGGGTCACGACGCTTCTGGTCCTGCTCGCCCTGTTTTTCCTGGGGGGCGAAATCATTCACGCCTTCGCCCTGGCATTGATCATCGGTATCTTCGTCGGGACCTATTCCTCGATCTACGTCGCCGGTGCCCTGGCGCTGCTGCTGGGGGTCAGCAAGATGGACCTGATGCCGGTGCAGAAAGAAGGAGCGGGCGAAGTCGATAAGGGACCCTGACGGACATGGGGCCGGCGCCTGCGGGCAGGCAGCGGGGTTCAGGCATCCAATAAGCAAAAAGGAGCGGTGGCCCGGTCGGGGCCACCGCTCCTGAATCACTACCTTATCGGTTCGCCCTTATCGAACCGTCGTTGTGCTTCTGATTCCGCTCAGCCACCCATGACCGAGAAGCTGCGTATGAAGGGGCCCGCCATGCGCGGGTCTTTGATCATGGCGCTGTAGTCGCCCACGTTGAACTTGAGCTTTCGGGAGGTGTACGCCATGCCCAGGCCCATCATGCCCGGGGGCTTGCTCATCCACTTCTGCCAGTTTTCCGGGCTGGCCCGCAGATCCCAGTTCAGCTCCTGATTAGTATAAGCGCCCGCTTCGGTCACGTGGCCGTTTTCGACATGGATGTAGCAGCGTGGCTTGTCTTCGCCGTCGAAACCGTAACCGATGTTCGAATTGAACCCGATTTTCTCCAAGGCACCGGAAAGCTCACTGTCAGAATTCCAACGCTCCTTGAAGCCGTTTGCCCACTCCTCAGAAAATAACTCGGCCATCTTATTGTCTCCTCTATTGTTTGCGCTTTGGTAGGTGCCCCCCTTCGGGAGCCTTCGCTCAGTTTGATCCAAGAATAACTCAAACAAAGGCTTGTTAAACAGAAAAAAATAGCATGAATTTCCAGCTTGGCACGGATTTGTGTGAAACTCACCTCGATGGGGGGTTCGGGTCTACTTTTTGCAAGGCACAGGGCTACCAGTGACGGCCACCGGCGTGTGGCGAGCCACGACGCAGGGATGTCTGATGAAACCAGGTAATGCGTTGATCTTCAATAAAGTCGCCCAGGCGGTTCGCCAGGACAAGGTGGTCCGCCTGCGCTTCCGGGTGCGCGACGCGGCGAGCGGCGAGCTGCTGCAGTACGGCGACGATCTCTTCTATCTCCACGGTGGCTATGGGGGCGCGTTTCCCAAGGTGGAGCGGGCGATGTTTGGCCGCCGGGTCGGCGATGCGGCCAGTGTCACGCTGTCTCCTGAAGAAGGCTACGGACACCATGACCCTTCGCTGGTCGTCGTGGTGCCCGCGCGAGAATTCGAAGACGGGTTGCCTCGAGCCGGGGAATCGGTGGAAGGACGGCTGCACGACGGTCGGTTGAGGATCTTCATGGTCACCGCGGCTTCGGACCGCCAGGTGATCCTGGACGGCAATCATCCCTTTGCCGGCAGAAGTCTCGCCTTCGATTTCGAGGTGCTGGCGATACGCGACTCCCTGGCGGCGGAGCGTCGTGCCGGATTCGCCTTCGACGGGGCCTTCGGCGAACGTGCGGTGCCTGACTGAATCAGGACGGGCACCGTGCTCACTGGTATCATTCAAAACGATCCTTATTAATCGCACTATCCTCGTCGTTGCGAGCCAATCAGCCTTCAGCCCGAGCCCTAAGGCCGTGGCGGGAACGGGGTCTCATGAAGCCCAAGGTGCGGCTGGCGGGTATTCTGAACGGTGGTCCGCGGATCGGGACGGGACGTCAGCGCTCCGCCGATGCCGGAGCCGCGCCCTGACTCAGCGCGCCTTGCCAGCTTCTTCGAAGCGGTCCGATCCGTCGGTCGATTTGGGCTGCATGCCGCTGCACAGTGCACTGGTGCCGCCTGTGCAGCCGTCCGCATCGCTGCCCCTCGTGGCCAGGGCGGCCCACACCGATGCAACGCTCCACAGGATGGCGCCGAGCCCGATGGTGCTCCAGCTCGGTCCCATCAGGTTGGCCGGGCCCCCTGCAGAACCGTAGATCATGCTGACGATCCCGGCCAGCCAGAACACCGCGATGGGTGCGGCGCAACAGCCGGCGCAACCGAACCGACATACCGCTATCGGGGGTGTGAGGAGCGTGAGCAGTGTACGCTTGATCATGGGGCCGGTCCGGTGACGCCTCTAATAAACCGAATAGCACAGTCTCGACGGCAGCACAACGTCCGGTGGTAGCGGCCGAGGCCGACTGACATGCCGCGGCGCCGGTGACGGCCGAGGCCGACTGACGTGCCGTGGCGCCTGCGTGGCGGAGCTCCGCCGGCGGCCGCTCCCGATCGATGGGCCGCTGTTCTAACGCTCCAGGTCCGCGCTCAGATAGGGACGGATTTCACGCAGCATGGCCGGAAACAGCTTCGGGGTGGCGGCGACGACGTTGCCGTTCTCCAAATAACTGTGGCCGCCGGCGAGGTCGCCGACGAGCCCGCCGGCTTCGTGAATCAGCAGCACGCCGGCCGCCATGTCCCAGGGCCTGAGCCCGAGCTCCCAGAACCCGTCCAGCCGCCCGGCTGCAACATAGGCCAGATCCAGCGCAGCCGAGCCGGGACGCCTGATGCCCGCGGTGTCGGCGATCAGTGCCCTGAACATGTTGAGATAGGCGTCAAGGTGCTGCTGGTTCTTGTAGGGAAAGCCGGTGCCAAGCAGGGCGCCGTTGAGGCTCGTCTGCCTGCTGACCCGGATGCGGCGATTGTCCAGGTAGGCACCGCTGCCGCGGCTGGCGGTAAACAGCTCCTGGCGCAACGGATCGTACACGACCCCCTGGTCGAGGCGCCCCTTGTGCTTGAGGCCGATGGACACCGCGAACTGGGGAAATCCATGCAGAAAATTGGTTGTTCCGTCCAGCGGGTCGATGATCCACTGGAATTCTTCCGATCCGCCGTGGCCTCCGCTTTCTTCGGCCAGCACGCTGTGATTGGGGTAGGCCTTGCGGATCACGGCGATGATTTCCGCCTCTGCCTGCCGGTCGGCCTCGGAGACGAAGTCATTGCGCTCCTTGCTCGAGACACTGAGCTGATCCAGGCGGTTCAAATGCCGGACGATAATGTCGCCGGCGTTGCGCGCAGCGCGCACCGCGATGTTCAGCATGGGGTGCATAGGGGATTCCGGTCGTATGGTGCCAGTGGGCTGGCGATTTTACCGTTTCAGTCCCTGCCTGTGAACCGCGCTCCGGCCGCTCTGGGCCAGTGCGCGGAGGCACTGATCGCTCCAGGCGCCGTACGGGCCCCTGGTGCTCTTGCAACATGATATTGCAAGAGTACTAGCGGCGCTTGCGCCTGTATTCCTCGCGCAGCCGTTTACGCTCGTCCGGTGGCAGTTGCTCGTACTGGCGCCGCTGCTGCTCCACTGCACGACGCTTGTCGGGAGGGAGCTCGAGGTAGCGCTGGGCGCCCTGGCGCATGCGCTGCTGCCGCTCGGTGCTGTAGTTGTCCCAGCTGCCGCGGTGACGCTGCAGCGCCTCGCGCTCTTCCCGGCTCAGGGACTCCCAGGGGATTTCGCCGCGCTCGGCCAGGTACAGCCGATAGGGGTCGACAGCGGCTCCGGCGGGGGAGGCTGCCAACAGCAGGAGCAGCAGGAAGGCGGGCAGAACGGCACCGCTGGCCGGCCCCAATCGAGAGCACCGCTCAGCCCCATCGCCAGGCGTGAGCGACACCGGTGAAGCCTTTGTGTTCAGTTCCAGCGACATGGCGGTCAGGTTCTCGAGTCCTTCTCACCCTTATGGTCGGCCAGCCACAGGTAGAAGTCCAGATCTTCGTACAGCTCCGGCACTTCTTTGGCATCGCCACCGGCCACCCGGGTTTCCCCCGTGTCCGGCTCCAGTACCGGTTTCACCAGCAGCACAGCGACCAGGGCAGCGACGGCGGCAACGGCAAAGGGGATGAAACGGCG
>JASFKW010000067.1:0-19445 GCA_050118435.1 Gammaproteobacteria bacterium | reverse complement strand
CGCCACCGCAACGGCCAGAGCCGCGATTGCCAGCCCCGTGCGGCTCAGACTGGCTTCGAGGCCGCGCACGGCGAGACGCGCCGTCAGCCCGCCGCGGCGGGTCAGACGGCCGGCGGCTTGGCTCAGCAGGCGCACCGCCGGCGGCACCAGCAGGCTGTAACCGCCGATGACCAGGAACAGCCCGGTGAAGCCGCCGCTGAGGCCCAGGCCGGGCTCCCATACCAGCCACAGTCCGGCCGTCAGCGCAGCCGCCCCGGCGAGCGCCAGCCAGGGAAGCGCCCCGCTCACCCGTCGCTCGAGCTGTGAGCGTCGCAGCGCGCCCACCGGCAGGGTGTTGGCGGCTTCCAGCGCCGGGCCGCCGGCCGCCACCAGGGTGACGCCGAGCCCCACCAGGCCGGCTTTCACCAGAACCAGCGGGTCGACCAGCAGCTGGGTCACGGTGAGGACGAAATAGAGGTCGTTGACGGTGCGGGTGACCAGCTGCACCAGGTAGTGCGCTGCCGCCGTGCCCAGCAGCAACCCGAGCCCGGTACCGATCAGGCCGAGCAGGGCCGCCTCCAGGAGCAGCAGGCGAAACAGGCTGGCGCGGGTGACGCCGACGATGCGCAGGGTCGCCAGAACGGGGCGGCGGCGCAGCACCGAGAAGGTCATGGTGTTGTAGATCAGGAAGGCGCCCACCAGCAGCGCCAGCAGGCTCATGGCCAGCAGATTGGTCTGGAACGCCTCGATCATCTCCGCCATCACCCGGGTGCGCGAGGCGGGGATTTCCAGACGCAGGTTGGACGTCAGGGCCTCCGCGAGCCGCTTGGCCCCAGCGGTATCGAGTATCAGGTCGATGCGGTCCAGACGACCGCTGCGCCCCAGCACTTCCTGGGCGGTGGCGATGTCCGCCACCAGCAGGCCTTCCATCGCGGCCGGGTTGTCGCCTTCCAGCAGCCCGACGATGCGCAGCGTCGCGGCACGACCGGCGACGTCCACGGTCAGCTCGTCACCGGACGCAATGCCGAGACGTCCGGCGGTGATGCGCGACAGCAGCGCCGTGCCGGATTCGACGAGCAGCCGCGTGGCCGTATTCGGATCGACCCCGCTGTCAAGCTGCCGAAAGGGCCGCTCCGCCAGCGAGTCGAGGCCTGTCAGCAGCAGTGTTTCACCCCGGTGCTCCAGCAGGCCCTCCACCACCGGGGCCGAGGGACGCACGCCGCGCTCTACGCGCAGCTCCCGATAAAAGGCCTCGGGGATGCCCGCCGCTCCACCCACGATCTGGTGCGTGGCCCTGCCTGTCAGGCTTTCGGCCGAGAGCAGAAACGCCCGGCGGGCGCTCTCATTGGCCAGGTCCACCGCCGCGATCACGGCAACGCCGAGGGCAATGCCCACGACCGACAGCCAGGTCTGCCAGGGATGCCTGGCCAGGTGGCGCAGCCCGCTGAGCCCCAGCAGCCGGCTCACCACGCCAGCTCGGCACCCTGCGCGTGCAGGCGCCCCCCGTCGAGGGTGAGTATGCGGTCGGCCCGCCGGGCGACCGCCAGGCTGTGCGTCACCAGCAGCAGGCTCCCGCGCCCTTCGCGGGTGAGGGCAAACATGAGCTGCAGTGCCTGCTCACCGGTGGCCTGGTCGAGGTTGCCCGTGGGCTCGTCGGCCAGCAACAGTGTCGGACGGTGCACCAGCGCGCGTGCAATGGCCACGCGCTGCTGCTCGCCGCCGGACAGCTGGTCCGGATAGGCGCCGCCGCGCGAGCGCAGCCCTACGGCATCCAGCATCCGATCGGTCTCGCCGGCGATGGCATCCCGTGGCTGGCCGTTCAGCTCCAGCGGCAGGGCGATGTTTTCGGCACAGGAGAGCGTCGGGATCAGGTTGAAGAACTGGTAGACGAAGCCGATGTGTCGGCGGCGGAACCGGGTCAGCGCCGGTTCCCCGAGTGCGGTGACGTTCTGCCCTCCGATCGTCACGTCCCCGGCGTCAGGCCGGTCGATGCCCGCGATCAGATTCAGCAGGGTCGATTTTCCCGAACCGCTGCGGCCCAGCAGGGCCACGCATTCGCCGGGCCGGATCTCGAGCTCCGCATCCCGGATCACCCTGTGGACGCCGCCGCCTTCGCGGTAGCTGCGGCTGAGCGCTCGGGCGCGTACGGCGGTGCGTGGGCGGCTGTCTCCGGTGCTCGGGCTGAGGTCTGTCACACTGAAAAACGACTGATGAAATCAGGGGAACAGCTCGAAGTCCGATTCGATCTCGACGCGCTCCAGGAACAGGATCCAGACCGCCCCCCGGTCCGTGCCGCCGTCGTCGTCGCCGGGCGCGCCCACCCCGATATCGACCCGCCCGTCGTCATTGAGGTCGCCGATGCCGGCGACGGCGGCGCCGAACCGGTCTCCGTCGCTCAGATTGGTATCGAAATTACCTTCGGTGTCCGAGATCTTGAGCTCTGAGCGGAGCTCGCCCGTTTCGCCCGGGAACAGGATCCAGACCGCACCGCGGTCCGTGCCGCCGTCATCGCTGAGGGGCGCTCCCGCCGCCAGGTCGGCAATCCCGTCTTGGTCCAGGTCGCCGATGTTGGCCAGCGCGCTGCCGAATCCGTCTCCGTCGCCCAGCGTGCCGTCGAATTCCCCGTCATTCTGGGAAGTTTTCTGAGCGTCGTTGACTGTGCCGTCGTTGTTCAGGAACAGGATCCAGACCGCGCCACGATCGAACCCGCCGTCATCGTCGCCGCTGGCCCCGACGGCCAGATCGTTGGTGCCGTCGCCGTCGAGATCGCCGATGCCGGCCAGGGCGCTGCCGAAGTGGTCATTGGTATCGAGGTCGACCTCGAGATCCCCTTCCTCGTCGGAAATCTTCTGCACCGATTGGACGCTGCCGTCGTTGTTCATGAACAGGATCCACACCGCGCCCTTGCCGGTACCGCCATCGCTGTCGTCGGGGGCGCCGACGGCGAGCTCGGGGATTCCGTCGCCGTTCAGGTCGCCGAGGCTGGTAACCGCGCTGCCGAAGCGGTCGTTGTCGTCGAGACGACCCAGTAAATCACCTCCGACACGCGCGGATATCTTCTGCAAGTCCTGCACGGTCCCTTCGGGGTCGAGGAACAGGATCCACACCGCGCCGCGGTTGTCGCCGCCATCGTCGTCCCCGGGCGCGCCGACGGCGATGTCGAAGACCCCGTCGAGGTTGAGATCGCCAACAGCCGCAACGGCGCTGCCGAAGCGGTCGTTGTTGTCGAGCCGATCGGGAAACGCTACGTTGTCTTCCGAGATCTTGCGTCGCAGATCGACGCGCCCGTCGTCGTCCATAAACAGGATCCACACCGCACCCCGGTTGTCACCGCCGTCATCGTCCCCGGGCGCGCCCACCCCGAGATCCAGGACTCCGTCTCCCTCGAGATCGCCGATAGCCGCGATGGCGCTGCCGAAGCGGTCGCCGTCGTCCAGGTCGACGTCCAGATTACCGGCTGTGTCGGAGATCTTCTGTGCGTCGTCGACCTCGGTGCTGATGCTCACATCGTCTGAGCACTTGGTACCGGAGAGTGCCAGACACAGCACGAGGAGCCACCCCCGTGCGAGGGGATTTACAACCTTCATCGGTCGGAACATCGGTGCTTCCAGTCAGGGTCGTCGTCCGTCATGTTGGCGGACGATCACCCTTTATTCTAGTCAATCCGCCTCGGGCCGGCAGCGCACGGCCGGCGCCTGCCGGAGCTCCCGACGGTGGACAGGTAGTGCGGGCGCCCCCTGGACGGCTCCGAGGAATTCCGCTCAATACATGGCCGACTCCCAAGGAAGTCCGATCAATCGGTCACTGCGAGGAACGCAGTGACGCGGCAATCGCTAAGCGGCGGATTTTGGCCATGAGATAGCTTCTCACGGCGGCCTTCGGTTTAGGGGCTGGAAGTTGATTTGCTGGCGACGAAGAAGAAATTTCGCCCACTGCCACCGGTGTCACTCGCTGAACGGCCTGCGTTCAGCTTCATTTCATTTTCGCCGGTTAGGGTACGCGCAGATTTCCGCCAATGGCGGTCAGACGGAATGGTTTTGGTATGTATCACCTCATCTTGAAGCGGAGCGGCGCAACACTGCTGACGCTGATGGCGGGCCTGTGCACCACGCCCAGCCTCTACGCGGAGACCGGCGCGCCGACGCTGGCCGAGGCGGTGCGGGCGGCTTTCGCGCGCTACCCGGAAGCCGAGCTGGTGCAGGCGATTCGCCGGCAGGGCGAGGCTATCCAGCAACAGGCCTCGAGCTTTCTTGCCGCCGAGCCGGCTGTGATGGTCCGGCACGAAAACGACGCCGTTGGCGACCACCAGGGCTACCGGCAGTGGGAAGGCGGGCTGGAAATGCCGCTGTGGCTGCCGGGCCAGAGACACCGGCGCGCCCGCGTGGCTGATGCCACGCAGGGGGAAGCCGACGCCACGGCGCGACTGCAGCGCTGGAAAGTGGCCGGTGAGGTACGCGACCTGCTCTGGTCGCTCAACATCGCCGAGGCGGAGCTGGAGCTGGCCCGCCAGGCGCTGCAAAGCGCGAAGGCGCTGGAGCAGGACGTCGCCAGGCGGGTCAGTGCGGGCGAGCTGGCGCGCATGGATCTGCTCCTGGCGCAAAAGGAGACGCTGGCCCGCGAAATCGACCGAGCCGAAGCCGCCTCCAGACACCGCACGCAGCTGCTTCAGTACCAGACGATCACGGGGCTTTCCGAGGTGCCGGTCGAGCTCACCGAGCAGGCACCAGCCGGCGCCGCGGTTGGCGATGATCATCCGGCGCTGGCCGCCAGGCGGGTCGTCGCCGAGCGCAGTCGCGCCGTGCGGGATCAGGTGCGCGGCGAGAGGCGCGGCAGCCCCGTGCTGACCCTGGGTGGAAAATCGGAGCGCCCCGAATCCGGCTTTTCCTATGACAAGGCGCTGGTACTGGAAGTCAGCCTTCCCCTCGGAACCCGGGCGCACGCAGCGCCGCGCATCGCCGCCGCGGAACGCAACCTTGCCGAGTCATCGGCCGCTGTGGCCAGGGCCGGGCGGGAGCTCGGAAAGGACCTGATCGAGGCGCTGAATGCCCGGCGCCAGGCCGCTCAAACCCTGAAGCTGGCCGAACGCCAGCAGCGGCTCGCCGCGGAAGGGCTGCGTCTGGCACGGCGCGCCTTCGAGCTGGGTGAAAACAGCCTGTTCATGGTGCTGGAAGCGCGCCGGCAGGCGCTCGATGCCGCGCGTTCGCGGCGCGTCAGCGAGCTCGAGCTGGGCCGCGCCGTGGCCCGCCTCAATCAGACACTGGGAGTGATACCCGAATGAGAAAGAGCATTGTCGCAGCCCTGCTGCTGGGCGGCCTGAATTGCGCCGCGGCCGAGCTGGTGCGCATCGGACCGGACCAGAGAAACGCGCTGGGCATCGAGACCGCCCCCGTCGAGCCGAGCGGGGAAATTCGCAGTGGCATCTTCCCCGCCCGAGTGGCGGTCCCCAATGCCCAGCTCCAGGTGGTCACCGCGCCGTTGGGCGGCGTGGTCGAAGTGCTGCTGGCCGCAGAGGGTCAGGAGATTCTCCAGGGCCAGCCCCTCGCGCGCATAAAGAGCGCCCGGCTGCTCGAGCTGCAGGGGGACTATCTCGAGACGCGCGCCCGTTTCAGGCTGGCGGAGGCCAATTACGAGCGCGACCGGCAGCTGAGCGAGGAGGGCATCATCGCGCAGCGCCGGCTGCTCGAATCGCGCGCGACCTATCAGGAGCTCTCGGCCGCGCGGGCGCGCCTGCGCTCCACCTTGGAGATGTCCGGTATGGACGAGGCGGCGCTGCAGGCACTGGCGTCGCGCAAGACGCTGAGCAGCAGTCTCACGGTGCGCGCCCCCTTCGACGGGGTGATTCTGGAGCAGATGACCACCGCCGGAAAAGGAGTGGAGCTGGCCGATCCACTGTACCGCATCGCCCGCCTCAAGCCGTTGTGGCTCGAAATCCACGTGCCCCTGGGAAAGCTGGGCGACCTCGCGGTCGGCGACACGGTGGCGGTGTCGGAGCTCGAGGTGTCCGGAAAGGTGATCTCGGTCGGACGCATGGTGCACGGCGCCGATCAGGGCGTGCTGGTGCGGGCGCAGATAAGCGAAGGTACCGAGCGCATGCGCCCCGGTCAGTTCGTGCAGGCTCAGATCGCGCGTGCCGGCAGCGGCAGCAGCTTTCGGGTACCCCGCACGGCGGTGCTGCGCTCCGGCGGGCAAAGCTACGTCTTCGTAGCCGGGGATGAAGGCTTCCTCCCCGTGTCGGTGACGGTGATCAGCGAGGAACCGGGCTACGAGGTCATCCAGGGCGACGTCCCTGCCGGCAGCCGCATTGCCGTCGCCGGCACCGCGGCGATCAAGGCGGCCTGGTCGTCGGAGGGGCCGTGATGCTCGAGCGGCTGATCCAGTTCGCGCTGACCCAGCGCATTCTCATGCTGCTGGCGGTGGCGCTGATCGCCGGCACCGGCTGGTACGCTTTCAGCAACATTCCCATCGATGCGTTCCCGGACGTGTCGACCACCCAGGTGAAGGTGATCGTCAAGGCGCCGGGGATGACGCCGGAAGAGGTCGAGACCCGCATCACGGCACCCATCGAGGTCGAGATGCTTGGTATTCCGCGCCAGTCCACGCTGCGCTCGGTGGCCAAGTACGCCCTCACGGACATCACCGTCGACTTCGAGGATGGAACCGACATCTACTGGGCGCGCCAGCAGGTCGCAGAGCGTCTGGCCGCGGTGTGGGACCAGCTGCCCCCGGATGTCTCCGGGGGCATCGCGCCGATGACGACGCCGCTCGGCGAAATGTTCATGTTCACCCTCCAGGGCGGCGACCTGAGCGACATGCAGCGGCGCGATCTGCTCGACTGGGTCATACGTCCCTCGCTGCGCTCGGTGCCCGGCGTCGCCGACGTGAATGCCTTGGGCGGGCGGGTGCGCACCCTTGAGGTGGTCCCGGACAATGCCAGGATGGAGGCAGTCGGTGTGACCCTCGATGAGCTGCGAGCGGCCCTCGAGCAGAACAACCGCAATGACGGGGCGGGCCGTCTTACCGACGGCGAGGAGGCGCTGCTGGTTCGCACCGAAGGCCGGATTCAGTCGCTCGAGGACGTCGAGGCGATCGTGGTCAGACCCGATCCGGCGCAGCCGGTGCGGATATCCGACGTGGCACAGGTGCGCACCGGCGCCCTGACCCGGTATGGTGCTGTGACCCGCAACGGCACCGGCGAAGCCGTCGAGGCGCTGGTGCTGGGCTTGCGCGGTGCCAACGCGCGCGAAGTCGTGGAGGGTGTGCGCAGCAAGCTGGAGGATCTCGAGCCGACTCTGCCCGAGGGTGTGGAGGTCGCGGTTTTCTATGACCGGGGGCATCTGGTCGACCGGGCGGTCGCCACCGTCAGCCGCGCCCTGCAGGAGGCGACACTGCTGGTGCTGGTGCTGCTGGTGCTGTTTCTCGGTGATCTGCGCGCCGCGCTCACCGTGGCGCTGATTCTGCCGCTGGCGGCCTTGACGACGTTCGTGCTCATGTACCGCTTCGGCATGTCGGCCAATCTCATGTCACTGGGCGGCCTGGCGATTGCGATCGGCATGCTCGTGGACGCCGCGGTGGTCGTGGTGGAGAACGTGGTGACCCACCTCGCCAGGCACAATGGCGGGCAACGCCTGCCCCGTCTCCACCTGATCTACCGGGCGGCCCGTGAGGTCGCGGTGCCGGTGACCTCTGGGATTTCCATCATCGTTATCGTGTTTTTGCCGCTGCTGACCCTGCAGGGGCTGGAGGGCAAGCTGTTCATTCCGGTTGCGCTCACCATCGTGTTTGCGCTGTCCGCCTCGCTGCTGCTGTCGCTGACCGTGATACCGGTTCTGGCGTCCTATCTCATCGGCAGGGTGTCCCATCACGAGCCGCGCCTGGTGCGGGTGCTGCAGCGCGCGTACCGGCCGGCGCTGACCTGGGCCATGGTCCATGGTCGCACCGTGACTGCCGCTGCTCTCGGTCTGCTGGTATTGACTGGCGTTCTCTACACCCAGATCGGCAAGTCCTTCATGCCCACCATGGACGAGGGTGATCTCATCGTGCAGCTGGAGAAGCTGCCCTCCATCAGCCTGGCGGAGTCCATCGACCTGGACATGCGGGTGCAGCGTGCCATTCTGGAGCAGGTGCCGGAGGTGACCAGCGTCGTGGCGCGCGCCGGCTCCGACGAGCTGGGTCTGGATCCCATGGGCTTGAACGAGACCGACAGCTTCCTGGTGTTAAAGCCGCGCGAGCAGTGGCGCGTGGACAGCAAGGACGAGCTGGTCGACCGCATTCGCGAGGTGCTGGACCATTTCCCCGGCATCGGTTACGCGTTCACGCAGCCGATCGAGATGCGCGTTTCCGAAATGCTCACGGGGGTGCGCGGTGATCTCGCCGTCAAGGTGTTCGGTGAAGATCAGCAGCGGCTGAATGCTGTCGCCGAGTCCATCGTCAGCGCCTTGAGCCAGGTGCCGGGCGCCGAGGATGTCTATACGCCGCGTAACGCGGGGGCGCAATACTACCGGCTGGTGGCCGACCGCATGGCGGCGGGGCGCCTCGGCATTTCCATCGATGCCCTGGAGTCCAGCCTGCGCGCTCAGGTGGAAGGCGTGCGCGCCGGTACGGTATATCAGGATGTGCGCCGCATTCCCCTGCTGCTGCGGGGCCCGGCGCAGTTGCGCGAGTCGCCGGCGGTGTTTTCGGCGCTGAGGTTCGCGCCCTCGGGCGGCGGATCGGTGCCGCTCGCGGACCTGGTCAGCTTTGAGCGCACCGAGGGACCTGTGTCCATCAAGCGCGAGCGCGGCAACCGGATGGCCGTGGTGATCGCCAATGTGGCCGGACGCGATCTGGTCAGCTTCGTGGAAGAGGCCAGGCGGGTGGTGTCGGCGCAGACGTCGCTGCCGGCCGGCTATTACCTGGAATGGGGCGGGCAGTTCGAAAACCAGCAGCGTGCCGCCAGGCGGCTTTCCATCGTGGTGCCGGTGGCCCTGGCTCTGATCTTCCTCACCCTGTTTTCGACCTTCCGCTCGGTGCGCCAGTCGCTGCTGGTGTTGAGCAACATTCCCTTTGCGCTGACCGGTGGCGTGGTGGGCCTGTGGCTGACCGGCGAGTACCTGTCCGTACCGGCCTCGGTCGGGTTCATCGCGCTGCTGGGCATCGCGGTGCTCAACGGGGTCGTGATGGTAACCCACTTCAATCAGTTGTCGGCCCTCGGTCGCCCGATTGGCGAGGTGGTGACCGAGGGCGCCCTGCGCCGCCTGCGCCCGGTGATGATGACGGCTTCGATCGCGGCCTTCGGCCTGGTGCCGCTGCTGTTCGCCGAAGGCCCCGGCTCGGAAATCCAGCGGCCGCTGGCGATCGTCGTGATCGGCGGTCTGGTGTCGTCGACACTGTTGACCCTCTTTCTGCTTCCGACACTGTACCGGCGCTACGGTGTCGCCCGCGCTGGAGTCTGATATGGACCAATGTCTACTGGTACTGATCGCATCGCCGTCAATTGAATACGCTCTGGTCGACTGGCTGCTGGAGCGCGACGACATCCCCGGCTTCACCAGCGCACCGATCAGCGGCCACGGCGCCTCGGCGCACTCGCTGACGGCAGCCGAACAGGTGGCGGGTCGCCAACGCCAGATCATGTTTCAGATGCACCTGGCCGAAGCGCAGGCGCGGATCGTCATCGAGGATGCCGAACGGCATTTTCGCGGCAGCGGCCTTCACTACTGGCTGACTCCGGTGCTGGCCGCCGGCCACATGCGCTGAGGAAGCTGTGATTACTGAGGGCACCCTGATTCATCCAAACGTCGCTGTCATTGCGAGCGCGGCGAAGCAGCCTCCTTCAGGCGCCGGGTCCGCAGGGTGATCGCCGCAGCGCCCAGGCGACGAGAACGGCCGCCGCAATGGCGAGGGCGAACGGAACGTAATAGATCGTCCCGTCGCTGTAGTCCTGGTAGGCGGCAAAGCGCTGTGTTACCACTACCCAGGCGTGTATGCCGACCATCACAAGCGCCGGCAGCGCCAGCGCCCAACCGTGCAGATAGGGCAACACCAGACCGAAGATGAGATAGGGCAGGAGGCCGGCCAGGAGCACGCCGACCAGGAGCCGGTGTCCGTCATCAAAAAATGGCACCAGTGCCGAGACAAAGGCGAGCAGACAGCCGGCCGCCAGCAGCAGGTAGGTGAGCCCCCTTGGTACTGTTTGAATGTCCATGAGCATATCCCTCCTGTCCCGCCCCTTCGCACCCGGGCGGGACGCCTGATCACGTAGTATCTCGCCAGTTATATTGATGCTCTACAGCTCGCGGAGGTTCCCAAGCGCTGTCGCCACGGGGGCTACGCGGTGCCGATCACCGGAGATTCCGGCTTTCCGTCGCGCTGTCTGGACGCGCGGGACGTCCGGGGGCTTTGCAACCGCTGGTTCACCTTGTTTCCCCACTCAAGGCGGCGTGCACTTCGAACAAGGAGATCTGATGCCGGAATCGGCAGGTTTTGCCGGCCAGGGTCCGGGTAATCGCCGAGCGCCTGGTTTGTCGCACGGGATATGCAAGTCAGCCTTTCGGGACGCTGCTGCCGCACGGCTGCGGTGTGGGCGGCTACGAGCCCGGGGTGCTGAGGCGCGCGTAACCGATCAGCGCCCAGATGATGCCGGCGGCCCAGAGACTGATAAACACCGCGGCTGAGCCGATGTCCTTGGCTTTGCCGGACAGCTCGCTGTGCTCCGCGCTGATGCGATCCACCACCGCCTCAATGGAAGAATTCAGCAGCTCGGTGATCAGCACCAGCAGGCAGCTGCCGATCAGCAGCGCCCGTTCCACCGCGGAGCTGCCCAGCCAGAATGCCAGCGGGATGAGTATGACGCAAAGCAGCAGCTCCTGACGGAATGCGGCCTCGGTCTGGAAGGCGGCTCTGATGCCGGCCGCTGAATACAGCGTCGCATTGTAGAGGCGCTTGATGCCTTTTTCCTGGTTATGGTGAGCCATGGTCGTGATCCGTCAGCCCGCCACAGTGTACACAGAGGACCGTAGCTGAGCCAGTGTCTGCCCACCGTGAACAGCGCGGTATGGCTCGCCACAACCTGCGGGGTGTAGCTTTGCACCACCGGAATGCCGAGCCGCCGCGCCAACCAGATACCGGCCCGGTGCGCGATAAACGGTGTATGGACGTGGACCAGGTCGAAGGACCGTAACGCCATTGCCTGAAGTCACTGTCGGAGCGGCCCCTACGCATGATTCGATCTTCGGGATCGCGCTGTGGGACTGGGACCAGTACCAGGCACGTTTGAGACTCCAGCCGTCGACGATGTCGCCCACCAGGTAGAGATAGGCGGATTCGTTGTGGCGTAGGAAGTCGCGGAGAAAGTCGGCCTTGCAGCCTCGGGTGCCCAGATGCGTGTCAGAGATCCAGATAGAACGGTAGCGGTTGTTGGCGGTCATACACGCTTCAGTCCTGTGGGTTTGGCGAAGCCTACCCGCGCTGTTTGAAAAATCGATGACAGACCCGTAAATATTGCGTGGCGTTCGGTGGTGCGATGCGATGGGCATTTCGGACGCGGGGCGATGACCGCGCCTGCTCAGAAGTGTGTAATCGAACCCGGATTTGGCTATGCTAGCGGGCGTTGTCGGCCGGCCGGAAGGGCTTGACGGGCAACTGGGTATGAGTCTTTCACACAATTGCCGCGGTCGGATGCGTTGCTAGAGTCACTTCCACAGTTGCTGTTTCAGTACCTGCAGGCAATCGGAGACTTCTTCTACTTCGATCCGGCGCTGCTGGCACAGCCGGACACGATGATTCGGCTGACGCTCCAGCTGCTGCTGTTGTTGAGCTCGGCGTTCTTTGCCGGTTCCGAAACCGCCCTGTTTTCGCTCTCGAGGCTGGATCTGCAACAGCTGCGCCGCGAGCACCATCCCCATTCGGCCACCCTTCACGCGCTGCTCGATTCGCCGCGCCGGCTGATCATTTCCATTCTGTGCGGCAACCAGCTGGTGAATATCGCGGCGGTCGCCAATGCCACTGCCATCCTGGTGTCCCTGTACGGTCCGGAGCGCGCCGGTGTCATCAGTGTGCTGGTGATGGTGCCCCTGTTGCTGCTGTTTGGAGAGATCACTCCCAAGACCATCGCGGTTTCGAACCCGGTGCGGGTCAGCGCCAGCCTGGTGGCGGCGCCCATGGCGCTCTGGGTTAAGGCGATCGCACCGCTGCGCTGGGCGGTGCGCGGGGTCTCCGAGCGTCTGACCACGTGGATCGTGGGACCGGAAAGGGCGCCGGAAAACATCCTCCAGCTCGACGAGTTTCTCAGCATCGTCGATCAGGTCGCCAACGAAGGCGAGCTGCACGCCACCGAACGCTCGCTGATCTATCATCTGCTGGAAGCCGGTACCACCGAAGTGGTGCATATCATGACGCCGCGCACCCGCGTCGACTTTGTGGACGTCGAGCAGAGCGTGCCGGACATGGTCGCGGCCTTCCGCCAGCTCAAGCACAGTTGGGTGCCGGTGTTCAAGGGTCACCACGACAATATTGTCGGCTTTCTCCACATCGAAAGAATCCTGCCGCTGGTGCTGGACAAGGCCGATCTGGCGGCGCTCAAACCGTCGGACATCCTGCTGCCGCCGGTGGTCGTGCCGCTGACCAAGAAGGTCGACGAGATGTTCGACTTCTTCAAGACCACCAACGCACGCGCGGCGCTGGTGCTGAACGAGTTCGGTGGGGTGGAGGGGCTGGTCACCATGCGCGACGTCCTGACGTTTATCTTCGGGCACCTGTCCGGCGAGATCGAGGGACAGGCGCTTTATGAGGAGCGGGACGAGAACGTCTACGAGGTGCCGGGTGAGATGAAACTGGTGGACTTCAACAATCTCACCAACTTCGGCATCGAGGACCCGCGCATGACCACCATCGGGGGCGTGCTGTTCCGACACCTCGACCGTCTGCCGCAGGCGGGCGACGAGGTGAAGGTAGAGGACTTCTGGATGACGGTGCTGGAGGCGAAGGAGCAGCGCATCACCCGGGTGCGGGTGGCGCGCGGCGGGCCCTGGCGCGAGGGTGAAACGATCCGCGAGGCGGGGTCCGAGGAAGACGACGGGGCGCAGGAGGCCGGGCCGCCCGGCCGGGATACCCAGGACGGCGGCACGGACCGTCAGGCGGGCGGAGGATAGATGGTGGAAGCGCTATTGCTGATTCTGGCCATGGTCGTGCTACTCCTGCTGGAGGGTTTTTTTTCCGGCTCGGAGATGGCGCTGGTGAACGCCGACAAGATCCGCTTGCACGCCCGTGCCAATCAGGGTCAAAAGGGGGCGCGGCTGGTGCTGCAGATGCTGGAGCGACCGGACGTGCTGCTCACCACGACGCTCGTGGGCACCAATATTTCGGTCGTGGTGCTGACCACGCTCGGCACGCTGGTGATGATCGGCTGGTTTGGGGAATACGGCGATCTGTATGCGTTTCTGGTTTTTACGCCCCTGCTGCTGACACTCGGTGAGATAGTTCCCAAGAGTGTCTACCAGCAGAACGCCAACCGCCTGGCGCCGGTGGTGATCCAGCCGCTCAGGCTGTTCCGGCTGCTGCTCTATCCGGTCATCGCGGTTTTTTCTCTGGTTGCCAGACTGGCGGCTCGTCTCGGCGGCGGGCGGGGCGCGGCCCACAACCTGTTCATCACCCGCCAGCAGATCCGCACCGTGGTGGACATGGCCGACCGCGGCGCACATGTGGACGTGTTTGATCAGGCGCGCATCCGGCGTGCGGCGCGCTTCGCCGATACCAGCGTCGGCGAGGCCATGGTGCCGCTGGCGGAGATCATCGCCATAGACCGGCGCTTCGACACCCGGACCGCGTTCGGTCTGGTCCGCCGCCACGGCTACAACCGGCTGCCGGTCTATGAGCGCAATACCGGCAACGTGGTGGGCGTCGTGACCCTGACGGTGTGGGACCTGATGGACCGGGAGCTCGAGGAGCGCCCGCTCGAAGAGCTGATCAAACCGGCACTCTATGTTTCGCCGCTGCAGAATATCGACGAAGTGTTGCCGATGCTGCGCGAGCGTGAGGACCACATGGCCATCGTGGTGGACGAATTCGGTTCGGCCATCGGCATGATACGCATGGAGGACATCCTGGAAGAGGTGGTGGGCGAGATAAAGGTCGGATACGACTTCGATGAGATTCAGCCGCGGCGCCGGCGTTCTTACCGACGCATCGAAGACGGCGTCTACCTCGTGGACTCGAGGGTGTCGGTTGCGGAGATCAACGAGCTGCTGGAGATCCAGCTGCCCTCGACCGAATTCCATACGGTGGGCGGTTTTGTGGAGTCGCGGTTGAGGCACATCCCGACCACGGGCGAATCTGTGGTGGAATCAGGCTGGCGCTTCACGGTGGAGCAGACCACCGACCGGGCGATCATCCGGGTGAAGGTCGAACGGGTTTAGCTGTCCTCCAGCCTGCGATGCCCCCGTCCGGCTGCACCTGGATCGTGCGGCGGGAGTTTCTAGACGACGGCCAGGAGCGTCCGGTCTCTGTTGCCTGCTGTTTCAGCGGTGCGATAACGACCCGGCCGAGGCCGCTCTCGCCGGAAGGTCGGGGTTGTCGCCTGCAGTTGTCATGCAGCCGTTTCTCAAGCGTCGCACCACTGCATCAATCGGTTCGGGCGAGCCGAAATGCCAACCCTGAAAATAGCTGCAGCCGAAGCGTTTCAGGGTCTCGTGGACGTCTTCTGTCTCGACACCCTCGGCAAGCGTATCCAGCTCCAGATTTTTGGCCATGCCGATGATCGTACGTACGATCGCCGCATCGTTGGGGTCGTCGAGGATACCTTTCACAAAGGACTTGTCGATCTTGAGCAGGTCAACCGGCAGGCGTTTCAGCGCGGCGAGCGAGGAGTGCCCGGTGCCGAAGTCGTCGATTGCAAAATGGAACCCGAGCTGCTGAGCAAAGCGCATGATCTCGATGACGACGTCATGGTTTTCCATGACGGTGTGCTCAGTGATCTCCAGCCGGAAATCGCCGTTCTGGTAACCGGGGGACCGGGACACTTCGCGTAGTAGAACCAGGAGGCTGTCGTGTCTGAAGTCATTGGCGCTGATGTTGACGGCCATCGAAGGGTGCTGTCTTGCGGGAAACGCCCGCTTGATGGACACCAGATCCTCGAAAGCCCGCATTACAACCCAGCGGCTCAAGGCGACGACCAGTCCCGTCTGCTCTGCGATTCCGATGAACTCCTGCGGTAGGATCAGGCCCCTGCGGGGGTGCTCCCAGCGCACCAGCGCCTCCAGACTGCGAATGCGTCCCGAAGCATCGACCTGCGGCTGATAGTGAAGCCGCATCTGCTCGTTCGCAATGCCGTAGCGGAGCTCCCTTTCCATGTCCAGGCGTCGCTGGATGGCTCTCTGCATGTCCGGCATGAAGACCTGATAGCCGTTACGGCCCCTCTCTTTGGCACGATAGAGGGCGGTATCGGCGTGCTTGAGGAGCTCATCGGGGGTGTTGCCGTCGGCAGGAATGAGGGCAATGCCGATGCTCGCCGTCACCTGCACCTCGTGGCCATTGATCATGAACCGCGAATTGATCACTTCCATCATCTGCTTGGCGAGCCGATCGACTTCAAGCAGCGCTTTCTCCTTGTCCTGCGTCAGCTCGGGAAACACCAGCACGAGCTCATCGCCGCCGAGACGGCTCGCCGTGTCCTCAACACGCAGACGCGCCGAGATCCGGCCCGCCAGGCGCCGCAGAAGCTGGTCGCCGGCGTCGTGACCGAGCGTGTCGTTCACCTCTTTGAAATGGTCTATATCGAGAAAGAACAGCGCGCCGAACCAGTGATGGCGTTGGGCGCGGGACAGCTCGCGTTCCAGGTAATTCACGAGATACCGGCGGTTGGGCAGCCTGGTGAGCTCATCATACGTCGCCTGGTAGCGCACTGTCTCTTCGGCGCGCTCCTTCCCGATCTGTGTGATGAGACTGGCCATCAGCAAATGGTTCGACCGGCGCGCCGTGATTGTCATCATCACCAGAAACACCACCGCCATGAGCAGCAGGTAACCCGAACCGGTGATGTCGATCACGGCGAGACGCCCTATCAGCGGTACGACGGCGCAGTAGAGGAAGCTCACCGCGGCGGCCAGAATCGGCGACAGAGTGGTTATGCCACCGGCCACCATTCCGGCCACCACAATCATCATGATGGCCTGTCGGATGACGTCGGTCTCCGACCAGAGGAACAGGCTTGCAAGTCCCCAGGCGACGCCGGACCCGGCCGCGCCGGTCACGGCGAGCTTCACCCACTTATGAATGTTCGCGGCATCGGGGCGCAGGGCGCGAAATGCCTTCAGACTCCACAGGCGCAGCAGCTGCACGCCCAGCAGCACGAGTATCCACCCGGCGAGCTTCTGGGGCGCTACGGTATCCTTGAGGGCGACGACCAGGACCGTTGCCGCGGTGACATTAACGAAAAAGGACAATGGGAGCGCATCGTAGACGGCGCGCGTCTGTTCTTTACATACGCGCAGATTATCTTCGGCACTCAGGGTGGGTATTCCATCGGTTCTCGTTGGAGCATCCATCCGGCTGTTGATCCCTGATGTTCGCGGCAGTGACTCTGGCCTTCTCCCGGAAGATATCGGTGGGAGTTGTAAACTCTTGATTGGGGAAACAAGCGGTCGGCGTCTCTCGGACGCAGCTGGTGGGGCTTTGGAAGCAGCGCAGGCCGGTCGATGCCGGCGTCTTTTTGTCGCCGCCAGTGGGAAAAGTGGGGAAATCCGGCCAGAATCGGGCGTCGGGCCGCATGGATGTTGGGGGCTGCTGGCCCGGGCGGTCGTCGCGCGAAAGCAACAGGCGGGGACGGCATTGCCCCGTGCAAAGCATCAGCCGTGCACGGCGGCGCGCCGACGGGCGCGCCACAGGCAGGGTGAAGGGCCGGGCGCAAATGCGGCGCAGTCTGTCAATGCAGACTACGCCATCGCTTTTTCGAACACGCGCCCGAAGCGCTGCCGGCACGGCGTATGTTTCGCTGGTCGAAAGGCGTGTAACCCGTCGTAGGACACGCCTCGGCCAGCCACGTGGACCTTGAGAGGGGCTCTGCCTATACTGGCCCCGTCCCTTTGCAGAGGCACTACCGTGTACTCGACCCGCCGCGTAGAGATGATGGCAGGTGTCGCCCTGCTGGCGCTGCTCATTGTGGGTACCGTCCTGGTGCTGCGTCCCTTCCTCATCTCGCTGATCCTGGCCGCTGTGCTGGCCTACGCCAGCTGGCCCGTCTACGAATGGCTGCTCGTGCGGCTGGGTCGCCGAGCGGGGGCTGCGGCCACGGCCATGACGCTGTTGCTCCTGCTCACCCTGGTGACCCCCTTTGCGATCATGGCCATCAGCCTGGTGGACAACGCTGTCGAACTGCTACGGCTCCTGCGCGAAGCCCTGGGCCGGCCTCTGCCCGAGCCACCGGGCTGGCTGGCATCGATCCCGCTCGCTGGGAGCTATCTGGAAGCCCGATGGCTGGCGTTGATGCAGGAAGACGAGGGCGCAGCGCTGCAGCTCAAGCGCTATCTACTCGAACTGCCGCTCAGAAGCTGGGCGATCAGGGCAGGGGGAGCCCTGGGGCAGGGGGTCGTCCTTATCAGTTTCAGCGTGCTGATCTGCTTCTTTTTCTACCGCGATGGACCGGCCATCACGGTGCGTACTCAAGCCGTCATGGAGCACCTCGCAGGTCATCGCGCAAAACACCTCATCGAGGTGACCGCTGGCACCGTGTCGCGCGTGGTAAACGGCATCCTCGGCACCGCGCTGGCCCAGTCGGTACTAGCACTGATAGGCTTTTGGATCGCCGGCGTACCCGGTGCCATGTTGCTGGGCCTGCTGACCTTCTTCCTCTCCATCATCCCGATGGGACCGCCGCTGGTGTGGTTGCCGGCAGCAGTCTGGCTGTATGTACAGGGCCAGACCGCCTGGGCCATTTTCCTCGTGCTCTACGGCATGGTGGTGATCAGCAGTATCGACAACCTCATCAAGCCTTACCTGATAAGCCGCGGCGGGATGTTGCCGCTGCTGCTGGTGTTCATGGGGGTACTGGGTGGACTGATGGCGTTCGGCTTCATCGGAGTAATTCTCGGCCCGGTCATCCTGGCAATTGGCTACTCTCTGTTGTCCGAGTGGATGCGTCCTTCCAAGCAGCCGCCGGTTCCGACAGCCGCGACGACCGGCAGCGAGAGCGACTCATCAGAATCTGCTCCCCACAAAGCTCCCGAGACCCACTCGCCAGAAGCCTGATGCCTGTGGCCAATCAGGTGTCAAGCCGTTCGACACAAGCTTTCGGAACAGACTGTGAAATCTGTCACTACGCTCGGTGGCCGTATCTCTACGCCGAAGGAACCGCCGGATTGAGGTGGCGGTTTCACATTGAGCCGGGCGGCCTCGCTCGCGTCAGGCTTTATGGCCCATTTCCCTGTTGCGTGAGTCTCATCCGCCCGTTGCGCCCCGCCCCGGCGGATCCCCCTCTTATCGCCTAATCGATTGTAGCGACATTCTCCAATCCACCGAGCTCGACTATGCTGGTGTGTTGGTACGGCGCAGCGTCGGTGCTTGAGGGTACTGGCTGCGCATAAAAAATGGACCAATGCGCTATCGTCAACGCGGCAATTTCAAGGGCAAGAACAAGGCCTACGGCTAGCATAGAGACTTGATGCATCGAATTTTCCTTATGTCTCGAGCCCGTCCAGCCCTGCGCCAGTCGGTGGAGAGGATGAGAATGCAGTCTTCGGGCCATCAAGGCGCCTGTTCCCTAAATCAAATAGCTATCTCAAAGATTGCATCCTGATGGTCAGAAAAAGTGTAAGAAAATTTGTATTAGCAGTCTCTTATTCTTTACAGGCGGCCTGCTGGTAATGCGATCCTGACCCGCCCTCCGTACAGAACCCTGCAGCCGACAGCCCGCACACGGCGTTAGGGGCCAAGCCGTGTGTGTCATTGCTGCCCAACACCTCCAACCGGCGGCGAACCGGCATCTGAGCATGCCAGTGGCCGCGCTTGACTGCAGTCAGTGTCACAGTAGCGGGTGTGTGCTATAGATTTAGCGAGAAGACGGAGGCGAGTCATGGACTACGTCAGCACTCTCTTGGGCGGTTTGTTCTGGTACATCGTCATCACGGGCGGGCTCCTGCTCCTGCTGGGGGTCGCGTATCTGTTGTCCTGGCCGGTCCGGGCATGGGATGAATCGCGGCGCCTGAAGAAGGAACGGGCTGCAAGACTCGAAAGATTCCGCAGGCAGCGACCCCGACGCAGGCTTGTGCTCCATTGACCGGACGCGTGAGACGAGTCGCAGCGTAACAGCCTGTCCAGGGACCGATGGCACGTGAGCGCCGGGCTCAGGAGCCGGCGTCCAGGTGGCGCGGGGCCTTTTTGTTCCCGTCTGGATCTCGCAGCGCCCCTTCCCTGAGGTGCCTTCGCCGTTCTGAGTTGCTAATGGCCATGATGGCTCTCCCGGACGTTTCAGTGTAACGAAGGGAAACAGTTACATTGTT
>JASFKW010000066.1:0-19845 GCA_050118435.1 Gammaproteobacteria bacterium | reverse complement strand
GTAAGTTTATTGCGATATCGTGGACTGCCTGCCGGCAGGGCCATTCCGGGTGTTCCGTCGCTCTGTGGCGGCGCTCCGCACTCCCATCGGACGGGAGATCCGGCATCCGCTTTCCCTCATCTGGCACCGCTCAGCCGGTCGACCATTGCCTTGATCGCGCGCATCTGTACACCTTCTCTGGTGTGGTACTGCCCTCCCGTGTAGCCCCACCAGTCCCAGCACCCGTTCGGATTCGGCCAGGGCAGCAACAGGTAGGTGCGTGCTGCAGCCTGCGGATACAGGACAATGATGTCATTCGCCTCTGCCCACCCGTTGTAGCCGGCCTGGGTATAGAAAGCATCCCCGATCGCCTCTTCGGTCTGCCCGCAGCCATGGAGGGCAATGTGCAGCCGACAAGGCAGCTCCCGGGCACAGTCCTCGGGCACATACAGATAGCCGACCGACTGCATGCTGTTTGCCTCGGGCTCTTCGATAAAGTCACTCTGATCGAAGGACAACAGCGAGGATTTCTCCCATGGCACCGGGTCCTTGAGTGGGCCATAGATCTGTCTCAACAGCGCTCCAGCCGCATCATGGTCACAGTCATTGATAAAGGGCGCCTCTGTGATGTTGCAGGCGTTCGCGCCGTCGTTATCGGTAATCATGGCGTGCCCGGCTGGCATGTAGTGGATGTATCGAACCGTAGCGCCCAATCGGCGGTAATAGACATCCAGGACGTCCATTACCGGCTGCGGCACCGTTCGATCCAGGCGGCCTGAAAAAAGGTAGACCCCGTCGGCACGCAGGTTGGCCGGATCGTCAATGGTGCCGTCACGAAACTCCTGTTGCGTTTCCGCGATGCTGGCATCGACGTCCGGAGGGCCGAAGAAGGGCACCCCGTCGGGAGCGTCCATGCACTTGTCCATGGTCGTCAGCATATTGAAGGGATAGGCGTCGCCGGCACAGTGGTAGGGTCCGCCGGCAATGATCCCGGCACCACGAACCGATGCCGAGTGCGCCACGTGGAACTGATGCGCCATGTATCCGCCGGCGGAGACGCCCGAGATCGAAATCCCGTCGTCGCTGATGTTATAAGTCTGGAGTGAACCGGCAACACCCGCCGGCACCAGGCCGATGAGCACCAACAGGTGCAGCGAGCGAAGCCAGCATTTGATCGTTCTCTTCATGGGCGCAGTCTGCCTCTCGATTGATGAAAGCCATCGCTGTGAGCACAGGTATCGATATTGAGAAAAGTGCAAGCTTCCGCCACCCTGATACTAGTACTCTTGCGAGATCATATTGCAAGAGTACTAGTGGCTCACCGGCCAGATTTCCAGTGACATTCCGCCTGAAGGCCAGGTTTCTCTACAGCATGCAGCACAACGGGTTGTTCGCCGTCGTCACGACACCTGAGCAGCAACCTGTTTGGTACGCGCCTCGCACACCACCGTCAGGTGCTTTGGCGCATTCGTAGCTGGTTTCACCCGATGCTCCCTGGCGCACAGCACGACGGTCTGTACCGATTTTCCAGTAGACGGCTTACCATCGGTGGTTCGTGGGGGCGCCGGGTGAGGACGACCACGGGCAATCGCCTTTCGCCGGCAGCAGGGTTCAGTCTACCGGCCGCCTCAGGTCGCGTTCATAGACCGCGCCGGTCGACCGTCCAGGTCAGCCTGTGTCAGAGCAAAATGAACGTCTTGTGAGCGGCGAGTCATTCACGAATGAAGCTGATCTTTACGATACTTGTTCTTCGTCTGTGTGCCTGCACAACAAACCGAACACCCACACCGCGCTACCTATGGTATTGCCACATCGCCGGCGGGGGCAGTTGTACCGGGGAGATGATCCGGTGCTGGGACAGACTGCACGTTGGCTGGACCGATGCGGCGCGTTGTACAGCCGTGGCGCCCAAGCCCGACAATCTGATCAACAATCAAAGTTGGCCGCCAGTCAGCGACTCGGCGCTGTACCCCGGAGCGCGATAACGCATGCGCGCGGCGTTTTGTTTTCTGCGTGTCAGCGCACTGAAAGCTTGCTCCTGACAATGGCGCGCGATGTCTGACATCCAGCTCCAGTCCCCCGCGGGTGGTACCCGTCCCTGACGTCCGGTGTCGAGCTCCCGCTTGCGGGCCACCACCGTCCCTGAGCGCGCTTCAGCCTGTCGCGCACAGGGCTCGGTCCAGTCGAAGGCGCTGCGCGGCGTCCTCTCACAACAGACTTGTGCCTCGGCCGCGCCCGCGAAAGGCGGGCCTATGCAATGTCGGCGGGGAAGAAGTGACCGGGGCGCAATGCGCTCTCGGCGTGTCGCGTGAAAGATGCCCCGGGTCCGAATGGCGGAAGGCGATGATTTGCGCGTGCGTCCCGGGCGCCGGCAGCCGACCGGTGGCATGACCGGCACAAGAGACCGGCGCATCGGCAATAAGGCAGGTTTATGACCCATCTCGTTTTATTGATGTTATAATTCCTCATTGCATTCACTGAGTTATTTGTTATTCTTGATGCCGTGGATTATAAATATCCTGTAACAGGATTAAACCAATGGCACCCCGTCCATGAGGACCTTGTCGGCCGCACGCTGCAGCCTCTGGGGTCCGGTCGGTGAGGGGAAATGGATTCGATCGGCAACACGCCCGTGTCGGTAGACACGGTGCACGGAACCGCGACTGTCTTGCCACTGCCTTGCTTGCCCACCGTCTCAAGGAGAGAACTGGATGCTTAAATTCAACCGAGTAGTCAAATGTATTCTGCCAGTCTTGCTGACCGCCGGTCTCACAACGGAGGTCGTGGCCGGCGACATTGGCCGAGAGACAGCAGCTGCAGCCAGATATGGAAAAATCCCTGCCCAAGCGCGGATGATGCCGTCGCGACCGGGTGCCGTTGGCCCCATGGCACGCCGGCCGCGGTTGCGTCCGTGGCCCATGATGCCATCGCAAGGCTTCAAGCGCCCGTCGAATTCTATCAGCAGAGCGGCCCGCCCGATCGGGCCGATGCCGCCGCCACCGCAGGTCTGGACCCATGGGCCCCGGCCGTCGGTCGCCATGGCGCACTATCCGCGTCCCGCCGCCGGGCAGCGGGCTTACAATAGCCGTCCAGCCCAGCCGTCCAGCATGGTCCGTATGGCCCAGTACCGGCCCCCGATGCCGCCGCCGGCGCCGATGTGGGCCCATGGGCCCCGGCCGTCAGTCGCCATGGCGCACCATCCGCGTCCCGCCGCTGGACAGCAGGCTTACAATAGCCGTCCTGCACGACCGTACACTTGGGGCCGCGTGGCGCAGTACCGGCCCCCGATGCCGCCGCCGGCGCCGATGTGGTCCCGTGCGCCGCACCCATCCGTCGCCATGGCGGGTTACCCGCGTCCCGGCGCGGGACAGCAGGCTACCGAAAGCCGTCCTGCACGACCGTACCCCTGGGGCCGGATGGCCCAGTACCGGCCCCCGATGCCGCCGCCGGCGTCGATGTGGTCCCGTGCGCCGCACCCATCCGTCGCCATGGCGGGCTACCCGCGTCCCGGCGCGGGACAGCAGGCTTACGGTGGCCGTCCGGCGCTGCCGTACACCCCGGGCCCGATGGCACAGTACCGGCAGCCCAAGCCGTACGCTGCGCCGATGCTGGCGCGTGTACAACGGCAGTCGCCGATCTTCCGGTCCTCGATGGCTGACCGTGATGCGCAGCAGGCGATGACTCACGAGAGCGACAGGAATGCTCAGGTGAGTGAAATCGCCGCGCTGACCGACGCCACGCCTTCCGCCCCGGAAGCACCTGAGACGCGGGCGGCGAGGGAGGACATGGAGAGCACGAGCGAGACCAGCGAAATGGCTGCGCTCGCCGACGCCACGCCCTCTGCCCCGGAGGCCCCTGAGACGCAGGCGGCGAAGGAGGACATCGAGAGCACGAGTGAAGCCAATGAAATGGCCGCGCTGTCCGATGCCACGTCCTCCACCCCGGAGGCCCCTGAGACGCAGGCAGCGAAGGAGGGCATCGAGAGCACGAGTGAAACGAATGAAATGGCCGCGCTGTCCGATGCCACGTCCTCCGCCCCGGAGGCCCCTGAGACGCAGGCAGCGAAGGAGGGCATGGACACCACGAGTGAGGCGAGTGAAATCGCCTCGTTCACGGTCGTGGCGCCAGCCGGTGCGCCTGAGTTGCGCGCAACGAGCGGTGGCACCACCGCCAACGCGGAACAGGCGACCGAGGCATCCGAGGGCTCGATTGCCAAAGCAGAATCCGCCCCTGAAGCGGCGAAGCTGAACTGAAAGCAGCCGCAGTCTGAACACCCCACTGGCTTAAGCCGGTGGGGCGTTTCCAGACAATCCAATCGTACTTCCCGAAAAGCCGTCTCGTACTCAGCGAGCGACATCCATGTTGCCGCCATCATCACCGAGCGAGGCAGTATGAACACGATTCCCTGCAGCGGCGGCTGCGCCTGCGGCGCCGTCCGCTATCAGGCCAACAGCCCGCCCAGCTTCTCCTTTCATTGCCAGTGCCGCCAGTGTCAGAGGGCCAGCGGCGCTGGGCACGCCTCATTGTTTGTTGTCCCGGCGGACGCCGTTTCGCTCACCGGTGAGCTTAAGTTTTATGATCAGATCGCCGATGACGGCAGCACGGTGAGCCGGGGATTCTGCCCGGTGTGCGGCAGCCCCGTGGTGGGCAAGACTTCGGGGCATCCGGATATTCTGCTTTTCACCGCTGCCAGCCTCGACGATCCAGCCCTGTTCAAGCCGGAAAAGGTGGTATGGAGTGCCAGCGGACAGCCTTGGGATTTCATCGATCCCGATCTGCCGGTGTCCTGAAGCGCGTTACCGCACACGACCCGAGCGCTCGGGGGCACATAGCGTTTCCGAGTGGCTACGCGTGCTTGATCCCATGCCAGCTGGAGTCTGACCCTTGTCACTGCAGTTGCCGCTGGGCACCGGCATTGCGCTGCGGGACCACCCGCGGAAGAACCGGATAGCGTTTTTCCGCAGCGTCTGAGCGCCCGCGATCTGGCCTATGCGTGCGGCTCCAGCGCTATCACCCAACTGGGCCGCGAGCACCGCCGGTACTGCTCCAGAGTCTGACCGGAACAGACCCACCCGGACGGCCGCCTTCGCGTTGCCGTTTGTGTCTGCTGCGGCCCGGCAGCACCTACGGGGCCCGCGAGTGGGCAGCCGAGCCGTTTCGGCACAGTCTTCAACGCATTCCCGAAAGTCAGTTTGTCCTCGATTGTTCAACTTCTGAGCGCCATGGCCGATTCACGGTACAAACGACCCAGGACCGGTGATTCGTGTCATGGAAAGACTTTTTCCGACCCTTCAGAAGCTCACAGCATTTATCTTAGTCGTAGCGCTTTCCCTGTTTCTCGGCGCGTGCGGTGGCGGTGGCGGAGGTGGTGGCGACAGGGGACAAGCGCAGGTCGCCGCAACGACCGATGCGGATACGGCGGGAACCACCAGAACCGGTGGCAATGCTTCGGCGCAATCGGGGCGCTACCAGCTTACTGGAATGACTGGCCGGGGTGCAGCAGGAACCGCGGCGACCAATGCGAATGCATCAACACAGGAGGTTGGCGTTGCCAGGCTCGGCTGGCGGGCGCCGACACAGCGCGTCGACGGGGCGAGTCTGTCCATCTCAGAGATTGCCGGCTACCGGATCTACTATGGAATACGCTCCGGCCATTATGACTCCATGCTGTCAGTCGACGATCCCTATACCTTCGCGGTCCGGATCGATGACTTGCCCGTGGGGACTTACTACTTCGTCATGACTGCGGTGGACACGAACGGAATCGAGAGTGGCTACTCAGGCGAGGCAGTCAAGACCGTCCAGTCCTGAGGCGCTCGCTCCCTTTCGAATGCGTCCCTTGCGTTTGACCATTCCTCGCGAAAGCCGACTGCGTGGTCGCCGGTGACTGGCGGGAAGCGGCGACGGCAGGCTTGGAGAGCCATGACTCCGGTTGCATACCTCTTCTCAACATTTTGCCAGCGGCTCGGCGATCCTGGTCGCGTGTGAAGCGTCCATGATCTCGCAGAGTGCCGCAGTCCCCCTGACAGCCTAAGGCTGCCGCTTATCGGCGGCGTGTGATCGCCGATCGTGGCCGCGTTGCCACCGTTTGCCAGCCAGGCGAGAAGGGCAAGTTTTGCTCTGGATTCAACCGATCGTTCATAGCGACCGAGAGCTCCGTGGTGCGGAGCTCCTGTGCTTCGGGGATCGGCGAGGCCACGACCTTCGCAGTTTTCGAAGTCTGTGATGCGTCAACTGGGGGCGTCCCGCCCCACAAGCAGTGTTTACGCGAGCAGCCAACGGTCCTGGTCTGGCACAGGGGCTGAATGCACAAGCACTTGAACTGCAGCATGCACATCCAGGCCAGGAGATCAACGTGGCAATGCGCAAGCGCTTGCGCCATAATCCGCAGCCCTTCGACTGGGAGGTCATTGTCTGTGTGGTTTCGCAATCTGCGTATCTATCGTTTCCGACAGCCGTTCAATGTTACTGCTGAAGATCTTGACAGTGCGCTGAGAGAGTCCGTTTTCCAGGCCTGCGGGCCACTGGAAACCCATGCCATGGGCTGGGAGCCGCCGCTGGGGCGGGATGGACGGACGCTCGTGCATGCCGCAAACGGTTGCCTTATGGTCTGTGCCCGGCGTGAAGAACGGTTACTACCCCCTTCCGTGGTGCGTGAAGTGCTGGCGGACAGGGTGGCGGAGATTGAAGACGCCGAATCTCGAAAGGTAGGACGCAGGGAACAGGCCGAATTGCGCGACCAGATCACAACGCAGCTCATGCCCCAGGCATTCACGCGTTCGACCCGCCTGTTCGCCTATACCGATCCGGGCCAGCAATTACTGTTCGTGGACTCGGCCAGTGCGCCACGTGCGGAAGAAATGCTGACCCTGTTACGGGAAAGTCTGGGCAGCTTTAATGTGCGGCCACTGGATAGCGCCACAGCACCCGCCAGTGTCCTGACCTCCTGGGTATCCGGCCAGCCGCCGGCAGACTTTAGGCTAATGGATGAGTGTGAGCTGCGCGAACCCACAGAGGGCGGCGGCGTGGTTCGCTGCAAACAGGTCGATCTGGCAGGCACCGAGGTGGAAACCCATCTTGCCGCTGGTCGCCAGGTTGTGCGGCTGGGGATTGAATGGGATGAGAAACTGTCCTGCGTTCTCAGTGATGATCTGGTGATCAGACGACTGCGCTTCCTGGATCTGGTTCAACAGCAAGCAGACGACGCCCACAGCGACGATGCTGCAGCCAACTTTGACGCCGAATTTGCCATTTTGAACGCTGAGCTGTCGCGCTTTATACCGCGGCTGATCGAGGTCATGGGCGGATTGCCCGAGGAGTGATTACACAGAGCCACGGGTGATTTGCCTGGTTATGTGTCCCGTCATGCCGGACAATAGTGCGCATAGCCTGACCTTTCGCACCGCTACGAGGGACGTGCGCGTTTGTCAAAACTGTTTGTTGCGAATCTTCTAAGCAAACGAGTGGATAAGTCACCGTGGTTGCTGCGGCTTCTCTGGTCCCTGGAGGGCGGTCTGATTGCTGCCCTCTGGCGGCTGAGTCGGAGCGTATCCCCGGATCGCGCTTCGGAGACAGGGCGTAGGTTGTTGCGCACAATCGGTCCGCGATTGCACAAGACGTCGATTATACGGCGCAACCTGCAGATCGCATTTCCGGACAAGAGTGCGTTGGAAATCGAGCAGCTGGTGCGAGACGTCTGGGGAAATCTTGGCTCGATTCTCGCCGAATATGCACATCTGGGAATCATTTGCAATCGCGAAGCGGTCTCGCGGCTCGAGATCGAACGCAGAGGTGATTCCGGGGTTTTCAGAAACGGCGGACCGGCCGTCTTTGTCACAGCGCACCTGGCGAACTGGGAAGTTGCCGCGGGTGCTGTGGTCTGGCAAAAAATACCGTTAACCGGTATCTACACGCCGATTCAGAATCCCGGAATCAACGATTTGCTCTACCGTTCACGTGAGGAGCTCAACTGCGGGATGGTGAAGCGAGAAGGTGCGGTGCGACAGCTCATCAAGGAGTTGAAGAAAGGCGTGTCAGTTGGCCTGATTGTCGACCAGCGGGTCGACGCCGGTGAGCTGGTGTCGTTCTTTGGGCACGGTATGAAAACGTCCATCACCCCTGCGCAGCTTGCTTTGCGCTGTCGCTGTGAGCTGATTCCCGTCCAAGTCCAGCGTCGCGGGGGTGCGCATTTCCGGGTAATCTTTCACGAGCCCGTGCAACCGGACGATACAATCGCAGCCGAGCGCGAGAGGATTCTGGACATGACTCGCAGGGTCAATGCCTTGTTCGAATCCTGGATTCGGGAGCGACCGCACGAATGGATGTGCACAAAACGCCGTTGGCCAAGAGATCTTCAGCGGCAAGTGCAGGCGCCGAGCGGGAATGGCGCGCGGGACGTCCGATAAGCGCGCATTTATGATCGAATGCTCGGCACATTCACCGGGAAAGCAAAGCTACAGCGGCGATGCAAGTCAATGAATCTGTACTTACTTGCGATGCTGGGCGCGTAGTTCCCCCGATAGCGGACCGCCGGAGGATGCGCTATCCGATCCAGGTCGGTACGCCACGCTACAAAAATGGAGACGGATGCACCTGCTTGGCGGCTTCCGGGCCGCGGACGGGTTAGGGAAGAAGCGGTGCGAAATCCGCGACAGGGCGGATCAGTCAGGTAATCTTGCCTGCCCGATGGTCTGCGTATCGGTGCCAAACCAGACGGCATTTGTTTCCGGGTCGAACACCATGTGCCGCACCGAGCCCCCTCCGCTGGGGATATCAGTCTGGCTGAAGAAGGCCTCTGTCTTCGGATCAAATCCAACAAACCGGTTGGGCTGTGGAATGGTTTCCACGAACCAGATTCGATCTTTATTGTCGACCGCCAGAGCATAGGGTCCGGCTTCTTCGCTCGGAGTTTTCCATTCCCTGAACTCCCTTGTCTTCGGATTGTAACTGCCCAGATAGCCCTGCGCGTAGTCCACGTACCAGATTTGCCCGTCGCTGGTTCTACCGAGGCGTCGCGGTCGGGCATCGACACGGGGAAGATCGATTTCCGTAAGATTCATGGTTTCAGGATCGACGGTCGCGAGCTTGTTGGTGCCCAGCAGGGCGATCCAGGGCCTGCCCTGGGGATCGCTGATAATGCCATAAGGTCGCGCGTTGCTGGTTAAGACAGGTATCAACTTGACATCGTGGCTCGTCTTGTCCAACCGACCGACGAAATTGCCATGCTGTACGGTGAACCAAATATTCCCCTTCCCGTCCTCGATCAGCGTGTGGGGGTCACGCGCCTCGCCGTCCGGCATATCAATGCGGAGGAGCGCTTGCGTCTTGGGATCGATGCGTCCGATGTGGCGGTCGCGGTTGCCCGTATACCAGATGTATCCATTCGATCCGACGATCAGGTTGTGCGGTCCAGCACCCTCATTGAGATCGATCTTTTCGAAGCTTTCCGTCGCCGCATGAAATGTCGCCACATAGTCACCCGTCTGACCGACAAACCAGATGCGGCCATCGGGCGCCACATCCGGGTCGCGCGGCCGCGTCCCCGGCCAGGGCACCGGCCACTCGTGGATCTTTACGCCTGCCGGCTCGGCCTGGGACGGGGCAGGCGGGACGAGCAGGAATGCAGAGAGCAGGTAGACCAGGGTACGCATGGTGGATCCGGCGATCGAGCTCAAAAGGATACTCCCAATGTAGCAAAAAGTTCCCGGTGTGCGACGTCTACCGACCTTTAAAGAGACCTCATATGAGAGTTTTCTGTTAGTCCGCCTTGGACTGCCAATCTGCCGTCCAACCCATCCAAGTACACTCGGTGTCGATGGGATCGGCAACGGGGATAACCGGCGATAAAGAGAACGTCGAGGCAAGGTCTCACAGGCAGCATGAAGTGCCCGCCACTTCGCCCAAAAGTGCTTCTTTAACCGCCTGCATCATTCCCACCATGAAAGAGACCCCGTATTCGCATAGTTCTTCTGGCCATGCACGGAAGGCAGCTACTGACCGGGGAAACCCTGAGAACCGTTTCCGGGAATGATCGTCTTTTCTGATGATGACCCACCCGGCACAGCAGAGGTCTTCACAGATTCAGTTGTCTCTCGCACCCTGTTCCACCCACAAACGCAGCACACGGACTTCACCCGCTGTTATGGGCTTGTGTCGGTCTTCCAGTACCCGCTTCAAACTGCCGGCACGCCCTTCGATGAGCATGTTCAGAGGGCTCGTCCGGCTGTTGCCGGGTTTGACGACCGGGCCATACATCGATCCTTCCATTAAGGTCGCAAAACTCGTCATGTCGAGTTCGGTCTTCCGATAGCCTTCGCCATTTGGAGGCATGTGGCAATCGACGCACTTCTTGGCGAGGATGGGATATACGTCATCACGGTAGCTGATCTGCGGATCCGTGCTGCAACCCGATGCGCAAAGGGGGCTTGCCAGCGTTATGCGTATACCGACACTGCAGGCATGGCTCATTGCGATCCTGATTCCTGACTCGCCTCATAGACATGGCTCTCGACACAGTCTCTATTTTCGTTCAGGATGACTTTCAGACCTGCCAAATCGTCTTGCATATCCCTTTCCAGTAGGATTCGCGCATTGCACTCGATTCTGTGAAAGGTATCCAAGGTTTCGTCTTCCATGTGTTTTTTGACAAGGTAGTCGCCGATGACAGGAAGAATATAGAACTTTGGCTTCAGAGTGGATTCATGAAGGACCCAGGTTCGATCCCCCTCTGGGCGTATCTCCCACAGGGCAGAGCCGGACTCAAAGCTCGACAGCTCCGGGATGGTCGTTATTTCGACGCGTCCTTCCCCTGCCTCGGCGATGTCTCCGGCCCATTCGATCTCAAAGGTGAAAAATCCGAGGCGGTGGGCTGAGCGATTCTTTACCCGCGTTACCCCGTCGCGCTCTGCGGATAGAATCTCAATGGAAGTGATCGCGGGATTGATCCGATAGGCATGCCTGTAATCGGTGATCACCTGATAGACGTAATCCTCCGGGGCATCCAGTACAGCGACGACCCGCAACCTGTATTCATCGCCCGCCTCTGTGACAGACAATTGCAGCAGCTCGCCCGACGCTGAGAGGGCACTGAACAGCACTGCTATACCATGGAGGCATGCCAGTATCGGAACTCTCCAGCTCGCCACTTAACCTGCCTCCTGAACGTTGTTGTGCGCTCCGCGGAGCCGGCCTTAAAAGTGTTGTGCAAGGCACGATCACACCGCGCTTTGCATCCGAGAGATAGCGACGGTAATTCGCCCCAACAGGTTTCATTAACCAAAGCACAGACAGGACCAGTGTTGGTATCGGGGTTTCGCTGAAACTGGTGCTTGCATCGAGACTATAGACGGTCGTCCAGCTGCGCAATCACAGCCCAGGCAACACGACCCAAATTGCCGCAGAAAGCAGCTCGCAGGTGGTGCCAAGATCCCCAGCACGCACACAAACGAGGCAATCACGGTCGTATTCGAGGCACCGCAATATCCAGAACACGACCAAACACACGCACAAGACCGCTCGGCCGTTTGACAAGATCGAGTAGTAATCGGGTCGTCGGTAACAAATGCGCTGCGTCGCTTCAATGTCGTTTCCTGGACCAAAATTGCCTTTCGTGAACGGCGAGAGCTCCTATGAGCAAGGGCCGCTGAACGCAGAAAACCGGCCATTAGCAGTCATGGTGCTGTCGGTAGGCTTACGTGTTTGAAGGCCAAACCGCATCGGCGCGGAAAAAACTCGCATACTCTCCGTCCATAGCGATACGGCGGGTCGCGAGACTCGCGAGCGGTAATGCCACCACGCTGGCAGCGGCCAGCTTCAGCGCACGACGCCGTTCTTGATCGGTGTCTAAGTGTGACGTGGTGAGCTCCTCGATTTTCGCGTTCGGCTAAACGCCTGTCGGTCATGCCCCTACCGGTTCGTCCCATACATCGGTGAGCCACCGATGCAGGGCTTTTTCTTCTCTTCTGTTTTCTAGCTTGCGCCTCGCGATGGCATTGCGCAGTGCCCTGCGCTCCCGCTCGGTGCGGGGCCTCGGGGGTTCGATGATCTCGCCCAAGGTTTCCATCTCTGGTCCTCCCGTACGCTGATTTTCGGCTGATGCGGGCGGCACCTTTGCCTCCCACGAGGTTTCGTCTGTACAACGTGTGTTCATCTGCCTTGGCACATGTCGGTCAAGCGGTGGACACTGAGGTTAGAGGGCTGTAAGCGCCCCGGCGCCAACCAGCAACAACAGGGGTGTTGCCAAAAACCCGATAACAGTCCGAAACATACGGAACTCTATCGGACTCGATAAACGTCGCTTCGCGTAGTTCATGGAAATATTCTCCTTACGAGGTGTCATCCGGAAACGTCCGGCGCTGTACAAGAAATTAGACCTGCGCTATCGGAATGTCAAGGTTTTGTATAATATAGTTTCGTGACATTCCAGACTATGCAGACGGAACATCCCATGGCTACGAACATTCAGGCTCAATCAGCCGGTTACCGCATCGGAGCAGTAGCCAGGCTTACGGGCATCTCACGCGACAACCTTCGCGTATGGGAAAGGCGTTACGCTGCTGTGATTCCTGAACGCACCCCCAGCGGCGGACGCCTGTATTCGACGGAAGACATTTCGCGATTGCGATTGATGAAACAGCTGGTCGACAGCGGCGACAGCATCGGCGCAGTCGCCACCCTGAGCCTCGAGGCCCTGCAAGCGCGCGCGGCGCAGACCGAACAGCAAACGTTCGCAACAGCCACGCAGAACAGCGAACCGATCCGAATGGCCGTTATCGGCGAGGAACTGATTGTCAAAATGGAAGCTGCTCGAGATACTTTCTCTGCAATCACACTGAGCGCCAGCTACTGCGACCTCCAAAGCTTCCGGAACGACACAAGCCAGGTCACAGCGGATGTGCTGCTAATTGAACAACCCACCCTGCAGGCGGATACAGCGATAAAGGTTTTCGACTGGATACGCAAAATCAACGCAACATGGGCAATCGTTGTGTACCGTTTTGCCGCGGAACATGCACTGAAAAAGCTGCCGAAGTCCAAATGCAGCGCGTTACGGGCACCGGTCGAGGCCAAGACCATCGAGCATCACTGCTCTGCCGTCATGTTCGGACAGCGTGCAGCGGGGACAACAACCGGGAATGAACCATCGGACACGCCGCAGCGACCGGTTACGCCGCGCCGTTACGACGACGAAACACTGGCGCGGATCGCCACCATGTCGACGACCGTGAAGTGCGAGTGCCCACATCACCTCGCCGAATTACTCGCCGGTCTGAGTGCGTTCGAGCAGTACAGCGCGGAGTGCGAGAGTCGAAACCCCGCTGACGCCGCCCTGCACAATTACCTGTGCACCACCACCGCACAGGCTCGCCACATGATCGAAGAGGCGCTTGACAGGGTCATCGAAGCTGAGGACATCAAGCTCTGAATGCGCAGCTATACTGACAAAGGCACCGACTTACGGTACACTCGAAGGCAAAGCGGAATGGGGTGGCTCCGGAATTAAACGCGCGACCGCAAAAGACGTTAGGCTCTCAAACCGCGGCGAAACGCTTTAGTGCGTGTATTGCGTCGACCAGTTGAACTCACCTTCGCTGTAATAGCGGTTTCGACCAGTAGCCTGCCATCCACGATAGCCAGCGACGCATACCGCCGAGCGCATCTGGGTACGGGGAAGTCAGGCCAATACCCGCCCTACACAAGCGGCGAGCGAGCGGGGCATTCATCCCCGCTTTCAGACACTCGAGTGCCGATCGCATTCAGAAAACTGTTCAGCGTTCCTCCAGCTCTACACGCCGATTCAAGACGCGGCCTTCCCCAGTCTTGTTTGTTGCGGCAGGAGTTGTCGCTGTTGTCGGAATCGCCGGGGTTCTACGCGTGCAGGACGGCCGGCTGCGGTAAACGAACGCATAGGGCCAGTGCGGCAGCGCGCGATAGGCAGCCGCATGATGAAAGATTCTTCCGATGGATGAGGTGGAATATGGACAGGGAACGTAAGAGATCCGGGCGCAATGATCGTTTCCTTCCCTGGGAGGCATACCATAGAGCACGGTGTGATGCCCAAGCCGCCCGAGGCCGTTTTCTGCGAGATGTTTTTTTCGCAGCCACAAAGTCGCTGAAAGATCGCATTTGTTATCAAGCTCGAAAATGGGATATTCGGCTTTGTCCGCTATGCTGCTAATCCGCGGAACGGCAGCGATTCATCAGGCATCTCTATATCCCGAAATTAGCGCAATGCTTCGGAGCTACTGAGGCCACCCCTCAATACGGAGACCGCCACCAATGGCGCATTAGGGTCGAAAGTACCTCTTCACCCGGTGCGGACAACATCATTTGGCCGCGCACCGCGCCCGTTGGCAAAGCCTTCGTTGGGGGGATCTCCTATACGGATATCAGTGGATTGCTCAGCGTGCGGCTGGCGCACAGTCGTCCGCGGTCGCACCTGCCATGCAGGCCGCATAGATGTTTGCCGGTCACTACCCTTGGGACGCACCTTTCGGAACAGGACGTATGCAGCCCAAACGATGCCCAGTAGAATTACGCATCCCGTGCCAAGCCACCGGAGCTCCACAGGGAGCGGTTCTGACATTCCCAAGAACTGCCTCATCTGAACCATTTCGGAATACACCGAGCCTTTCCATACAAGCAGCGCCGCTACAACGACAAGCCAGATCATGAGAAATGAGTAAATACTGAATCTACGCATGGGTGGAATTAGAACCCGCCTAATGCATTGTCCCCGCCTACACAAAAACGAGACCCGCGGCAGTGGGAGGCTGACAACCGCCCACACTCCGATTAACCCGGGGTGACAGGTTAGCGTACAGATGTTACGGATTTGTGATGCATGGCGAATCCTCGACCATGACCATGTCATCGAGATCAAGGGTCCGCATTCCACCCTGCTATACGGAGTATCCCCGTTACGCAGAGCGACCCTGTGTAATGGAACCCCTCGGCGCCGAACGATCGGATTCGCGCAGGGCGAGGGGGTACGGCTCTCTCGGCATGGTTGCCTGGTCACCGACGGCGTTTGAAGGTGAAGGGCCGTGCTCGCATGTCATACATGACATGCTCTGCCATTTCTGGCAGGTCCTGGGGCGCGATTGTCATGCCCTGATCAAAGCGCGCTGAGGCGCTTATTCAATAAAATTTTATAATCAGAAAGTTATATTAACCTCAATCTATGGCGCGGCACTTGCTTCCCGCGTCGGGCACTGTCTACTTTTGACGACAACGGAAGTCACCCAAGAGGAGACGCATCCCGTGAATAAAGGTTTTTCTCGCGCAATGTTGTGCGGTTTTCTGTTGCTGTTCGGCGGCCACGCGATGGCAGCCGATACGGTGCCCACCGACGCCCAGATGCCGGGTACGCAGCCCGACGAGCTCAGCAAGGCACCCGACTCCGGCCGTTGTGGCAACTGCCATGGAGGTTACGACGCTTCGGCGGAGCCCTACCACACCTGGCGAGGCAGCATGATGTCTCACGCCGGGCGGGATCCCATCTTCTGGGCCACTCTGGCCATCGCCGAGCAGGACTTCGACGGCTCAGGCGACATCTGCCTGCGTTGTCACATGCCGGGAACCTGGCTGGACGGGCGCTCTGTACCCACCGACGGTTCCGGTGCTACCAGGCAGGGCGACGGAGAGTGGGGCGTTCAGTGCGACCTGTGCCATCGCCTGGTGAACCCCGATGGAACCGAACACCCGGGCACCCAGACGCCGCCCTTTGTGGCCAGCACCGACGGCGAGGGCCACTACGGCAGCGGCCAGTATGTACTCTCCGACGGCAATGATAAGTTCGGACCCTATGCCGATGCAGAAGCGCGCCATGGCTCGCTCAAATCCAGCTTCCACCGCTCTCCGGACCTCTGCGGCACCTGCCACGACGTGTCCAATCCTGTCGTGGGCAACCTCGCCCACAACAACGGGGCCCAGGACACGGCCGACCCGGTCATCGACGACGACACCCTCGGCGGCCCGGTTGACGGTAAGGCCGCCTTCGACAACCCCCCCTACAAATACGGCATCGTGGAGCGCACCTACAGCGAGCACATCGCCAGCGGCTTCGACACCCTGCTGGTCGACAACCTCAACACACTTCCGGCCGAGCTCCGGGACGGCGCCATCCTGCGCGCCTGGCAGGCCGCTACCCAAAACGGCAGCCACTCGGCGAATTACGAAGACGGCGATCCCCGTTACTTCACCTGCCAGAGCTGCCACATGGTGCCGGAAAATCTCGACCCGATCACGCTCGAAGCCACGCAGGGCTGCAACAAGAACCCGCCGTTGCGCACGGACATGCCGGTTCACGATCTTACCGGCGGTAACTACTGGATGCCCACGGCCATCCAATACATGGACGACGCGGGCACGCTGCTGCTGGGCGGCGGCATCGACTCCGAGGAGCGCACCATGATGAACGACGGCATCCTGCGCGCCCAGGGCAACCTCAACGTGTCCGCCTCCCTGACCGTGGACGAGGGCAACGACACCCTGCGAGTGGTCAACCTGACCGGCCACAAGTTGATCTCCGGCTATCCCGAGGGACGCCGGATGTGGCTCAACATCACGTGGTACGACACCAACGGGGCGCTGATCCGCGAAGACGGCGCCTATGGTGACATCCAGCTTCAGTACGATGCCAATGGGGATGGCCAGGTGAATTCCAGTGACACCGTGCGGAGCCTGCTCAGCCTCGGTGATTCCAACGGCAAGGTGTACGAAGCCCACGGTGCCATCACCCAGGAGTGGGCCAGCCAGCTGGTGGCTCTGAATTCCGCCTATGGCAGCGTGCCTGTGGAGTTCGACCGGGTCACGGGCCAGGTTACCGCCACCATCGGCGACGTGGCCAGCCAGGCTGCCGGCACCTACCACGAGACCTTCCACTTCGTGCTCAACAACAAGGTGGTCAAGGACAACCGCATCCCACCCTGGGGCATGAGCTACGACGAGGCACGGGTCCGGAACAGCCTGCCGGTGCCTGCGGACCAGTACGGCAACCCGGGGACAGGCGGTACCTATAATTACTACGACGTCTTCCAGCTCACCCCGCCGACCGATGCGGTCTATGCCGAGATCGACCTGCTGTATCAGCCCACGAGTTGGGAATACATCCAGTTCCTGACCCTGGCCAACAACGGCAGCAACAGCTTCCTGGCCGATGAGGGACGCAACCTGCAGGAAGCCTGGATGGCGACCGGCATGGCGGAGCCGCATGTCATGGCCTCGACCACCTGGGGAACCGCCCCGGGCGGGGGCAATGCGGCGCCCGTTGCCTACAATGACGCCTACAGCACCGATCAGGACACGCCCCTGAGCGTGCCGGCCCCGGGCGTTCTGGGCAACGACACCGATGCCGATGGTGACGCGCTTACCGTCGCCGATCCGCGCACGTCTGCTGCCACCACGCAGGACGGCACGGTCACCCTGAACAGCGATGGCTCGTTCAGCTACACCCCTGCGAGCGACTTCGCGGGTGATGACACCTTCACCTACACCGCGACCGACGGCACGGATACGTCCAATACCGCCACGGTAACCATCACCGTCAACGCGGCGGGCGGCAACAGTGCTCCCGTGGCGAACGACGATGCCTATACCACGGACCAGGACGTTCCCCTGACAGATGCGGCGCCAGGGGTGTTGGGTAATGACACGGATGCCGACGGCGATGCGCTGACCGTGGCCGACCCGCGTACGGATGCAGCGACGGATCAGGGCGGCTCGGTCACCCTGAACAGCGACGGCTCGTTCAGCTACACGCCGCTTGCCGGGTTCACGGGCGACGACAGCTTCAGCTACAGCGCAACCGATGGCACTGACACGTCCAACGCCGCCACGGTGACTGTTTCAGTGGCAGGAGCTGTCGAATGCTCAACGTTTACCGACAAGCAAAGCTGCAACGCCGAGGCGACCTGTCGCTGGGACAACCGGAACAAGATGTGCATCGCTAAATAACAATAATCCGGGTAACTTGGAGGAGCGTGGGGGGAGCAGCAATTGCTCCCCCCTTTTTCTTTCGGGCTCTACGCGAAGAACTGCCACAACTTCTGGCGGGTCCACCCTATTGGGTGGCGTGGGGTTTGAAGTGGAGGATCCCTCTGGCCTTCCACGGACAATAGGCGAGTTATTTCCGAGCGCATTACTCAAGTTACCGGGTCAGATCTGGTCTGGACACTAAGCATCTTGAACCCAATGTCGATAACGACAGCGAAAACGGATACATCCTTGGTGCTCGCCGAGCCGGTGCCCCGATAACGAGGGATGCCGTGGAGCCAATGCGAATGGATCTTGCGAAACGGCCTGAATATTCACCCTAAACGCGAAAGCGCAGTAAAGGCCGTGCAACGGGTCCTTTCAGCGGCTTGCGGCTAGCCGTACACAAGCCGCGGCGAGCACGCTATGAGCAGTGGAGTGCAGTATGGAACAGATGACCAAACCCTTTAACCGTTGGCTCGTCGTGGTCGGCGCCGTTCTGATTCAGCTCGCGCTGGGCGCGATCTATGCGTGGTCGGTATTCACGGCGCGCCTGACTGATCCGAATGGCCCCTACGCTTTCACCGCGACTGAGACCGCGTGGGTGTTTTCTGCGGGGCTCGCCACATTCGCTATCGTTATGGTGCTCGCCGGGCGCTGGCTACCGCGGGTCGGGCCCCGGGCGTTGGCAATAGCGGGTGGACTGCTGCTCGGCACAGGCTACGTGGTGGGCGGCCTGCTTGGTGACAGTTTCTGGGTACAGTTGCTGTGCATCGGTATCATCGGCGGAGCCGGCATCGGTCTAGGCTATGTCGTACCCATCGCGGTGGGCGTCAAATGGTTTCCCGACAAAAAGGGCCTGATTACAGGCCTGGCGGTGGCCGGCTTCGGCTTCGGCGCCACGATCTGGGTCAAGCTAGCAGGCTCCTGGTTCGGTGGCCTGTTGAATACCACCAGCGTATTTGGTCTGCCGGGCGTGCAAAGTGTTTTCGTCATCTATGGCGTGGCATTTGCCGTCCTGGTTTTGGCTGGCAGCACAGTTATGGTCAATCCCCCCGAGGCTTACAGACCAGCTGACTGGACAGCGCCGGACCCGAACAGCGGAGCGCACGAGGGGACAGTGGAATTTACGGCGCGCGAGATGCTGCGCACTCCGCAGTTCTTCATGCTCTGGTCGGTTTTCATTTTCTCTGCGCTGGCGGGGCTGATGGTCATCTACTGCATTAAGCTGTTCGGCATCGATGCACTGCGGCACAACGGCATCGCCGATGCCGGCGCTATCACCGGTACAGCCATGGCCTGGTATGCGATTTTCAACGGTATCGGTCGCGTCGCTTGGGGCAGTATCTCCGACAAGATTGGTCGTAAACTGGCGATTACCCTGATGGCAGCCCTCCAGGGCGTCATTATGCTGATGACCTATCACGTGTTTATCAGTTTCGGGATGGTCGGAGGCTTCATTGTCGTTGCCGCCCTGATAGGCTTCAATTTCGGTGGCAATTTCGCGCTGTTCCCCGCCGCCACCGCCGATTTTTTCGGTAACAAGAATGTCGGCAGTAACTATGGCTGGGTGTTCACTGCTTACGGCGTCGCCGGCATCGCCGGTCCGCTTCTGGCCGGCCACTTCAAGGACGCAGTACAGGGGACCGCTCAACCCATTGTCTGGATGGCGCCCTTCATCATCGCTGGCGCTGCCTGCCTCCTGGGCGCGTTGATCATGGCGCTGACCACACGTCCGCGACACGCGTTGGAACCCACGCCGGCTGTCGCTGGCCGCGCCCTCGTTACAGAAACGACCTCGGGCACTTAATGGCAATGGCACTTACTTAACCATTCGGCAAGTAGCCATGTTCGCGAATTTGTTGACGGGCAAGGCTACGCGGTACCTTCAGC
>JASFKW010000065.1:0-19865 GCA_050118435.1 Gammaproteobacteria bacterium | reverse complement strand
AGGGCAATAGACACTTATGAGGGCACCCTGATTGTGCGCTGCGCCCTCCGCCTAGCACCGCTGATCTTTGTGCGCCCCGGAGAACTGCGCCATGCCAAATGGGCAGACATCGACCTGGATGCAGCAGAATGGCGCTACACGGTCTCCAAAACTAGTACCCAGCACATCGTTCCCCTCTCCCGCCAGGCTGTCGAAATACTGCGCGAACTTCACCCGCTCACAGGCAGAGGGCGATATGTATTCCCGAGCGCAAGGAATCCCAGAGGTGACCGCCCGATGAGTGACAACGCCCTCCTTTCAGCCATGCGACGCATGGGTATTGAAAAGGACGAAATGAGCGGCCACGGATTCCGGGCCATGGCGCGCACCATCTTGGATGAAGTGCTGGGCTTCCGCCCCGATTACATCGAACACCAACTTGCCCATGCAGTACGCGACCCCAACGGGCGCGCCTACAACCGCACTGCCCACCTGCCGGAGCGGCGCAGGATGATGCAGGAGTGGGCGGATTACCTGGACAAGCTGAAAACAGGTGCGGATATCATTCGTATGAATCAACCCGCCTGAGCGGAACCGAATCGCCCCTTCCGGAGCAGGGGTCAAATACAGGCGCGGCCAATCTATTCGCGAAGGATGTATTGATGGTCAGACTTACCGTTAATCACGGTTACGACATTCATAGCATCGATCTCGATGATGATGTCTACTCCGAAATCAAGGCTGGATTCTTGATTGCCGGAGTTATGAACAAATCGCAGATGTCTGTTTCTATGAGCTTTTTCTTGTCTTTGCTATCCAAGGCCCACCCGTCTACTTGCTTCTTTTGACCGGTCTGTGACTGTCGTCAGAGAGATTATCCAGGTCGGGGATCGCTATCGCATTCCGCCCGCAATAGTCCCGGATCAACACTTCCACCATGTTGGCGATGGATCGGTACTCCTGCTGCGCAGCGGTTCGCAACGCCTCCTTCACGCCGGGATCGATGCGGAAGGTCAGCGTGGCGGTCTTGGTGGTGGCCATGGCTCCCCTCAGAGGCATAATGCAAATGTACTGTAATGTACAGCAACATCCCATATCATCCAAAGGGTTGGTTCCGCCTCTGCGAGGAAGAGGGATATGGCACGCGACTTTTCACCCATCACGTTTTTTCAGCGTACCCCCAACGCGCTGCTGGGCCACTATTTCCAGAAAAAGCATGGCGTCCTAAGCGAGATCGCTTTTGGTGAACTGGAAGAAAACAGCCAAACGGCAGAGGCCATCTATCAAGCATTCTCGGCTCTGCCGGAGTCCCAACAGGCCAAGATCGAGGCGGAGTGCCAGGACATCGAATCCATGGCCCACCAGGCCGGAGTGACGGCACTGATCGACGAGGCGACGGACTTCCATAAGAACGCCGATTTCCCCGAAGCCATCAACCAGCAGGACAGCTTTCACGGTAAGGTGATGTGGACCTATCTGGAGTACCCGAATTATTGGGCTGGGGCCACCTCGAACCTGTATGCGGAGAACATTCCCGATGCCTCGTGGAACAAACGCAACGATCTGCCCCATGTTGCTCCCCATGTTGAGCCGGAAGACACCGAACGGCTGGCCGATGCCCTGAGCCACTATTTCCGCAAGAAGGAAGGCCGTGGCCGCCATTGCCAAGTTGACGTGTACCGCAAGGGCAACAAAGAGAACTTCTTCGCCCACCTCTCGGACTTTGGGCAGGCGAACCCGGAATGGGAAGGCAACAATCTGAAACCCCGTGCGCGTCTACCCTCGTTCGAGATCATCTTTGTTTATATCCGGTCGGAAGGTTCGCTGGACATCTACGCGCCCGGCAACACCAAGTATGTGGAAGACCTGCAACATGTATTCGCCGAATGTATCCTCAAGCTGGGCGAACTGGACGAATATACGAAAGACAATCAGGTTTACCGGCTGGATCGGCTGGGAAACCGCGAGTTTGAATTCAGGAAGCCGGAGAATTCCGGCATTCAATCCGTCCTGATCAAGCGCCTGCGCCTGGCACTGCTCGGAGGAGGCAAACGCAAGGTCACCGTGGAAGCGAACCCGACACACAACCCAAAGGCCGTCTATGACCTGATCGACAAGCTCAACCCGCCGCCTTTTCATGTCACCCAGGCGGAAATCAAGGTCACCTTCCTTGCTCCCCTCCCAGGCACGCGCAGCAAGACCCGCACATTCCGAATCAGCTATCCGGCCTGATGCAATCTGCGCCATGTGGGACGCGATGAAATCATCCGCAACATGCTGACGGCATCCGGCATCGAACTGGTGGAACCGGAGCCCACCGAGGAAGATAGCGCCGCATGACGCTAGGGGATGCCATCCGGGAGTTGTTGCAGTGCCTTGGCACCGATGGCGATTCCACGATCCCATGGGAGCAGATCCGCCGCTGGCCGAAAGGCGCGCTTGACACCTTCCAGAATGCCGGATGGCTCAAACCCGGTGACCTTGCAGATACCGTTGAATGCCCCGGCTGTGAGGAATACTGCCCGATGCCGGTTGAGATATTCGCCGGCGATGACGGGCAAGGCATCCGCGCCTTCGTCGCCTGCGAGGATCGCAACTTCGGCAGGGTGAAGATTCCGCCAGCTCGATTGCAGCAGTGGCATTTTACCCAGGGGCAACTGTCCCGGTGGATAGCCGACACTCTTTACCTTCGACTCAGCGGGAAACGGCTAGACGGCGGTAATCTGCTGGAACTGGGGTTGGCCAGTGGCGAAAAACGCGCACAGATGCTTTGCCTGCATACGGCTGGCGAACTGGCCCTCGTGGCAGGATCAAACCGCATTCCCCTGGTCGATGCTGTGCAGTTCATCAACGGGGCCTTGTCCCTCGATGCCGACCTGATCCGGCAATTGGTGGATACCTCCTCCACCGGCGACGCTCGCTATACCCCCAACACGGCACGGCGGGAGGTGCGGAAGCTGGAAACCGCCGCCATACACGAGCAATGGCGGAAAGAGTATCGGTCGTTGAAAAAGAGGCGGCCGAATAGGTCCGATGTTTGGTACTCGCAGCAAATCGCAAAGATGGAATGCGCCTATGGCCGAAGTGCTGGAACCATAAAAAAGAACATGAAGTGAAAAAAGTTGGGCGGAATTTTTTCGCCCAATTCGCCCACTCGTAACCCACTGATTTTTAGTATTTCCGTCACGCTCCGGCATGTATGGGTATATAGGCCAAACTCCATACGGCACTTTCTAGCCTGCTGTTTTACTGCTCCTTTCCCGTAATTCCACCGGGTACTGTGGCGCGTTTTATCGCCCAAATCGCCCATCTAGCCTTGCCCTCGAAGTTTCCGAAAACGTACTGAGAGGTATCAAGGTAATGACCAACATTCTAAGACTTCCCACCGTCAAGGCCCGTACCGGACTTTCCCGCAGCACGATCTATCTGCGCATTTCTGAAGGGCGCTTCCCGAAACCCGTCTCCCTTGGCGGCCGTGCCGTCGGCTGGGTCGAAGCCGAAGTGGATGACTGGCTGAATGAGCAGATCGAGGCAAGCCGGCAGCTCTCTCTTGCACTGGAGGAGAGTAATCATGAGTAAATTCTCCTTCAAAAAGTCTACCGGCAAGTTCCAACCGACTCTGTCTATTGAAGCCGGCGTCCACATTGCCGTCGTGGTTCAAGTTGCCGACATTGGCCTGCAACTGCCTTTCGACAGGGACGGAGACCCTGAACCACAGTTGGCTGTGGCCTTCGAAACGGTCAGCGGGCAACTGATCGCCAAGCGCATGAAATTCTCTGAGCACCCTTCCAGTGGCTGTTATGCCCTATTCACCTCGGCATTCCCGGATCTCGATGAGTCAGACGACCAGGAACTGGGGCTTGCCGACCTGCTCGGCAGGTCTGTCTTGATCGAGGTCGAAGTCCGGGACGGCAAGTGGCCTCGCATCACCGGGATTATGCCGCTGGAAGAAGGGTTCGATGCGGTGACGCCCCAGAATGAGATGCTTGCCTTCGATGCCGAGGAGATGGACCGAGAGGTCTACCTCCAGCTGCACCGTGACATCCGCGCCTGGGTATCCAAGCGGGTCCGCCATTCCTGACAAACAAAAGGGGTGACTTTGGCCACCCCGAACCTAAACAGGCTAACGATCATGAAGAAGCTTGATTTTAACACGCGCCGTGCACGCGTGAACCGAAACATTCTGGCGCATGCTGAAACGTTCCTCAAGGGCTGGCTGGATGGCGAGTTGCATGGCGAAGAGTTCGTCGCTATCAATTCGCTGCGTGATGACAACAGCGCAGGGTCATTCTCAATCAATATCACCACGGGGGTCTGGAAAGATTTTGCGGTCGAGGACTTTGCCGGGCCTGACCTGGTCAGTCTCTACATGGCGCTACATGACCTGGAGGAGTCCGCCGCACTGGATGCACTGGAGACTCAGCTTTCGGAAACCGGTCTGCAGAACGTGCCCGTCGTCACGAAGTTCCCCGACAAATCCAAAAAGGCCGACGTCCAGTCGGCTCCCGCTCCCCAAGGCTGTCACCTGCCGCCGGACCTTCATCCTGACTTGGGCGTTCCTTCGATCACTTGGGAGTACAAAACAGCCGAAGGTCAAACAGCCTTCTATGTGTATCGCTTCGACACCGACAAGGGGAAGGAAACACGCCCTGTTTCCTACAACCCGGAGCGGCAGGACTGGCAATGGAAACTCCCTGCCCCACCCTTGCCGGTCTACCAGTTGGATCGACTTACCCATAACACGGATGCTGCCGTGGTGGTGGTTGAAGGCGAGAAGGCGGCCGACGCTGCCATGGCACTGTTTCCCGACTACATTAGCACCACCTCGGCCAGCGGCAGCAGTAATGCACTGAAATCAGACTGGTCTCCGCTTCATGGTCGTGATGTCACCCTGATACCGGATGCCGACGAACCGGGGATCAAATATGCAAAAACCGTGGCAGCCGAACTGCTGGTCAACGGGAGCGAAGTTTCCATTATCGACAGCCTGGCCTTGGGCTGGTCGGACGGTGAAGACGTCGCTGACTATCCGGATCTCGATCAAAACTGGCTGCTGAAGCACCGAGTGCCATTGCGCGACTGGCCCGGCTTCAGAGAGATGGATGATCTGATCGTCGAGGCTGCGGCCCGGCTGTCGCCACTCGACTATGACCGGCGCAAGGATGACCTGGTGGAACTGTTAGGCGGGGTTAACAAGCGCACCCTGGATAGCATGGTGAAAAAGGCCCGCCAGGCCTATGCCGAGACCGGCGAAGAAGCGGACGATACCGGGGGACTCTTCGCCGGCGAGGAAACCCTGGCCGGAGGTCGTCGACGGCAAGACGCTGATAACAGAAATCGAGAGCGTCATTCGCCGTCATGTCATCCTGTCCGAGCAGGAAGCCCTGGCCGTGGCCCTCTGGACCGTGCTGACTTATGTGTTCCGCGCCTTCCGGGTATGTCCCCGGCTGCTGGTGTCATCACCGGAGAAGCGGTGCGGCAAGACCACCCTGCTGGAGACCATCCAAGCCATGTGCTACCGGGGACTGGCGGCGGCAAACATCTCGGCCGCCTCGCTGTTCCGTGGCCTGGAGGCCTGGACGCCGACCCTGTTGATCGACGAGGCCGACACCTTTCTGCAGGGCAATGACGAGCTGCGTGGCATCCTGAACTCAGGCCATACCAAATCGACGGCTTACGTCATCCGCACCGTCGGCGATGAACACGAGCCCAAGTTGTTCCCGACCTTTGCGCCGATCGCCATCGGGATGATCAAGAGGCCTCCGGATACCCTGCTCGACCGTTCCCTGGTCATCCGCCTGCAGCGCAAGCTGGGCACTGACCCGGTGACGCCATTACCGCTGGAAGTCGAGGACGAGTATCTGCCTATCCGTCAGAAGTGCCTGCGCTGGGCCGAGGATAATCGCGACGACCTGGAAGGGAATCGGGAACTAACCCCGGCCGACATCGGCAACGACCGGGCCAGAGATAACTGGATACCCCTAACCGCCATCGCGCAGCAGTGCGGGGTGTTACCCGAGGCACAGGCCGCCTGCCGCCACCTGACACTGCAGGAGGACGAGAGCCTGACCGTGATACTGCTGGAAGACATCCAGCAGATTTTCCGCGAGGACGGCAAGGACAAGCTGCCCTCCAAGGTTCTGGTTAAAAAATTGATCGCTATGGAGGAACGCCCGTGGGCGGAATATCGCCGGGGTAAAGAGCTGACCCAGAACCAACTGGCCCGGATGCTCAAGGACTTCGATGTCCACACCCATCAGGCCAAGGTGGGCACCAAGAACCTGAAGCACTACCGGCTCGAAGATCTCGAACCCCGGTTCGAGCGATACCTCAAAAAAGTATCTGCCCCGGTACGCGAGGATACAACCGCTACCTCGCTACCAGTCGGCAAAAGCCCATGTAGATCAGAAGCCTCTGAGGTATCGGATGATGTAGCGGTAGCGGCGTCTCCCCCCGAAAATTCCGCTGCACCAGCAACCCAGGCGGAGATATCACCGATGCCGGATGCTGAAGCAGCGGATGACAAAACGCTACCACTACCGGATAACGCCGTTTCAGATCATGCAGAACAAGGAGTTACAGCAGGTAGCGGGGTAGCGGTTAAAAACAGGGGTAAGACGTTTAGTTTTTCTCGATCATCCAGCCAGGGAGGTGACTAACCATGATCGGTTACGAACACTGGCTGGAAGCGCGTCGTGCCAGCCCCCGGGACAAAGAGGTCCAGCGGGTTGGCAAGCTCAAGACCATCCAGCAGGCCGAGGCCAAAGCCCGACACTTGCGCCAGTGGCTAGCTGACCGGGCGGCGCTTCATGTTGTTGATAGCCTGGACGCAGCCCACGTGGCTGCGGACAAGCTCTCCCGTACCAATCTGCTGGCACTCGATATCGAGACCGCCAAGACCGACCCCGACCACCCCCAGGCCGGTCTCAACCCCAGGCTGAGCCGTATCCGCCTGGTCCAGTACTATGATGGTCGGGACTGTTACCTGTTCGACCTGTTCAAAATCGGCCCGCTGGACTGGATCAACCCCCTGCTTTCAGTACAGACGGTGGCGCACAACGCGCTGTTCGAGGCCGGGCACTTCCTGCACCAAGGTATCGAGTTTGCAGATCTGCATGATTCCATGCTCATGGGCCGCGTGTTCCTCAACGAGAACAAGGCGCTCAAGGATCTGGCGGCGGAGGCGCTGGAGCTGGACCTGAATAAGACCCTGCAGGTCTCAGACTGGAACAGGCCGGAGTTGTTGCAGGAACAACTGGAATACGGTGCAGCTGATGCAGTCGTGGCCCTCGAACTTGCCCGGCTCTTCGAGCAATGGTTTATTAAGAATGAACCGCATTATCGTGAGGCCTACGGGTTCCTGCGCCGCATGGTCTACCCAATTGCACGCCAGCTGAGTCACGGTGTGCCTTTTGATGTTGACTATCACAACCAGCTCATCGCAGGGTGGGAGCAGGAGCGCGATGCCGCCCTCGCCCAGCTTGATATACCCAACCCCAACAGCGTGAAGCAGAAACAGGCCTGGTTGATGCGTGCCCTGAGTGACGAGGAGATGCTGGACTGGCCGCTAACCGACAGAGGTAGTCTGTCGACCGCCCGTGAAGTATTGGGAAACGCCCAGCACATCCCGGCAGCCAAACCGCTGGCAGATTACACCACCCTCTCCAGCCGCCTAAGCAATTTCGGTAGAAACCTGCAGGCCCAGCTGATCGAGAGCCGTCTGTACCCCGGTTACCAGATCGCGGGGATGGTGACCGGCCGTTTCAGCTGCCGCAACCCCAATATCCAAAACATGCCGCGGACCGGCTTCAAGCAGTGCTTCCGGGCACCACCCGGCTTTGTCTTTGTTACCGGTGACCTGTCCCAGATCGAGTTGCGGGTGGCGGGCATTCTTTCGAATGATGAAGTCATTAACGAGGCATACCGCAATGGCGAGGATCTGCATCGTAGCATGGCCGCAAAAATGTCAGGAAAAGGTTCACAGGACATTACCAAAGCCGAAAGAACCGCGGCCAAGGCCGTGAACTTCGGACTGCTGTTCGGCGCGGGCGCGAGGACCTTACAGCAGCAAGCGGCCACCAGCTATGGCGTAGAAATGTCCATGGAACAGGCGGAAGAATACCGGGAGCTGTTCTTTCAAACCTACCCCCAGTTCCACGAGTGGCAGCAGGAAATTGTCGAGGCCACCAACCTCTATGAGTCGTCACAGAGTAATTTGATCAAGCTGACTCGCCATTACGACAAGGAAGTCTACACACACGCCGTGAACTTCCCCATCCAGTCGTCGGCCTGGGAAGTACTTGCACTGGCGATCCGGTACGTTGACGAACACGCCACCGAGGGCATCCACATCAGCCACCATGTCTATGACGAGCTGGTTCTGCTGGCACCGGAGGACAAAGCCCTTGAGGCTGCAAGGCTACTGCAGGATGCGTTCTATCACGGGTTCCGTACCTGCTTTCCAGGTGCCCCTGACCGGGGACTCGTAGAAGTGGGGGTTGGCAGAACCTGGGACGAGGCTGGATCAGAGCAATCGATCGTGTCGTTTAAAGTGTAATGATCGGCACTTGACCTAATAGACATTGCCAGATCACCGTCAGCCTCGCTCGCTCGCATGAATGACCGGAACCGGCAAAAGTTGCCGTTCGCCGTAACCAGCAAGACCCGCGCATGCGGTGCCTCTCTTTGTCTTAGATCGGCCAACTTCTGCCCTACACGGATGACCAGCGAAGGGTAACGGTGTAGCAAGAATTACCGTTGGACGATTGCTGCTACCGAAAAAAAAGAGCGCCCAGAAATGGGCGCTCCTCCTGTTGCGTTACACAGGCAACGCGTTTACGGCACGGTGGAGTCGTACAGTGCTCCATCATCAACCGGTGCTGTGGTCTGGTCGTGAGGTACAGCAACCGTCACCTCACCCGAGCAGCTACCACCCTGTCCGTCATCAACCGTATAGCCGATGTGGTAGACGCGCCCGTTTCCGGGTACATCCGGCGTTCCGCTGCGCTCGGCGCGCACGTCCGCGGTGTCTGTGCCAATGCCCTGGCCATCCGGAACAAACTTGCCATCCCCGAACGTATCAACCGGCTCATCTTGGAAGATGCTGTCGATGGTGATGACGACGGGATCGCCGTCGGGATCGGTTACACCGTGGATATTGACCGGCACGAACTTGTGGTTTGGCGGCCAGATCGTATCCAGGCTGGGAACGGCCTGTGAGCAGTCAGGGGCCTCGTTGGTCATCACCCATTCTTTGGTCACGAGATTGGATACCTGGGTGTCGCCCTGTGAATCGACGAAGGTCGCCTGTATCTGGTCAACGCCGGGTCCGCCGAGACCGGTATAGGTCAGGCTGAACTCGCCGTTCGCGTCCGAGACACCGGTGCCGCTGACACCCGCGTTGGGACCGGAGAGGACCGCGATCGTGACCTGCTTGCCGACCACCGGGTCACCGTTGTCGTCCTGTACCCGGGCCGTGAGCGTGTGCTGCGTTCCCACCGGGTTGGTATCACTTGACGGCGACAGCGTGACACCTTCGCCGATGATCGCCGGTGTGCTGATGGTAAAGTGTCCGGCAAAGATGTTGTCGTCGTTGGACGGGTTGAGGGTGTCAACCACCACCAGCACGTCGGCCGGGCCCAGCAGGGCCGTCAGGTCGTAGAGTTCATCCTCGATGATACGCGGCAGGGCACCATCCGCAGCCCGCTGGAAGGGATCCGTCGGGTTGGCCGGGTCGTCACCGATGCCACCTACAGTGATCAGGATACCGTTGGCAACGGGACCCACGCCGTCGTCGAGGTTACCGGCGCAACTGGTCAGGCGCTGACCGTTGACATCGATCTGGGAGTCCATGTGCGACTCGGTGCCACACAGGTTGGATCCGCCGACACCGGACTGATCCTGCCCGCTGAACGAGATGGCCAGCCCCATCTCCGCTGTATCGCTGGCATCGAGGGGTTCCGCCAGTCCGATTGCGAAGCTATCACCGCCGGTCGCCTGGCCGCCGAACAGGATAAACACGGTGTTGTCGGTGGTCTGGGCCGCGTCGTCGAATATCACGTACAAACCGCAACCATCGGTGCTGAAGATGCTGCTTTCTGTCTGCTGGAAATCGACGAGACCGGGTGCGGCCGCATCAACCTTCGGTTTCACCACGGCGGTGACATCGGCAAACACGTTACGGAAAAAACCGTTGATCACGAAACGGTCCCAACTGATCGGGGTGCCGTCCAGCTGGATCTGTCCGTTGCCAATCGCGCTGGTACCGGCGCAGGTAAGGAAAGCGCTGCGTACCGTGGCCCCGGCATTCGGTTTATCAACCTGGATCGCGACGCCGGCGGCATCATTGGATCCGGCACCATCGGCGGACAGGAATATCTTGCCGGACTCTGTCACTTCCACATTCAGGACAGCGTGGGCAGTCGTTGCTACCGATCCAGCAAGTAAGACGGCTCCAACACCATGGGATACAGCTTTGACTAATCGGCACGCGGCGTTAACAGGTGGGGCTGAAGCCATACCAATACGCCTCCAAACTCGCGGAACTGTCGAGCTTGCCGCATGTATTAGTCCTGAAAAAAAGACAAATAATGCGCAAACTGCAGCAAATAGATGTGATTTCATTTACCTTCCTCCGTTATTCCTTGGTTGTTGTTGCCCGCCAACATTTCTTCGTTTCCAACTTGGCGCTCGCGGAGGTGAAGCAATACTCACGCCACGAACTTTCTTGCATGAACTATGAGTAAGTTAGTTGTAAGTTGATTGTAAGTTTGGGACTGAGCGAGTCAAAATACGTAAAGAAGCTCGACAAGAATTCTTATATTTTTAACACACATAGGGGATTTCCCGATAAACGAAACGATACTATCGAGGCACCAGCTTTTCAGGTGCTTTCGTTTGTCTTATGACAACCGACCCGCAACGTCGGTGGGCGCGAATTGGTCGTCTGCAATGACCGTTCAGGGCCGAAAGTCTCCGACCAAAATTCAGCACGGGAACGGCGACTTCCAGTACCTTCCAGACCTGCTCAGGAAAACCTGGAATGTCTCTTCAGGGTCGGAAATACCTGTTCAGTGACGGCTAATATAATCCACCACTGAACGAGCATTCTCGGGTGCAAACCTGCCGTTCGCCACGGCCTCCTGCTCGCGGTCTGTCTCAGTCGGCAACGCGAACAACCGGCCAGAACACGACATTCGCGGTCGGACGTAACGGAACAAAACGGCGACCCGGAGGTCGCCGTCCTACCTCATCACTATTGAGGAATAGATGTTGAAAAAGGACCAAGAGCGTCGCGTATGTTGTTCTTTATTGTTAGCAGCCCAAGCTTAAATGTTTCTCCGTCAAAGGAGACGCCACAAGACCCTGCGAATGCAGCTATTTGAGGGAAATACTAAAAAATGTAATCGACCTGCCCCAGCAGCTTCACGTCGCCCACATTAACCCGGCCAAGTGCCAGCACCTCATCTTGGGTACTCACCAGCACAGAGATCAAAGTCGGGAGTTGACCACAGCCAACAGTCGTATCCCCAATCTCAGCCGATTGAAGGATAGTCTTTACAGTGTCTTTCATCATGCTGATGCCCGCCTGTTGCGCTTGATTTTTTGTCGTATCACAAACGCAGTTGGGGGTGGGTTTTCTATCGTACTTCGTATCGCACAGTCCCTTCATCCTTTTCCCATCCACTTTAATGACGCAGCCCTGGAGTCCCCCAGGATTGTTAGGAGTCGTAACGCCTGGTTCACACTTGTTCGCGTCTAAGAGGGTCCCATCTTCTGCTAGAAGATGATTGTCTGTACAGCTTCCGGAATCATGCATCCCGTCCCGACTCCTCGGCCCTAGGTTGTCTTCGGGAGGGTCTTCTGCTGCGTGGAGAACCGCGGGCGCGACCCCACCGTAGGAGATAACTGCAGCAATCACTAGAGTTCCTGCCATCCTTGATGCAGTGCCCTTTCCACAATTCAACTTCGTTGTCATAGCCACATCCTCCTCTCCGCTTTGACTTTGTGTGGTACGTGTAGATTTAGCACCAGCTCGCCAGCGAACACCTTCGGTTAACTCGAATCTCGAACTACTCGACTACGATAGTCCCGCAAGTGCAGGCCGACGAACATCCGAGACCGCCACATGCTATGTCGTCCGACCCGTCGCATTCCTCCGTGCCCTCGGCATTGTCATCGCCACAGACGGGGGATCCATCGGCCAGCAGCGAGCCGACGAATAGCTTTATAACACCGGATTGACCCGCCAGAGGCGTACCGACGCGTTCCCCGTAATCTGCGTGACCGTGCGGATAGTACCGCCCGGCGTGGTTGGGGTGAAAGTCAGGATGTTCCTGCCAAAAATCAGCAAGGTGTTCATCGATCTCATTGAGATTCCTGTATTGAATGGCCTCCATGATGCCCATACGCGCCGCATTTATGATTTCCACTGCCGCCGCCGGTGTTCCTCGAATATTGCCGAATCTTGGTGGGCCAACGCCTTGTCCGGGATCGTTGAACCTACCGGGAGACGTGGGTAGCACGAGATCAAATCCGATTAAGGCATCTAGCGCTTCGTGAACACCGTCTTGAATCATGGAGTGGAGTTTCTCATTTCCTGCTCCAAGCTGAACTGCAAGGGCTGCATCGAGCACCTCCGCATTCGGTCTTCCCTCTCCCTCGGAAACGGGGACCAGATAGGCTTCGAAATACAGGTTTAGCGCGGTGAGCAGACTCGGAGTATCAAAGGAAGGAACCATGATCGGCGGAATTACACACTTGCCATCGCGTTTTCCGTCCAGATCACAGCCCGGGCTGATGAGATTGCACCTCTGGTTGGGATCTGCACACTCACACATGTTGCCTGGGATGCACGCATAGTAGCAGTCACAAGCTACGCCTTCATTCTTGGGAAGTCCGTACAAGGGCGATGCCAAAAAAGCAACCGCTGCAAACAAACTGGAACAACATGCCAACAATAGTTGCTTCTTTCTCATTGGTCTTCCCTCCTCATAAGTAAATGCTTTTCTTCATCACCGGCCCTGAGTCTGAGCGGCCACACACCGATGTACCTGCGTTGGAACCGTTCGGCTCAGGTGGAGGAATCGGTCTGTCTTGGGCCTTACTAGATAGAGTGCAGGTGAGCAGTAGCACGAGCCCGAAGATCCGCTCCGCCGACAATGCTCTAAGAAATTGCATAGGACCTCCTTGAGCATCACGCTTTGCGCGTGACCATCAGTTAAGGTCGCGGGTTTGGGGCGTCGTTTCTTCTAGGGCCGGGTTCAGCCAGAAATCCGCCATTCAACGTCCCCTTCTATCCAGATTCTACCGTTGATGTGGCTTTTGCTGGCAACGCCGACAGAATGGGCAATTAAAGTGGAAATGCTTGAAAAGATAGTGGATAAGGTGCGATGAGAAACGATCATGACCACGCCCTCCTTGTTTTCCAACGTTGAGTGTTTTTCAACGTTGGTGAGTGCTGCCATCATAGCAGCATCAATGGCCTTGATTGGCTTTCGAACGGACCTTGCTTCGCGCTTCGTACCCGAAGAGACCGCGGTCCGTTCCCTCCATATAGACCATTGGCCGCGTGCGTGCCATGGCAATATTGTGACCATCAAACTTGGGACGATGTTGGGGAATGGCCGTTCGACTCCTGTCCGTAAGGGATTCGCCTAGGGTGGAGAAAAAAGCGCGAAGGTTTTAGATAAAGGTCTGATAAGGGTTGTCAGCCCAGTCCGGTGGATGGAATACATCGGTCGCTAAGCAAGGTTCACTTCAAATTCAATATTATGCACTTGGTGCATAGCACCGCATTTCTTTGGCTTTATACCAGCGACTGTACTAAGGGGCAGTTCGACTTCGGAAGCTCCTGTACTCCCGTCCGTAAGGGTTTGCCCGATGCGGCTAACGACAACATTGAGGGCTCATAAGGCTCCTTCCTTGCCTACAAATCCACGGGTATATAAGTCCGATTAGGGTCGACTCCGGCCTGTTAGAGAAGGCGAATATAAGAGTTTCCTGTAGGACCGGGTTGCACTAGTCTGCCCTTCGAAGGGCCCGTCATGCCGCCGACAGCGACAGCAATGTACAGACCACGTGAATCGGCCGCGAGCATCAGCACCTATCCCGCTTGCGCCCGATGTTTCCAATAGTACTCGTAGCAAATGGGACACAAGCCGCCGGTCGTGTTGAACGGCATCCGCTCAACCCAGGCCGGCACCCAGTCCCAAACCCCAGGTTCGGCCGTCCGTTGTACACGCCTGCAGTGACAGCATTGGGTGATGAGCCTGCCGGGCCCAGTATCGCGATCGGCCTTGCTGACGCCCGAGCGAAGGTTGTCCGGGTTCTGTGGCCGACACCGTTATGTGGTCGACGACGACTACTCGATGGTGTTCAGTGGCGGGCTGCGGGCGTTTGGCCACATAACGTGTTAGAGGCCATTCAGCCAATCGAGCAAGGTTTTGTCGTCCTTCCAGGCGGCGCGAGCGCGGGATGCCGCCGAAATACCAGAACCGATCTCGCAGGCCCGCAGCGCCTCGGCTTTCGCCCGCAGTGTCAGCTCAGCGTAGCGGTTCGTTGTATCGAGGCTGACGTGCCCAAGCCAGCCGCGAATGACGTTTACCTCGACGCCGGACTCCAACAAGTGAACGGCCGCCGTGTGCCGGAACAGATGTGGCGTCACACGCCGAGGCTGTGGACCGCTGGTATCCCAGGCAGCGGCATGACGGCGGACGATCTTGTAGATCCCGAAGCGTGTCAGTGGCTGGCTTCGACGCGCACGGAACATGGGTCCTTTCGTGGCTGCGCCGCTCTCGGTGAGGAGCCACCGAAGCTGCTTCACTGTCTCGTCCCAGAGCGGGCAGACGCGCCACGTGTCGCCCTTGCCGTGCAAATGGGCCTTGGCCGGCGGCTCGAGCTCGAGATGCTCGATGCGCAGGTCGGCGACTTCCTGGGCCCGCGCGCCGGTGTTGTACAGAAAGAGCAAGAGCGCGCGATCGCGAAGCGCAAAGCGGCCCTGGCGAGGCAGTGAGCGGAACAGGGCAGTGACCTCCTCGCGCTCGAGGTAGTGAGTATTGGGCAGGGAGGTTCGCTTAACCGGGATCGCGGCGATTTGCTGGCAGGTCGCCAGCATCTCTGGTGCACGCAAGGCGAGGTAAGCGAAGAAGGTGTTGAGCGCTGCCCGGCGCTGATTGCGAGTTCGAACGGCGTTGCCGCGCTCCTGCTCCAAATGCTTCAAGAACGCGAGCACTTGCTTGAAGGTCAGATCGTCCAACGACAACCTCGCGATCCGACAGCGACGCTGCTCGGCCACGAAACACAGCAACAAGCGTATCGTGTCGCGATAGCTGCGGATCGAGCTCAGACGTAGTCCCTTCTGAACCGGCAGATGATCGGTAAAGAAGGATTGAACGAGCGAGCCGAGGGCGGGCGTCGTCATGAGAGCACCTCCCTGGTTGCCGCGGCGAACGCCTGGAAGCGGCGGCTGGCTTGCTCGAGCAGCTCCGGAGTCGTGGTCAGATACAGGGCCGTGGAGCTCACGTCGACGTGACCCAGGAAGGTCGAGAGCGCCAGGAGCTTGGTCGTCGGATCCAGGCCCTGCCGATACCAGCGCGTGAGCGCGCCGACTGCAAACGAATGTCGCAGATCATGTAGACGCGGCGGCGATACGCCGGGCGGGATCCTGAGCTGTAGCCTGGGGACCAGAGCATGAAAGACTTGACTGGCCGTGCAGGGGTTGATGGGCCGGCCGGCGCGCAGGGAGAACAGTGGTGCCTCGTCCAAAGGAGCGCCTGCAAGCGCTGCTTGCCGTTGACGCCGATGCCGGGCGAGCATGGCGCCGAGCTTGGGGCCGAACGGCACGAGACGGCTCTTGTAGAACTTCGTCTCCCGGATGACGAGCAGTTGCCGTTCGAGATCGACGTCCTTGATACGCAACCGGCACGCTTCTCCGACGCGTAGCCCCAGCCCATACAGGACAGCGAAGAGGGCGAAATACGTGCTGCCACTGTCAAGGGTTCCGCCCCTGCCCTGAAGCGTCTTGGCCAGTGCGAGCAGCCGGCGGGCTGCGGCTGCATCGAAGATGAACGGCGTACGCTGATACCGGACACGACGCGGTGGCGATCGCAAAGGCGTCGTGCTGAGCTTCCCCTGATCGACCAGGTACGAGAACAGCCGCCCGAGGGTGCAGCGCAGATGGTTGTAGCTTCTCGGACGCGACCGTGGACGCGAAAGCAGGAACTCGTCCACTACCGCTGGCGTTAACTCGGCGAGGTTGCCGATCTTGTTGTTCAGCAAGTAAACGTCGAGCAACGCGAGCGTCTTCTCCTCGACATCGTAGCGCCGCCCCAAGGAGCGCTTGTAGGCGAGGAACTGCGCGATGTTGGGACCCAGGAAGCTCTGAAACACGCGGGCGCTCATAGCACGTCCTCCCCATCGCCGATGGCGACCTCGCGCAGTTGCTCGACCGCGATCTTGCCGTAGATCTGGGTCGAGGAGGCGTTCCGATGTCCGACATAGTCGCCGATGTGCTTCAGAGAGAAGTGAGCGTTAAGCAAGCGCTGCACGCAGCTGTGCCGCAGCACGTGCGAGCCGGCGCGAGGTACGCTGATGCCGGCTTTACGGATGAAGTGGCCAGCGCGAGCAACAACCGCCGCGTGCCCGATCGGAGCGAGCGGAGCTGCAGTCCGCATGAATATCTCGCGATGCGTCGTGGTGGGTCTCGCGTTCTTGAGGTAGTCGATAATCGCGGCCCCGACCATCGCGGAGAGCGGATAGGTGGTGGTGTTGCCGGCTTTGCGGTCACGTATCTTCAGTCGCTCGTTACGCCAGTCGAGATCATCAAGCGTGAGCGCGGCGACCTCACACGCCCGCAGCCCGTAAGTCGCGAGCAGGAGCAACATCGCGTAGTCGCGCTTGCCGCAGGCGGACCGTCTGTCGACGGCGGCCAGCACCTGCTCGACTTGTTCCCAGCTGATGGAGCGTGGCACGTGGGCGTGCCGATACGACTGCGGGAACTCGACCAATGAGCTGAAATCCTTGGTGAGCACACCTTCACGGTGCAGGTAGCGGAGAAAAACGCGCAACGTCCCGCAGGCATTGCGAAGCGTTGTCCAGGCCAACCGTGGGCCGTACTCGGCAATGAAGCCGCTGAGCACGGTCGGCGACAGCTTCGTCAAATCGTCGACGCCGATCCGCTTCAGGTAGGCCGCGAACTGACGCAGATGAAAGCGGTACTGCTGGACCGAACGGGGGCGAAGCCCCTTCTCCTCGACCAGGTACGCTAAAAACCGCGGTGCCTGCCGCTCGAATGGATTATCGGGCTTGTGCGGCCGACCGGGACCGACGTAACCGGGAACCGCCAGACGCAGCATCTGACAAATGGGGTTACGTACTTCCTGACCGGCCTTGCGTGCCCGAGTCGGGCCTCTTCCACGGGCGTGCTCGCGTATCCAGGCTCGCACAAACGGCTCGACGTGCTCGGGCAGGTGCGTAAGCTCGCTGGCGCCGCGAGCCTTCGCGTACTCTCCAAAGCGCACCAGGAAGGGAACGCGACGCAGCACACTGCGCTCGGTATAGCATTGCTCGGCCATCCAGGCGACATATTGCTCAATCGCCGGGACGATCCATGAACCGCGAATGCGATCAACCGTCGCGGGGCGGATGTAGTAGTTCTCCAGCATGACAATCTCCCGATGAGAGTGGGAGATCACCATGCCACGACCAGCTCGTTATGTTGCCGATAAGACGGGCGAAAACCGCTGAAAGCCTCGAAATCACACGCTGCCGCTACATAACAGTGTCGGCCACAGAAGCCCGATTATGTTCCCGGGAACATAATCCGGGATCGTCAGAGCGCTGACGCCTTGGTAGAACTCGTACATCCGCACATGGCAGTCGAGCCAGGCCGGCAGCTCTTGAGAGAACGTCGCCGTCGCGAACGTGTAGGAGCTCGCGCCGAGCGCCGCGACGAACAGCTGAGTCGGGATCTTCTCGCCCGTCACCGGATCCGTCAGTGCGATCCCGTCACAAAAGTCGACGAACACCTTCTCGCCCGGCCGATGCTGCTGGCGCAGTACAACGGAGAGCTTCTTCTCGAAGCGACGAAACAGCTCGGCGAACTGCGAGTACTGATAACCGTCCGGATGTTCGGCCTTGTACTCCGTCCACAAGAGCATCAGTGTGACGTGGTGACCGCGCCGCGCCAGCTCGTCGCGCACCCGCGTCCAGTCCGGCAACGGGCGGGACTTGCACCGCGTTGCCGTCGGCTTCGCTGCAGCGGCTGGATACAGCCGTCGCTCGAGCGCCTCCTCATCGAGCGCGGCCACCGCCTCCCACGTCGTCAGCCCAGCCGCGGCGGCCCGCTGCAGGCACTGCGAGACGGCCGTCTTGCCGCAACCCACGGCCCGCCCGATCCGCCGGCAACTCGTCACGCCGCCCAACAGGTGAAGTCGGAGTATGTCTTTGATCTTGTGCATCGCAAGCCTCTGTTGAGCCACCGCCTCGCTCCCTCATGCAAAAAGAGCCAAGGATGGCGGTAATAAAGGCTTGCGTCGAGACGCCCCAAGGCGGCTGGCAAGGGCTGCCAGCCTCGTGCCGGCTAGCGCGGGCAGCGTTCCGAAATCATGGCGGACACCCTTCCGCTCCAGCGCCGAAAGTGTCCGCCATCCGGCCGGAATCCCGTCCGCCATGCCACCGGAACGGTGTCCGCCATCGCACCAGAATCCCGTCCGTCATGGGCCGGAACACGCAGTCATCATCTTGACTACGTTGGACGCATCCCCCGTGGCCCCCTCGCGTTCCCGTCGATTTCGCCTTCCGAAGTTCTCGTCGCTTACTGGAATCACGCCGCAGCGCCGCAACTGACGAAGTACGTCCGCTCCGCTAGGACCGCTTGGTTGGTGACCGACGGCAGATGACTGCGGCCGGCGTTGCGATGAAAGCCCCTGAGGGCCTCTCTATCTCGATTGAATTACGGTTTGCCCGGATTCCTCACTTCTACCTCACATGTATCTTCAGCAACATTCCCGCAATTATCAGTCGCCCGCACGACCCAGGAAATGTGGTCACCTACACCGCCCGAATCCAAGATGCTTATGGTGTTTCCGGTTATGTTAACAACACATGACTCCTTCTTGTCGACAGGCTTCCCCTTTTTAGTAAACTTGAAGCAATCATATTCTGTGATTCCAAGAGAAGGCGCTTCGTCACAGTTATCAGTCGCTGTCGCAATAAAGGAAACAGGAGCTTGCGGTGGGATGATGGCATCTGGTGCATTGCATTCAATCGCCGGTGCAACTATATCCACCACCGACACCTGCCGCGAGCCGCTTGCAGTGTTCCCAAAGTTATCCTGCGCAGTCCAGGTCCTTGTGAGTGTGTAAGCTGACGGGCAACTCGCATCGTCCTGGCGGTTTTCTGTATATGAAACAAGTTGCGGGTTGGGATCGCAATTGTCCGAAACCTCCGGACTGACCGGGTCAGGGACAGTCTCGTCACATCCAATGGTGACATCAGGCAGGATCGAAAGCACTGGTGGAGTGGTGTCATGTACCGTGACGGTGATGACATCCTTCTGAGGGGGCGAGAGGGAACCATCGGCCACACTCAAAGTCACCTCAGTATCACCCAGAGGGAAGAAGGCGGAGGGCGTCGGACTGTTTGGGTCATCAAAAGTGATCCCAGGGGCGGTCCACGAGAAGCTCAGCGTGTCCCCATCGGGATCGTTTGAACCGGTTGCATCGAGTTCCACAATAGCCCCTCCGCCGTGACTCGTGCACTCCGCTATCTGATCCCCGCCTGCCCATGCAACGGGGGGCTGACCATTAACTGTCGTCTGTCCCGCGAGGGCACCGTCCTTGTACACAAGCAACTGTAGCCGGTCTGTTTTGCTCACATCAGCCGGG